>SVJW01000031.1 GCA_015068735.1 Oscillospiraceae bacterium
AGCTGGCAGTCTGTGTCTCAATGTAAGAGTACATATGCAAAAAAAGCTATGCTTTACGCGGGAAAGGCAGTTGCAGGAACATTAATCCGTCTTTTTGAAAACCATGCACTGGTAGAAAAAGCTAAAAATGAACATAAAGAAAAAATAGGTGACGGATATGTATGTGGTCTGCCTGAAGGAATAAGACCGATAATGCAACCAAAAGCGTAAATGTATTCATTTAGTGTCAAGTCCATACAATTTAAAAGATTAGTTTGCCGATAATAAATATTTACATATCGGGCAGGAAAATCTAATATTCCTGCGGGTTCTGATGAAAAATGTCAGGAAAAAACAGTAGGTCCTAATATTCACTATTCTCCTGACTTGACACGCGTTACAAGAAAAATACAAACAATAAAACAATAAAACAATATAACAATAAAACAATATAACAATATAACAATATAACAATAAAACAATATAACAATATAACAAAAAGGAGAGGTAGTATATGTTGTATAATATTATTGATTTCGGGGCAAAAGCAGATGGAAGCCTTTGCACAAAGAAAATTCAGAAAGCCATTGACACTTGTTTTCTGGCAGGTGGCGGTGAGGTTGTAGTACCGAGTGGACGCTTTCTCGTTGGAGGAATTCGCTTGCGTTCAAATGTTACATTACATCTTCTGGAAGGTGCAACTCTTGCAGGAAGTACAAATCCTGAAGATTATTTTGCATATCTTGATGATGAAATTGAGCCTATAAGCATGGAGGAACGTGAAGAAACAGTTTCGACAGTTATGCCTCAGGCTCACGGCAAACGCTCTGTAATGCCATACAGCAGTTGGAACAACGCCATAATCCGCGCTATAAGAGCAAAGAACATTGCAATTATCGGTGAGAAAGATTCATTTATAGACGGTCAGAACTGTTATGACGAAACAGGTGAAGAAAATTATCGCGGACCTCACGCAATAAATATGTGGTACTGCGAAAACATTACACTTTCGGGTTACACTATCATAGACTCAGCCAACTGGGCACATGCAATTCAGAACAGCCGTAATATTCATGTCAAAGCAATAACCGTACTTGGCGGTCACGATGGTTTTGATGTGAGAACCTGTGATGACGTTGTTGTTGAAGATTGTGTTTTCCGTACGGGTGATGATGCAATTGCAGGATTTGATAATATCAATGTTGTTGTTAAAAATTCGGTGTTAAACTCATCCTGCAGTGCACTGCGTTTTGGCGGTACGGATGTTTTGGTTGAGAACTGTACAGCCGAAGCGCCAAATACATACGGCTTCCGTGGGAATCTTTCTCCGGAGAAGAAAAAGGCAAGAACTAAAACTGACGAAACTTGCCGTTATAATTGCCGCAATGCTTTTCTTTATTACTGCGATTATCGTGCGCAAATCAGAAAAACTCCCGGTAATATTCTTGTCAGAAATTGCAGATTTAAAAATGTTGATGCTGTCTTTTCACAGCCGTATGGTCATATATGGACATGCAACATAGCTCTTGACAACATTATGTTTGAAAATTGCGTTTTCGACGGCGTATGTATGCCTATAAACATCAGTTGCCCCGAGGGTGAACCTCTTACCTTTAAAATGAAAGACTGCAAAATTTCGGCAAGAGACGGTGCAGGTGACAAGGCCGTTGCCGAGGCAATGCACTTCCGCGACATTATTTTCGAAAATGTGGACATTTCGGGCTATGACAATGCAAAAATAGCATATACCACAGAAGGCAATATTGACATTAAAGATTCATCACCTATAATTTGTGAAAAAGTAAGTCAACTTTCAATAGGCTGATGATTAACGATTTTGGGAAATTGTAAAATGAATCCGTTCTACCATATTTACATATGTTGCAGTAGTTGGAAATAAGAAATTTGAATACAAGGAGATAAATGGTTATGGCACTTATGGAATTGAAATTTTTTAGCCAGTCATTGGGAATGCAGACAGAAGTATATGTTGTTATTCCTCAAAAGTCTACAAAAGGGGAAATCGGAATCAGTGGAAAAAGTGAAGACAAAGAGTACAAATGCTTGTATTTACTGCACGGGTTAAGTGACGATCATACCATTTGGATGCGAAGAACATCCATTGAAAGATATGCTGCTGATTACGGTGTTTGTGTAGTTATGCCGTGTGGGGCAAGAAGTTTTTATACAGATATGAAGTATGGTATGAAATATTTTTCTTATATAACCGAGGAACTTCCGGGTGTTATAAGTGAATTTTTGAAAGTTTCAGATAAAAGAGAGGACACTTATATAGCAGGTATTTCCATGGGTGGTTACGGAGCACTTAAATCAGCTTTGAAAAAACCTGAAAAGTATTGTGCAGTTGCAGGCTTATCGTCTGTTGCAGATATCAGGGATGGTATGTTTAAAGATGTTCTTGTGCCTGTATATGGGGAAGAAGTTAATATTCCCGATGATGACGATTTATTTTGCCTTGCCGAAAAGACAAATGCCAATACACTAAAGCCCAGAATTTTTATGGGTGTAGGAACGGAAGACTTTTTGTATGATTCAAATATAAGACTAAAAGAGCATTTTGAACAGCTTGATTATGATTTTACTTACCGTGAATCAGCCGGCATACATGGTTGGGGATTCTGGGATGAATACATACAGTATGTGTTGGAATGGATGTTTGGTTAATTAAAACACAGACTCGCCTTTGATTAGTTTGCCGATTTTGATGTTTACACAGTAAATTGTGAAAGGGATTTTGTAATATGGGGAAATTTGGGGTTTAATTAATAATTAATAATTATGGTGGGAATGCTCTGCATTCCTTTGAATAAAAAAGGGAATTCGTATTTTCTACGGATTCCCTCGTTTTTTTATGCTTCGTTATTTATATAAATTTCTTCTGTTTCTTTTTGTACTTTTTTAATCCTTTCTTTTATATTTTCCAAATCGTTCATAATATCTGTAAGTTCATTAAATAGTTTTGTATACATTTCTGTTGTTATATTCATTTTAATTCCTCCTTATAAAATAAAAAGCGTAGTCTCAAAACAGAGACTACGCAAAAAACGCAGTGACTCTGTTTCTAAGTTGCTACACTTTTTAATCAAACATCAATAAATGCTAAAAAACACTCAAGAGTATGACGAAACAAAGTGTACGCTTTTTATAATAGCGTACCTCTTGAGAGTCCGATTATTTACATATATTGATTCTTTAATTAATTAAAAAATGTAGCATAATCATTATAACAAATTATATTACAAATTTCAACACTTTTTCATCTACAAATTTTTACAAGATATGACAAAATATGTGAAAACTGTTTATCTTTTGGAAATATGTTGAAATGTTTTATGTGTTGTGATAAAATAAAAATGTTGTGTTATATGATTTAATAAATAAAATTGGAGTGAGATTTTTGAAAAGATTATTATCTTTAATTGTTTTATGTTTTGTGTTGTTGACATCTGTGCCGACTTTTGCAAGTGAGGACGTTAATGCACAAGGGTATTCCGTTGCCTTTAACGGAGCAGATGTAAACGGAGAAACATTATCTTACAATGATACATTATACCTACCCTTCAGAAAAGTTTTTGAAAAAATGGGTGCACAGATATTTTACAGAAGTCGTGACGGACAGATTTTGGCTTTATCCCGTGACGGTGATGTGATATACCACTATGCAGGCAGTAACAAGGTGGTGTTTAACGGTGTGGAAAAGGTACTTGAAAAACCGTCTGTTCTGCACAATGATGTAACATACATTCCTTTGGAATTGTTGGAGGAAACTCTATATCCTGACGGTATTGTGTATGACAATCAGAAGATGAACATACAAAAATACCTTTTTAACAGTGATTACAACAAGATTATTCAGGATGTACTTGACTGTAGCAAAAACAAAGGCTTTTATCCCGAAAGATTTACAAGATACATAAATTATCATGTTAAAAAGCCCGACTGCAGTATGCAGGATGTTATTGACACCGTAAATATGGGGCTTGATATTCCTTTTTATGAAAGTTTTGATATTATAGTTAATCCATATGATCTTACGGTTTTGGTTAACAAATGCAACAAGTTGCCTGAAGGTTTTGAACAGGCAGGTTTGGTGGAAGTGGACAGAGCATATCGTTCTAATGACGGAAAGCAGTATCTGCTTACAAGCATTGCTTACGAAAACTACAAGAAAATGGCGAATGCCGCAAAGGCGCAGGGGCTTTCTATGTATATTGTTTCTGCCTACAGAACGGAAAATTATCAGAGAAATCTGTATAACAACAGACTGGCTACTACCGGCAGAATCAATGCGGATAATTACACCGCAAGACCGGGACATTCCGAACATCAGACAGGATTGGCTGTTGACATAGGTAATACTAAGGGGATTTTTGAATATACTCCCGAATTTAAGTGGTTGCAGGCACATGCCCACGAATACGGCTTTATTTTAAGATATCCCAAGGGCAAGGAGTGGATTACAGGTTATTCCTACGAGCCGTGGCATTACAGATATGTGGGTACAGATGTTGCTAAGGTTATATGGGAACAGGGTATAACTTATGAAGAATACTATGTTAAATATGTTGGAGAAAGCGAATTCAAATAAAAGGAGAATATTATGAATACTCAGGAAATAAAACAATTTTCGGAAAACAGCAGGGAAGAAATATTTAAACTGTTAAAGGAATTATGTAACATTCCTGCACCATCACATTTTGAACATGAAAGGGCAGAATATTGTAAAAAATATCTTGAAAGCATAGGGGCAAAAGGTGTATACATTGACGAAGCGCTTAATGTGGTTTTTCCGCTTAACTGTGAAAACAGTAATGAAATTACAGTTTTTGCGGCACATACGGACACTGTTTTCCCTGACAGGGAGCCTATGCCTTATTACGATGACGGGGAAAAGATACATTCTCCCGGTGTTGCTGACGATACTGCAAGCGTTGTAGTGCTTTTGCTTATGGCAAAGTATTTTATCGAAAACAAGATTGTTCCCGAAAAGGGAGTTATGTTTGTATGTAATTCCTGCGAAGAGGGACTTGGCAACTTAAAGGGAACACGAAAGTTGTTTGAAGATTACAGTGGTCGTGTAAGTCAGTTTGTAACATTTGACAGTAATCTTGATGTTGTTGCCGATGTGTGTGTAGGGTCTCACCGTTATGAGGTGGAGGTTTTGACTGAGGGCGGACATTCATTCGGTAATTTCGGCAACAAAAATGCCATACACGTTGCTTCACAGCTTATAAATGAAATATATAAAATAAATGTACCTGAAAAAGAGGGTACAAAGACTACATACAATGTAGGTATTTTTGAGGGCGGTACATCTGTAAATACAATTGCTCAGAATGCAAAGTTTTTGTGCGAATACCGTTCCGATAATATTGAATGCCTTGCTTATATGGAAAATGAATTCAAAAGAATTTTTGATTCTGTAGACAGCAGTATTGCCGAAGTTAAGGTTACAAAAGTAGGCGACAGACCTTGTGCCGATATTGACCCTGCAAGGGTGGAAACGCTTAAAGAAAAAATTGTGCCTGTAATTGAAAGAGTTATAGAAAAACAGGTTAGTTTCAGCAGCAGTTCTACAGATTGCAACATTCCTTTGTCCCTTGGTGTGGCTGCATTGTGCATAGGTACAAATATGCACTACGGAGTTCATACAAGAGAAGAATGGGTAGACAAGGAATCTATTGTAAAAGGTCTTGAAATTGCAGTCGGTGTCGGAATGGAAATAGTAGATTGATAACAACAAAGGTGTCCGGTAAAAGCAGATACTAAAAATCACAAATTATTAAAACCCTTGTTCAGTTTTATATTGAACAGGGGTTTTGTAATTTAATTTGCATGATAATCTTTCGTTATTAAAGTGATGAACAATTTTTCATTACGGAGGAGCCGTTAAAACCGCAATTTCCGGATGTCTTATAATCGTTGAAAATATTGACATATAGCGAAAAAAAGAGTATACTAAAAATAAGTGTTTAATGGGTGGAGTATGCTCTTTTTTAGGTTTTATGATATGAAAAACGCCACCTGTGACTCTGAATTAAGAAGTATGACAAAATACATTCGGATTGAGGTTAGTATTATGAACAAACCAAAGGTTCAAATTGTAATTCCGGTTTACAATTCGGCGAAATATTTAAGAAGATGTCTGGACAGTTTGTTGGAGCAGACTTACCCATATTGGGAAGCTATTATGGTTAATGACGCATCAAAGGACAACAGCATAGAAATTATGAAAGAATATCAGGCAAAGGATGAACGCATGGTTATTTATGAAATGGAAGAAAATCAGGGCGTATCCAAAGTGAGAAACTTTGCCCTGACAAAACTTTCGGAAAAATATACTGCGTTTCTTGACTCGGATGACTTCTGGGAAAAGGATATGCTTGAGGTTATGATTGAAAAGGCGGAAAGCGAAAACGCCGATGTGGTTCAATGCCGATACTTCTATGATTATGCAGGCGGAAGACGGGTGCTTCCTAAGGGTGTATTCAAAGAGGATACGGCGATTGACAAAAATCATATTAAAAAGATTTATTATAAAATGTCAGTGGGAATCAATATGAATCATGTTTGTATGAAGCTTATCCGTACAGAACTTATTAAGGACATCAGGTTTGACCCTACTCTTAGAACAGCAGAGGATTTAAAGTTTTGCACCGAACTTTTCTGCAAGGTGGAATCCTACTACTTTATAAACAGAGCCTTTTATCATTATTGCAGAAATGAGGAGTCTCTTACGGGCAAAGGCCTTAGCGGCAAAGAAAAGCTTAAAGCAAACCGCAGAGTTTCCAAAGATATGATAAAAGCGGTTAAAAAACTTGGAATTGGTACGCCGCTACTAAAGTTTTTGTGTGTACTGAGACCTTATACGATAATAGTTTCAAAGATTGTTAGAATGGTTAAAGAAAAACTGTTCTCGAAAAAATAATTAGGAGGAAAGATTATATGCCAAAGAAAGTGAAAGCTCGTAATATGCGAAACGAAGGTAAATTTTCTTTTATGTGGGATTTCTTTGTTTTGGTTATGGTGTTGCTTTTGGGAGAATTTTTCTGTCCCGTTTCAGGACCTATTGGTTTTCGTTCCATGATTGTTTTGTATGCAATTGACGGATGCCTTACTTTGTTTTTCTTATATATTATGGAAAAGTATGCAGTCACTATTTCAGGACTTTATGAAAAAACGGTTATTAACATACTGACCAATATATATACATTTGTTATTATATCCTTTATAAACCTTATTTTCTTTAAATCAGCGGATAAGTTTGTTGCAGACGGATTTATCGCAATCGGCAAGGTTGTGGCGCTGTTTGTAACGGATCTTATTCTTGAAAAGGTAAGAAGTAATCCAAAGTTGCGAGGCAAGCCAAAGCTTTTGATTCTTGGTGCATCTTCTAAAAATTTCAACAGAATGAAGAGAATAAAATACGGCGTTTTAAAGAATTATGAATCCTGGTATGAAAGCATTGAAGGTATGTCTGATGAAGAGGTGCAGGATTTTGTTGATGAACAGTTTGTAAAATATGATGCAATCTGCATTTTGGACGGTCTTCCGGAAAAGGAATATTCAATAATGGTTAAAAAGACGATGGAACTTAACATTGACTTGTTTGTTGTTCCTAATCTTATAGATGTTGGTAAAACACATGCAAGGATTGTTAGATTTGATGATGTTCTTACCTTGTATATGCCTAAAAAGAACTTATCCGGCATAGAAAGATTTTTAAAGCGTGCCATTGATATTGTTTTAAGCGTTGTGGGACTTGTTATTGCGGCAATTCCGATGGTTTTTATCGCTTTGGCTATAAAAATCACATCTCCCGGTCCGATTTTCTATTGTCAGAAAAGACTTACCAAGGGCAAAAAGGAGTTTGGAATTTATAAGTTCAGAACAATGATTCCCGATGCTGAAAAGTTAAGCGGTCCTAAATTTGCAGAGAAGGATGATCCGAGAATTACTCCTATCGGAAAGATTTTGAGAGCCTGCAGATTAGATGAACTTCCGCAGATATTAAATATCTTAAAAGGCGATATGAGCGTAGTAGGTCCAAGACCGGAACGTCCGGTTTTCGTTGAACAGTTTGAAAAAGAAATTGAAAACTATGAATACAGATTCGAAGTTAAAGCCGGTCTTACCAGTCTTTCTCACGTTTACGGAAGATATTCAACTTACATACATGACAGAACATATTATGATTTATTCTACATAACCCACTACTCATTGTTTATGGATTTTAAAATTATCTTGCTTACAAGTAAGACAATGTTCTTAAAATCCGCGGCAGAGGGTGAGGATGATTTTAAAGAAAAAACTACGGTTAACACCGAAAAGGAGACGAAGCCAGTTGAAAAGTAATATCAAGCGCGGCAAAAATGCTATTAAAAGAGTTATATATAAAAGCAGAGCCACAAAGTTTAAAAAACTGATTGCTTTTATGCTTGTAATGGGTATTCTTGCTTCTATGGCGTATTTTGTTAAGTATGCATATGTGGAATATGCGGTATCCCGTGCCCATGTGGTTTTGAATTATCCCGAAATTGCCGAATCAAAATATCCTGACGGAAGCAGATTTACATACTATGACTTTACCTGTGATGAAAATTTAGAAGAGGCCCTTAAAATTATGCAAAGCAGGGGCAAGTATCTGAATTTTACCGTTAATGATATAAGGGACAACTTCTTTATTTACAGTTATCTTGACGGCTCGGCGGTGTCTTCAGTGTCTACTGCAAGAAGCGAGGGTAATGACTTCAGTTATGTTGCTAATGAATATAAGATTACTTTTATTCAGCCTCATGACTATAAAAACCCAAGCATTGTGGAGAAGGTTTTCAGCCCTGATGACAGTAAAGAGTTTCTACAGATTCTCATTGATGTCAATAAGGCAAAAATTGCCCGTAAACTCGGCGGAATAAATGGATTTAAAACCATTACTGATGCATCGGCTGTAGGTAACTACGATTATACTGAAGAGGTAAACATTTATAAAACAAAAATAAACAATATAATTGCTTATCTTAAAGAACTTGAAAAGAAGCAGCCGGGGTTTGTTTCTGAAAAGTATGGTCTTACTCTTAGTGATTTAAGCGGTAAATATAACTTCCTCATTTCCAACAATCTTGACGGTATAAACAACTTTGTTGAATCTTCGGGGATTTCAAAGGATTTGAACCAGACTTCCAATAAAATTAACGTTAATATTGAAAACTATACAGTAAAGTATAATAAGTCATTATCAAAAGTAGAAATCAACGATTATGCAATGAAAAATTATGACCAGACCTTCACGGAAAACCTTATTAACGTAATCCAGAACGACGAATACGGGCTGTATCAGGCACGTCCTAAAACTGCTTTCGATACTGTATCACGTCAAAAGCATGAATCAAATGAAAGTGTTTCCGAGTACAACTCAAAAATCAGCATTTTTTCAAAAGAACTCGATATTTATGATGATGTTGTAATGGCTCCGGAAGAACACGAAAGACTTATTGTAAAATGCGACGGGTTGATAGATTCATTTAAAAAGGAATATGAAGAACTTTCAGCTCTTGCCAATGAAGTGGTTGAAGAATATTATACAAGTGTTAATGAAGAGTTTATATCCACAAATATTACTCCAAAAGAACTTATAAGCAAAAACCTTATTGTAAAGATGGGAATTGCATTCCTTTTGGGCGTTGTTTTTGCCTTTGTTATCGCGGTATTTGCGATTTCAATCAGAGACAGACGTAAAATTAACAAGAAAAAGAAACTTATAGAGTCAATTAAAACAAGAAATCTTGCAAAGGAGGCGTAGTAAAATGGGACTTTTAAAGTTGTCCGAAATAATTCGTATTCTTAAAAAGCACATACTCCAGATTATTGCGCTTTCAATGGTTGTTGGTGTAATAAGCGGATTTGTTGTATCAAGTACGCAGACATATACCTGTACTCTTGGGTTTAAGTACAACCATCCGGAGGCTCAGGAAGGTCTTGCTCCTGACGGAGTAAGCAAGCTTGACCCTTATGAAATACAGAATCCGGTTGTCATAAAAGCAGCTCTTGAAAATTTTGGCGTTGAGGAAAACGATGAGACTCTCAGTGTAAAAGGAATCCGCCAGAACATTTCCATAAATAAGGTCGTAACAGAGCTTGATAAGGAAGTCAGCGAATCTGCGGCATTGCTTGGTGAAAAGTATGACGTTGTTGCCACAGAATATGAAATGAAGTTCACTTATGATGCATCATTGGGTGATGAATTTGGTCCTAAGATGTTCAGCAATATCGTTAAAGAATATGACGAATTCCTGCTTGCAAAATATTATCACAAAAAGACAATAGATGATTTTGCAAAGATTGTTAAGGATACCGATGCGGATTACATAGTAATTGCCGATTCTATGAGCAGCAACATAGATAAAATTATAAGCTCGCTGGAAGAACTTGCAGGATACTATCCTGAATATCGCTCCCTGGCAACAGGATATACATTTGCTGACCTTGCTGAATTATACAGTAACTTAAGAGAGATTCAGTATGCCAAGTATTATGGTAATGTCCGTGCAGGAAATCTTGCAAAGGACAGGGAGATGGTAATTAAAAGTTACCAGACAAAGGTTAAGAATTTAACAGAAGAATATGAGCTTAATTTTGAAATTGCAGAAAAATATAAGGTGGAAATAGCTACCTTCTATGATTCTTATAAACAGTCAGGTCTTTATCATCAGGCGAGACAGGTTCAAAACAATGTTGAAGCAACTAACAACAAAGACCAGGATGTTTTAACGGACTATGATCTTGAGGACTATACCAATACATATGACGACATCGTTTTAAACTATGTTAACAGAGCAGTTGTTACAACAGATGCAGCCCATTCTGTTGACTACTATCAGATGATAATCGATTCTTATGTTAACGATACTGTTCCTGAAGAAACAAAGATAGATTTAATTGCGAAAAATGAGAAGATTATGGAAGAAATAGAAGCTCTTTCAACACATTACAGTGCCATTGCCAATGCCACAATCAAAGAGCTTTATACAAGCCAGGTAAATACGGATCTTGAGTATCTTATCCTTCCGGAAGTTTCTGCCGACAAGCCGGTTACTCTTATTTGTATTTTCCTTATGATGCTTACTTTTGCTTTTGCGATTATTGTAATTCTTGTAATCGAAATAATCAAAAAGAATGTTGATAAAGAAACAGTTGATGCTCTTAAGAATGATGATAAAGATGAGAAAATTATTATTGATACATCCGATATGGATGAACTTCATCAACTTATGTATCAGCAGTATCTGGATGACTTTTCGGAATTTTATCTGGTATATCAGCCTATGGTTTCAGCCGATGAAAATGATGAAAAGCATATGGAAGTATTTATCAGATGGCAGAGTCCGGAGTTTGGAATGGTGTCTCCTGTAAAGATTGTCAGATGCGCTTCCGATTTCGGAATCTTCAAACAACTTAATGACTGGATAGTGGGTAATGTCTGCATGTACCTTAAGGATAAAAAGGACAAGAAAAAGCCACTTCCTGTAATACACATCAACTGTCCTTATAACCAGATAAATGACTTTGCCATAATTGATATCATTTTGAAGAATTTGTCCGAATATAATATTCCGGCAGAAAACATTTGTCTTGAACTTGTGGGAAAAGATATTTCAACTGCTATAGAAGATATTATGCTTCTTGAGGAGATGGGAATCAGAATCTGTATTGATAAGTTCGAAAATTCTGAAGAGGACCAGGAAATTTTAAGTGCGGTTAAGCCTGATTATATCAAAATGAGTCTTGATATCCTACATTCCGATATCTATACAACTTCCGATGACGATATGCAGGAAGCGGAAGAGAAAATGAACAAGTATTTTGCAGAGGTTATTGCAAAATGTCATGAAAACGGAATAAAGGCTTGCATCTGCGGTATTGAAAAGAAATCTCAGGCCGATATAGCAAACAAAATGAAGTTTGACTATAAGCAGGGCTATTTATACGGTAAACCTGAAAAATTAATCTGATGAATTTATGAAAGGAGTGATGACACAATGCGTATCTTAAAATGGATACTTATTATCTTTGGTATATTTGTTGTGTTATTGCTCCTTTTGTTGTTTTTAAACGATAAAGCCAACCAAAAGGTTAGCATAACACGATACACTTATACGGATAGCGAAATTCCATCCGCCTTTGACGGATGCAAGATTATGATGATATCAGACCTTCACAATGCAGACTTTTCCGAAGATATTGTTGAGCATATCAAAAATGAAAAGCCTGACTATGTTGTTATGACAGGGGATATGGTACAGCTTCCCGACACTTCAATTGAAAACACTCTAAAAATTGCAGATGAAGTAACAAAAATGAATATTCCTATCTATGCGGTAAGCGGTAACCACGACAGACAATGTGGTAAGTATGATGAAATCATAGCAAGTCTGTGGGCTCATGGTGTGTATATGCTTGAATATGACAGCGTTCGTTTTGAAAAAGACGGCGAAAGCATTGTACTTATGGGGATACAGGATCCGAGGCACGATGTTGTTACAGATGAAAAAATAGCTGCAATCCGTGGCAATATCAAAAATCAGCTTTCCAGAAGGGAAGATTATTTCACTATACTTTTAAGCCACAGAGCAGACCTCTATCCACAAATCAAGGATACGGGGGTTGACCTTATTTTATCCGGCCATTTGCACGGCGGAGTTGTAAGACTTCCTTTTGTGGGCGGGATTGTAGACAAAGATAAAAAAATTTCGTTCTCTTCCGACTATGATTATGGGGTTTATGAAGAGGATGGAAACGCAACCATGATAGTAAGTGGCGGTTGCGATAAAAATCCCAAAAAAAGGAGATTTTTCAATCCTCCGGAAATTTTGCTTATAACATTAAAAGGAGAATAGTTATGAATAAAATCTTTTTTGTTGTGCCGGTTTATAAAGTTGAAAAATATTTGGGCAGATGCACAGATTCAATTCTTGCACAGACCTATGAAAATATAGAAATTGTTTTGGTTGACGACGGCTCTCCCGATAACTGTCCGAAACTTTGCGACGAATATGCGGATAAATATCCTAATATCAAAGTTATACATAAGGAAAACGGAGGACTTTCTGATGCCAGAAATGCAGGGATAATGTACGTTCGGGATGTTGCGGATGACGAAGACTATATAACCTTCGTTGATTCAGATGACTATATCCACTCCGACTACGCCGGCATAATGATTTCCCTTTGCGAAGAGAACGGTTGTAATCTTTCTCAATGCAGTTACGAAAAGGGCTCAAGCGATGTTTTTGAGAAAACCAATGTGGATGCTAATGTTGAATGTATGACAGCAGAGGAAGCTCTGCTTGGGTACAGAATCAAATCTCAGGTATGTTCCAAGGTGTTTAAGGTAAAAGTTTTTAAAGATATTCTTTTCCCCGTGGGCGTATTAAATGAAGACGAATTTACAACCTATCGCGCCGTATACAGTGCCGGGAAGATGGCTTTTACAAACGAAAATTTGTATTATTATTTTCAGCATGGCACAGGAATTATGGTTGAGATTGCGAAAAAACTTAAGAACAATCCGAGAAGATATGATTTTCTTAAGGCATATGATGAAAGAATTAAGTTTTTTGAAGATAAAAATCTGCCACTTCAGGTTATGAAAACAAAGGAAAAAATCTGTACGGATATAATTTTAAGGTATTGCGAACAGATGTGGCTGAAAAAAGAAGACAGAGATACCGATTGCGTAAACGGTACATATATGAAACTGTACAGACGTAACTTCAAAGAAATGATTAAAAGAAAAGGAATGCCCTTAAAACGCAGATTAATGTTTATTGCATTTTATGTTATGCCCCGAAGTGGTGTAATAGCAGGAAAAATTTTAGGATTGCGAAAATAGAGGAGTGAAAAGTTTTGATTATAAATGCAGATGATTTTGGTTACAGCAAAGAAGTGAATATGGCAATTGCTGAATGTTTTAAGAATAAGACCATTAATCGTACAACAATAATGGTCAATATGCCATGCGCACAGGAAGCAGTGGAACTTTCTAAAGAAAATAATTTCTTTGACTGTGTTGGTCTGCATATCAATCTGACTGAGGGAAAAGCGCTTTCAAAAGAATGTGCTTTTTCAAATCTGTGTGATGAGAATGGCTTTTTTAAGGGGACTTTTCACATCCCCTTTAAATCAAGGCTATATCTTAACAAAAATATCAGGCACGCAATTTATTGCGAGGTTGAGGCACAGATAAAAAAATATCTGGAAATGGGATTTACTCTTATGCATGCAGATTCGCACAACTATACACATGCATATTTTTCAGTATATACTCCGGTGCGAAAGCTACTTAAAAAATACGGATTTAAGTCTGTAAGAATAAGCAGAAATGTTTCCCCTGAAAAGTTTTCGCTTCCATTCAGAATATATAAGGATTTATTTAACGCCATGATTAAAAGGCTTAAAATAAATGGTAAAAAAATAGAAACAACAGAGTATTTTTGTTCAGTTCAGGATTTTAATGCTTCAATGGACAAAAGAAAAATCAAAGATGATATTGAACTTATGACACATCCTACCTACATTGGTGATGTTTTAACGGATAACACCTTACCGGAGCCTCATCCCTTTGTAACAAGTGAATGGTTAAAGGACAACGAACTCCATTTGGAAGATGTTTCGGGCAGAAAGATAAAACTTCTGGTTTGCTTTATTCATGCCCATATCGGCGGAGCGATGACTTCCCTTGTTAACTTTTTAAATGCCCTTGATACGGATAAATATGATGTTGATGTTATGTTCTACGAAAATGACGGAAGACACGGCATAAAAGACGAAATAAATATCTTGCCCCGGGGTAAAATTCACGAAAAGGGATCTTTAACTAACATTTTAAAGAAAGTGATTTCCCCTGCATATTTAATTGCAACTGTGCAGGATAAATACTATAAAAAAGTAAAAAAGAACAAAAGAAAAGCCGTTCAGATTATGTCAAAGCAAGGCTGCAAATATTCAAGACGTCTTGACAAGGAATATGACATTGCGGTTGCTTATGAATTTAACTGGTGTATGAATTATGTCATAAATCAGGTAAAGGCGAAGAAAAAGGTTATATGGCACCACGTTGAATTTGAAAAATCGGGAATGGATTATAATATTGACAAAAAGGCTATGGACAAAGCTGATGCTCTTGTCTTTGTAAGTGAAGATTGCAGGAAAAGTTATTGCGAGAAATATCCCGAACATAAAGACAAGGCACATTTTATTCCCAACTTGCTATCGTCGGAATATGTAAGAGCAAAGGGAGTGGAAGATGTTGAAATTCCTTTTGAGGATAATGAAAATTTACTTAAATTCATAACTGTTGCCCGAATAAGTTTTGAACATAAAGGACTTGACCGTGCAGTAAGAGCTTTTGCAAAACTAAAAGAGGAAGGTCTTTTAAATAACATTAAATGGCTTATAATCGGTGATGGTAGAGATATGGAAAAATTCCGTGGAATGATAGAGGAATACTCACTGACTGATATAATCTATCCCATTGGTGTAAGGCAAAATCCTATTCCTTACCTTAAAAAAGCAGATTGTTTTCTGCTCCCTTCAAGACACGAAGGAAAACCGATGGTTATAACGGAAAGTTTTATAATGGGACTTGTTCCGGTAGTTACGGAATATACGTCTGCCCGTGAACAAATAAAAGACGGTGTTGACGGTCTTGTTTTTGATAACAATGAGGATGCGCTCTATGAAGGACTAAAGAAGGTTATAGAGAATCCACAAATAATAAAAGAACTTACAGAAAATGTTCTGGCAACAGATTACGGTAACGAAAAAGAAATAGCTGAGTTTGATAAACTTGCGGAAAAATTGATGTAGAAGGAGGTGCAACTGATGAAGGCGTTTAGTATATTGGAGAATCCGCTTATAAAAGATGACAGAAAAAAAGTTTTAAAGCGAAACTTTCACGATGCTGTCTATGTTGTAGGATTTTTATGCTCCATTATACCGGGACCATTTCCTGCCCTTTCAACTGTTGCATCATTGATGCTTCTTGGCTGTATTGCCATAAGCTTTTTTGACGAGAATTTCTATCTTTATATGGCAATGTTCATATATTTAAGATACAGACTTTTGCTTGGTGACACTCCTGTTTACAGATTTTATTCTTACCTTGTTGTGCTTAAGTTTGTATGGGAGATTAAAAATGTCAAATTCAGAATTGCATTTCTTCCCGGCTTGTTTGTTTTCCTTTTCCACAGCCTCTTTGCAACAGGCAGGTTTGAAAGCATAAGAGTGGGGCTTAATGTAATTGTTGACTGTGCCCTGATTTATGTTGTTTTGCTTAAGTTGTTAGGCGATAACAGACTTATGCGAAAGTTTATATTCGCCTTTATGCTTGGAGGTTTATCCTCGGGAATATTCGGATGGACCAATGACGAATTTACCAAGGCGATTAATGTAAGTGGTGCAGGGGCGCAAACTGTAAGCAGAAACTTCGGTGCACTAAGTGACGCTAATTTTGCAGGACTTTTCTACAGTCTTTGTATTGTTGCCACAGTCATTGTAAAAGGCCTTGGCTGGTGGGTAAAGGGAATTTTTTTGTGTCTGTTTGCCGTAATGCTTCTTCAGACCGCATCCCTTTCAGCGCTGCTTATGTTGTTTACACTTATGGTGTTTTATATAATACTCAAGTTCCGCGGTAAGTCAGTTATAATTCTTTCTGTGGGGCTTTTGGTAGCAATTATCGGTATAGTTGTAATCCTTTCGGTGCCTCAGCTTCGGGAAATTGAAGCCATTGCAGGCCTTATTATACGTGTTGAGGAAAAACTATCTTACATACCCAGAGGAAGGTGGGACCTTCTTACCACCGACAGATGGGATATATGGCAACAGGCACTTGCCGCCTTTTCTCAAAAGGACTGGTGGGGTAAAATTATTGGCGGAAGTGTTGTAACGGTTATGGTTATTGACTACAACGTAATGTCAATTGCCTGTCACAATTCCTATCTGCAGAGTATACTTAACTTCGGTCTTCTGGGAACAGCGATAATATATATACCACTCTTTATTGTGTTTGTTTACAGAATACTGCTTCACTTTTCAAAAGTAAAAGGCTATGACGGGGAAGATATAAAAATACTCCAGCTTGTATTCTCCTTTGCCTTTATCGTGTTTGGTTTTACGGTTGACTTTTTCATAGACTGGCCGTTTATGATGCTATATTTTATTTAACAGAGGTGAAAATAATGTTTTCAGTAATTATTCCTGTTTATAATGGGGCAAAATTTATTGACAATGCAATAGAAAGCGTCTTTTCACAGACCAATTCTGACTGGGAACTTATTGTGGTGAACGACGGTTCAAAAGATAATACTGAAGACGTATTGAAAAAATATGCGGATAACGAAAAAATCCGCATAATAAATCAGGAAAACGGTGGGGTTTCCGTGGCGAGAAACACGGGTTGTGAAGCGTCAAAGGGTGAATATATTGCCTTTTTGGATGCGGACGATGTGTGGCACAATAACCACCTTGAAGTAATGGCAGAATTGATTGAAAAATATCCGACAGCAGGCCTTTACGGAACATTTACAAGAACTGAACTTGTAACCGGCGATGTGCTTGAAAAAGCTGAATACTTCGGAAATAGTGAAGAAGCGGTTTTCCTTGAAGATTTTTTTGAAGAATATCACAGGGATAAAGGCGCGAAGATGTTTACGGTTATAACAACTTGTGTTTCAAGGGATGCTTTTGTTAAGTCAAAGGGATTTCCAAAAGGATGCAAGATAGGAGAGGATCTGGAACTTTCTCTTGTTATTGCCGCGTATTATCCTGTTGTTTTGTCGCCCGTTGGAACTGCAACATATATAAAAGAAAATTCCGAAGCGACAAAAACACAATCCTTTGACCCTGACTGGGGATTTTTTGAAAGAGTAAAGGCTATATATGCAGATGAAACAATTCCGGAGTCGAAAAGAGAAAATATAAGAAAAGTTATGGAGTGGTTTTCAATGCGCCGCTTCAGACACTATATGATTGATGGGGAGAGAAAAAAAGCCCGTCAGGTTTATAAAACTATAGATAAAAAAGAAATAAGCAAGAAGGATTTAGTGATAAACGCCTTGCTTAAGATGCTTCCGACAGCAGTTATCAGAAAGGTATTTTATTCAAGATGGAGGGGAAAAGCATGATTATAATGCCTGAAAGACTACAAGAACTTATGGACGAACTTAAAGAGTCGAGCTCTGAAACTTATTACCACAGTATCCATGTTAAATCCTATGTCTATAAAATGATAAAAAACACAAATAGGGAAGGACTTACCAATTATAGCCCCGACGACATTGAGGCTATTTGCAAAGGCGCCCTGCTCCACGACATAGGAAAACTATATGTAAGAAACTATGTTCTTACAAAGGATACACGTCTTACGGAGTTAGAAAAGGAAGCTTTAACAGACCATACAAAGTTGGGATTTGAAGCGGTTGAATCATCTCTTACAAAGTTTGAATATGACTTTGTAAGGAATATCTGTATGTATCACCACGAAAGATGTGACGGTTCAGGATATGAGAAGAAAACGGATTTGCCGATGTATGTAAACATTGTAGCAATATGCGACGTTTACGATGCACTGACATCAAACCGTGTGTATCGTGATGCATTGGAAAGTGAAGTTGCTCTTGAAATGATAGAAAGAGGCGATTGCGGAGTCTTTAGTAAAGAGCTTGTAGAACATCTTAAACGTATAGCAGATTAACAGGGAGTAAGAAATGAGATTTTTTAATTCTTTAAGAAACAGTGCATTTTCACTTATCGGGCAGATTATAACAATTTTACTGGGCTTTGTTGTAAGATGGCTGTTTATTCGTAAGTTGGGGCAGGACTATCTGGGTGTAAATTCCGTTATGGAAAGTATGCTTATGCTTTTGTCTATGACAGAACTTGGAATAGGTACATCTATTGCCTTTGCCCTTTATAAGCCTATCGATGAGGGAGACGAAAGAAGAGTCGGCTCTCTTATGGCGTTTTACAGAAAAATCTACCATATTATCGGTATAGGAACAGCTGTAATAGGACCCCTTTTGTTGCCGTTTATGCGTTTTTTTACAAAAGAGGCTGTTGACATTTCGGGACTTAATCTTATTTACATACTGTTTCTTTTAAATACGGTTTTAAGCTATTTCTTTGCATATAAAAGAACACTTTTAAACGCCTATCAGCAAAGCTATGTAAACAGCGTTACAGAGGATTTATTTGCCGTATTAAAATATATCCTCCAGGCATTTGTGCTTATCGTTTACAGAAGCTATATAGGATATTTAATTATAAATATCGTGTGCGCTGTTGCAACAAATATTATTATATCAATTATTTGTAACAGGAAATATCCTTTTATAAAGAAATATAAGAAGGAAAAACTGACAAAGGAAGACAGTGCAAGTATCAAAAAGAGTATAGTTTCCCTTATGTATCAGAAAATAGGAGCAAAGCTTGTAACGGGAACAGACAACCTTATGATTTCCTATGCAAAGCTTTCCCTTATGGGTATATACAGTAACTATGCCATGGTTATAAGCATTGTTCAGAGAGTTGTTTATAATGTGCTTCGTTCGGTTACGGGAAGCGTTGGCAATCTGATGATTGAAAAGGACAGCAATCATAAGTATAACGTCTTTGAAGAATTCGTTTTTGCAAACTTTTGTTTTTACTTTTTGATTGCCATAGGTTTTTCGGGTTGTCTTGAAAGGTTTATTGTGCTGTGGGCAGGAGACAACTGGCTTTTGTCACCCCTTGTTACTTTCGCGGTAATATTAAACTTTTTCCTTATGGGAATGCGTCAGCCGAATATTGTAGTGATTGAGGCGGCAGGGCTTTTTAATAAAATGCGTATGAAAGCCGTAGGGGAAGTTATTGTTAACCTTGTTGTATCGTTCCTTTTCTTGATTGTCTTTGAAATGGGCATATACGGGGTGTTGTTCGGTACAACGGTTTCTATGGTAAGCATTTGTATCTGGTGGGAGATTAAGGCTGTTCATAAATATTCTCTTGAAAAATCTGCAAAACGCTCTGCAGTTAAGTTTATATGCTATTTTATCGTGGCACTTTTGGGTTGCCTTGCGGTATATGATGTAACAAAACGTATACCGATGGGAGGAATTGGCGGACTACTTGTTTCCGGAGTTGTTTCTGTGGCAATATATGGTTGTATAATCCTTATTGTCTACGGAAGAAGCAGGGAATTTAGGGCATTGCTTGGAAGATTTATAAGAAAGGGGAAAAGGGCATGAGTGATTTGTTAAGAAAAGTTCAGCTTACTGAATATGAAATGCTCAAGGAAATTGACCGCATTGCAAAGAAACATAATATTAAGTATTATTTAGGTTGCGGAACTCTTCTCGGAGCGGCTAAATATAAAAAGTTTATCCCATGGGATGACGATATTGATTTGCTCATTGAATATAAGGAACTGAAAAAACTTATCAAGGTATTTAAGGAAGAAGCCGACCCTAAATATATTATAACAAACTGCTTTATCGAAAAGCATTTTCCCGTGGCGTGGTCTAAAGTACGTAATACAGAAACCCTTTCAAGACCTGCTAAATATAAAAAGCTTCCTATTAACTGGGGAATTTGCGTTGATTTGTTTCCGCTGTATTCTGTAAGTAATTTTGCAATTATACGAAAAATTGAATATTTAATGTATAAAGTGGCAAATAAAATGATTGTTGCGGAATTTACTAAGTTTGAAGAAAATCACGGCGCAGGTGTAAGAATACTGGAAAAAATACCGATTTGGGCAAGACATCTTTATTTCAAAATGGTACTTGGTATTTTAAGCCTTCACGGAGATAAGTCTAAATATGTGTTAAGTGCAGATCGTCATAATCTTATAACAAAAAAAGACCTTATTATCGGGGAGACTGTAGAACTTGAGTTTGAAGACGGCATTTTCCCGGTTGCAAGTGATTATGATACATATCTTACAATGAAATATGGCGATTGGAGAGCAGAACTTCCCGAAGATCAGCAAAGAGGTCACGACCTGACTTTAGGCGATATTGAATGGAAAATATAGAATTAAAAGTTAATCTTTCCTAACCGAAAGATTAGCTTCAGACCGTCGAAAAAGTTGTTCTACCGCAAGAGAGTTAATAATTATGTTTGAATGTAGGGCAAGGGCTTGCTCTTGCCGTAACAAAGCCAAAATGTATAAAATCCCAAGGAAAACATCGAATTTTCC
>SVJW01000032.1 GCA_015068735.1 Oscillospiraceae bacterium
TCGTCCTGCTGACGCTTCATATCTTCACAAAGCTCGTCAATGTGCTCCGTAATCATAGGCATCATTGAGAGCATCAGCATTTTTTCTCGGTCTTTAAATTCTGCCATTAGAATTCAACGTCCTTTCTTATGGAAACCTTACGGATAAGTTCCTGACTTGTTTTCTCTGTATCCCACAGCATTTCTGCATAGAGAGCTGCTGCAAAGAAAATCTGTTCCTCGAACATACCGTCTTCAACAAGTGCTGTTATAAGAGTGTTTTCGTTTGCATTTTTGAGAAGCTTAACCATATTGTACGCATAGTCAGCGTTATTGAGCCAATGAGAATTGATATAGTTCCAGAATTTCTTCTTTTCTACAAGACGGTTCTTTATAAAGCGTTCCGACTGTTCGCCCATTACGAATCTGTCGCGGATATGCTTGAAAGTCTCCCAGTCAAGGCAAATAAGGCCTTTTGTTACAACGCCGAAGTTATCATTCTTTCCGCGAAGCACGGCAATCTTCTTGCTGAGCTCGCAGGTTTCGTCGTAGTTCTCAATTTTTTCCGGAATATAGTTATAGGGGAACGCACCGCAGTCTTCCCATACAATCATAATACGTTCGTCTGTCTTTGCGATATATTCAAGTTTTTCTGTAACGCTGGTTGCGTGAAGGCCGAACATAAGGAGAAGGTCGGGATTTGTCTTGTAAAGTTCTGCTGCGGTCTGGTTTACGAGCTTAACAACTCTTTCTGCAATAACAACGTTATTGATGCTGGCATCCTTTGTTTCGGTAAATGACTGGAAGTAAATACCGTCAATATCAAGGTGTGCGTAATCGTTTCTGTACTTGGAAATGATTATGTCCTGAATCTTGGTAAGAGTTTCCTCATTGGAAATATCAAGACCACCGTTTTCCTTTCTTGCCTCATTCCATCCCCAGGAGAATCCGAGATAAATCTTTATGCCATAATCGTGAGCTTCCTTGATAATATCTTCAATGTTAATCGGCACAAAGTCATTCCACACGATGAGAGTATTCATCTTGAGCTGTGCCATATTGCGGATATATTTTCTGTAATCGTATATAACATGTCCCCATGTCCAGAGTCCTCTCTGCTTGATAGAAGGAGCTGAAATATACTCATATTCGGGAAGTTCGCCTGTTGTGAAACCGTTTCTCAGGAAGAACATATTTACATATGTAACCTCGGTATCACCTATAAAGTACTGAGAAAATTCAGCAGCCCCGTACATAACACCGTGGGGGTCAAAGCCGGAAATTATAATCATCTGTGCAGTTTCGTCAAATGCACTCTTTGTAACCTTGATTGAGAATCCCTCTTCCTTGTCGGCATTTTTATATACGCTGTCATCACAAAGCTTCCTAAGAAGAGCATTGCTTTCGGTTGTTCCAATAATGATAAGGTTGGTCTCCTTTAAAAGATCGTCTGTTACCTTATCAGCCTTTGTAGCAGGAAGTGCATAGTTAATATACTCCGACACACCTCTTGACACAAAGTCAATTGCCTTTTTCTCAAGTCCTGAATAGTCACCGTAAATAATTCTAAATTTGTAATTGTTCATAATGATTCCTCCATTTATGTAAAAATAATTAATTATAACTATATTGACATTAACACCCCTCTGTTTTATAATTACTTGCAGAGGTGTTTTTATGTATAACAACCGTTTTGTAAAAAAATATAAAAGTATTCCTATTGCTAAATATGCATATACACATTCTCCTCTTCCTACGGCACATCTTCTTACCGCAACGGAGCTTCATAAGGAATTTGAAATGATTTATGTATGCGAAGGCAGGGCTGATATAACCGTCAATCATCAGCTTTTTGAGGTAAAGAAAGGGGATCTTGTTTTCATAAGCCCTTACTCCCTCCATAGCGTGGAAATTCCTGCAGGAGAAACATTCAGTCATATTTGCTTTTGCTTTGATTTAAGCCTTCTCCCCGATTCCAAACTTTCAGAAAATCTTTTGGATGGTATTGTGTATATAGCAAACCTTATAGACAGTAATTCCCCCTGCAACAAGGTACTTTGCAACTTATTCCTCAGCATTAACGAAGCAATGGTTTCTTCGATGCCTTACTGGGAACTTACAGTTCAGGGAAACATTAACCTGATGTTTTCGTATATTATGCGTAATAACCTTACATCAAACTCCACACTTCATTCCGAAAGCAGAGATTTTTGTATAAAAGTATCAAAATATCTGAAAGACCATTATAAAGAAAAACTGACCTCCTCCACCATTGCAGAGGAGCTTAACTTCCACCAGGGGTATTTCTGCAGAATATTCAAGAAAAACTTCTCGGTTTGTTTCAGTGACTACCTTAATATGTATAGATTGGAAAAGGCGAAGTCGCTTCTTTTAAAGTCGGAATTGTCTGTTACCGATATTGCTTATGAAGTTGGTTACGACAGTCCAAGCTACTTCACAAAGATATTCCGTATACAAAACGGAATATCACCGAGGAAATTCCGTGATCTTAATTCTATTGTAAACCATTAAAAAAATTTTTTCTATAACCTTAGTAACCATTTTTATAACTATATTAACTTTCAAGTAAAAAAGCTTGGACATCTGTCCAAGCTTTTGGCTTTAAGGTATGATGGAGCAATATTCAACAGATAACAAATTTCGTAAAATTATATTTCTTTAAGATTTACTTTAAACAATACTGCACCTCGTGTACGATTTTCGTAACCTTTTGTAGCTATAATGTAAAGATAATTCTCATACTCGCAAGCGGCAGGATAATGCATTGCACCCCATCTGTCAATATCGGTATCAAAAAGTTCAAGACTTTTCGTGAAGTATTTACTTTTATCTTCTGTAAAATATACCGTAAGTTTAGTACGGTTAAATTTGTCATTATTGCAAATTAGATAATGTCTTCCATCTGACAGGTCACCACAGTAAATTTTGCTTGACACATATGGAATATCGCAAGAATGGACATTACTCCATGTTTCACCGAAATCTTTGGAAACATAAACCAAAGGAACCCTCCTCTTATCATTTCTGCAAAACATATATAATACATCTTCTGCACATATAACAGATATTTCAGGATGTACAAGTTTTGTTTCATCGGGCAAATTTTCGTTTTCCGTAATTTTAACTAATCGCCACTCGTCATCAATTTTTCCCGAATCAGAAATAAGTACTGCCGGTGTATTCGGAAAACCATCTAACTCAGCAATTCTTCCCGGAAGCATAAGTTTTCCGTTTGGTAATGCCACAACATTTGTATTCAGTTTAAAAGGAACAGGGCGCGACCACAATAGTTCAAATTTATCAGTTTTATTGTTAAGAATATACAAATCAAGAGAATGTATGAGATCCGGACCAACCATCTGATTTACAAGCATATATAAGTTGTCATCACAGATTCCATAAACAGGCGGACAATACAGAATATTTTCACTCTTGTTCTCGCAAATTATTTCTAAATCTGACCATGTTTTTCCGTAATCGAACGACCGTTTTCCGCATATGGGAGTATATCCCTGAAGCTCTTTTTCCGGGTTGTGATACCAGGAAGCATATATAACACCATGGTATTCTATAATTGCAGCCTCGTGTAAGAATTTAAAATTATCATCTGGCATACAAACGGAAGTAGATTGAATATCCTGCTTCAGCACCTTAATGTCTTCATTCAAGAATTTAATACTTCCTATTTTTGTTGCCAGGAGAATATCATCATAATCGTAAAATTCGTGAAAGAATATATCTGTATTCTTTTCCCTGAATAGAGTAGGAGAAACGCCAATGTTTTTTGTAAAAGTTTCTGTAAAATAACTTATGTTGTTATAGCCGCATAAAACTGCAATGTCAGAAATACTATAATTTCCTTGAACAATAAGCTTCATTGCTTTTTCAAGTCTTTTTTTCGTGCGGTAAGTATTAATCGATATATTAAATTTATCTTTAAAAATATGGCACATATAATAATAACTTATGTGCAAGTCATTCGCAATTTGTTCGATGCTGATATCTTCTGTAAAAGTTTCATCGATATGAGCCCTTATTGTCCGGATAAGTTCATTTTCCTTGTCCTTTGCATCTTTCTGCTCGCTTTTTATAAATGAAATGATTTCTTCCAAAATCGATATATCACACTCGTTATTTTGATTGAATTTTTTTATAAATCCATCTAATACAGACGGATTTAATTGACATCTTTTAATACAATCCACATTAAAAAGTTTAAAAACTTCAGAAATTATATTTTCTTTTTCAAATTGTTCAGCCAGGAAAGTTGCCAATGAATAATTGTTTTTCATAATGAAAGCCTCCATTCTGATTTTATTGTATCAAAATGGAGGCTTTTACGCTATAACAATTTTGCTAAAATCTTTATAAGACTTACAATAATTCTTTTCTTAATTGTTCTGCACTCTTGGAACTAAGATATGAGGGGGCGATATCAAGCACACTCTTACAGCCCTTTGCGCCCTCGGAGTTAAGTCTGTATGCAGCCCTTGCATATGCAACGAGTACAGAGGAAGTAAATTCGGGGTTAGAGTCAAGTTTTAAGCTATACTCTATAATATGACTGTTGCCGTTTCCTGTCTTACCGCTTCTTATTACGAAGCCCCCGTGCGGAATTCCGCTATGGTCACGCTGAAGCTCTTGCATAGAGATAAAATTAACTGTTGTATCATAGTCTGCAAAGTAGTTGGGCATTGTCTTAATCTCGTTTTCTATGCGAGCAAGATCTGCGCCTTCTTCTGCCACTACGAAACATTCACGGGTATGCTTCTGACGTGTTGTAAGCTCAGGATTCTGTCCGCTTCTTACCTTATCAAGTGCTTCGGGAACAGGGATTGTATACTGTCTTGCATCTATAACACCGTCTATTCTGCGAATAGCGTCGGAATGTCCTTGACTTACGCCCTTACCCCAGAAGGTGTAGGAACTTCCCTCGGGAAGAATTGCTTCACCGTAAAGACGGTTAAGGGAAAACATACCGGGGTCCCAACCAACGGAAATAACTGCAACCTTTCCGCTTGCCTTTGCTTCTTTATCAACTGCGGCAAAATGTTCGGGAATTCTTGCATGGGTATCAAAGCTGTCAATTACATTAAAATGCTTCGCCATCTGGGGGGTCTGCACAGGGAGGTCTGTTGCACTTCCTCCACACAAAATCATAACATCAATTTTATCCTTGTAGGAAGCCACCTCATCGACGTGGCAAACCGTAACACCCTCTGTATTTATTTTTACAGTGCTTGGATCACGGCGTGAAAACACCGCTACAAGCTCCATATCGTCATTCTGTTTTATTGCGGCTTCCACCCCTCTACCAAGGTTGCCGTAACCGAAAATACCAATTCTTATCATAGTTTTTGCCTGCCTTTCTTTTGCTGAGTTTATTTTAGCACAAACTTTTTTAATATACAAGAAAAAAGATTAAAAAACATTAAAGAGACTAATCATTTCGATCAGTCTCTTTGGGGTTACTGTAATTTATTTAAGAATTCTTCAAGTCTGTTAAGACCTTCGGTGATATTTTCCATACTTGTAGCATAGCTCCAACGAACGTGTTCATCGCTGTCGAAGTCGCTGCAGGGAATTACTGAAACAAGTGCTTCATCAAGAAGGATTTCTGCAAAGGAATTACTTCCTGTGATTGTCTTTCCGTTAATTGATTTTCCGAAAAGGTCCTTGATGTTCATCATTACATAGAACGCACCCTGAGGCATAAGACAAGAAACGCCATTAAGTGTGTTTATACGGTTTACCATATAGGTTCTGCGCTTTTCAAACTCGCTTCTCATTGCAAGAACGGGACCCATTGAGCCGTTAAGAGCCGCTTCTGTTGCTTTCTGTGCAATGGAGTTGGGATTACTTGTAGCGTGACTCTGCACACTGCCCATTGCCTTTGCAAGAGCCGCATTAGATGCTGTATAACCTATTCTCCAACCTGTCATAGCGAAAGTCTTACTAACACCATTGATGATGATTGTAAGATCCTTAATCTTATCATTGAAAGATGCAATAGAAACGTGCTTTCCGCCGTCATAAATAAGATGCTCATAAATTTCGTCGGAAATAACATAGATGTTCTTTTCTACGCAAAGGTCTGCAATCTTACGAAGCTCCTCCTCAGAATAAATCATACCTGTAGGATTAGAGGGAGTGTTGATAATAACAGCTCTTGTTTTGTCAGTAATAGCAGTTGCAATCTTTTCAGCACTTACTACAAAGCCCTCTTCCTCTTTCGCTTTAAGAAGAACGGGAACACCGTCGTTAAGCTTAACCATTTCGGGATAGCTAACCCAACAAGGAGTGGGGATAATAACTTCATCACCGGGATTAAGAATAACACCGAGAGCATTCATAAGAGAATGCTTTGCACCGTTGGAAATAACGATGTTCTCGATTCCGTAAGAAAGTCCGTTTTCTCTCTGGAATTTATCTGCAACGGCTTTCTTCAGTTCCTTTGTACCGGAAGCAGGAGTGTAACGGGTAAAACCGTCGTTAATAGCCTTGATTGCAGCTTCTCTTATATGTTCGGGAGTATTAAAATCGGGCTCACCTGCGCCGAAACCAACAACGTTGATTCCGTTTGCTTTCATTTCGTTAACCTTTGCAGTGATTGCAAGAGTTGAAGAAGGTGCTACCGACTGAAATTTCTTAGATATATTCATAAAATTCACCACCATACATTTTCAAATTATTTTACACTATATTTGTACTTTTTGCAACAAAATTTTTTTAAGTTACAAAAATTTTGTGTAATTTAGCACAGATTTGCACATAAAATGTCTAAGTTTTATGAAATATAACCTTTCTTTTCGCCCTCATCTATCATTTTACATACAATATCCCATACTGCAGGAATTCCTTCCTTAATGACCCCTGCCCTTTTTTCCACCTGTGCACGTGTTACTTTGCCTTTTCTCCAGGTGTGTCCGTCAGTCAACATATTGTGCATAAATGGCTGAAGCCTGTCAAGTGATGCGGAGAAAAGTGCATCGGGTGTTTCCTGCTTGTCAAATTCAATCCAAAGATTCTTCAGTTCTTCCCCGTCCTCTTTTGGAAGTGAAGAAAAAAGCCTATCTGCCGCGAGGCGTTCTCTTTCTTCTTTGTCCATACCTGCCTTTTCATCGTAACAGAAAGTATCTCCTGCGTAAATTTCCACCAAATCGTGTACAAGGCACATTTTTACGCATCGGTCGGTATCTACTCCCTCAGGTGCGTATGGTGCAAGGAGCATCGCCATAACGGCGATGTGCCAGCTGTGCTCAGCGTCGGTTTCTCTGCGGGATTTATCGGTCAGAAGAGTCTGTCTGTATATGGATTTCATTTTGTCAATAGTCATTAAAAATTCTAATCTTTTCTTTAGTTCTGTATCGGTGCTGTGTATAAAATCAGCCATTCTTTCTCCTCCTTTGTAAGATATGGTGTGATAAGTTCACGACATTTTGCATTGTAATTATTGAGCCATTCTATTTCTGTTCTGTCAAGTAGCTTCGAAAGAAGCCCCTCTGTTCCTATGGGACAATAATTAAGGACTTCAAAACCGAGGAATTTTCCATATTCTGTTTCAAAGTTTTCTTTTACACAAAGGTGATTTTCAGTCCTTATGCCAAACTCATTTTCAATATATACGCCCGGCTCATCGGAAAAGGTCATATTTATTTTAACGACTTCATTGCAAGCGGAGGAAAGCCTCTGCGGACCTTCGTGAACGCTGAGCATATAACCGATGCCGTGTCCTGTGGAATGTCGATAATCAAGTCCCTTTTTCCACAAAGGCATACGGGCAAGAGAATCAAGTTCCGAGCACTTTGTACCTTCGGGAAATACTGCCGTCAGTATTGCGATATGGCTCTTTAGCACAAGGGTAAGGGCTTCTTTTTCCTTATCGGATATTTTCCCTAATGCAAGGGTACGGGTTGCATCGGTAGTTCCTTCAAAATACTGCCCTCCCGTGTCGATAAGAAGAAGTCCACTCTCGCCTATGCACGAGCATTTGTCCTTTTCGGGACTGTAGTGCACCATTGCGGCATTTTCACCGAATGCGGCGATAGTATCAAAAGAGGGAGAAAAGTATCCTTCCTGCATATTTCTGTGTTTTTCTATAATCTCTACAACATCCCATTCGTTTAGTTTCCGTGAGTGGTAGATTTCGTAAAATGCTTTTGTGAGTGCAACATTTTCCTTGACATAAGCCCGTTTAACATTTTCAAGCTCTGTATCATTTTTAATGCATTTAAGATTATAAATAAAATCTTTTACATTCTTTTTTGCTGAACTGATTTTGTTTATAAGGGTATAGTTTGTAAGGGAAAAATCTGCCGCAACATAGCTGTTTTCGGGAAGGTTCTCTACATCGAAATACACGCATGTATAATCTGCCACATCTATATTATGCAGTTTAAGGTATGATAATACCTCATCTGTAAGTTTTTCCCGTTTGGTGTAAAGAGTAACGTTTTTCTCCGTCATCATAAGGTACGACAGCGTAACGGGAGTATATTTCACATCGTTTCCACGGATATTTAAAAGCCACATTATACAATCAGGAGCGCTTACAAGATAGTGTGTGAAATTGTCCTTTTTCATCAGTTCACGAACTTTTGAGAGTTTTGAAAAAGTATCTTCCCCACAGTATTTTTCATCCAATACAAATGCTTTTTTGCAAGGTTCTGCCGGACGGTTTTCCCATATTTCGGAAGCATCGTAGTCTGTATTCACCTTTATTTCGCCAAGTTTTGCGATAAATTCATCAAGATATTTCTTTGAAAAAAGTCTGCCGTCAAGCCCGACCGTATCTTTTTCGGAGAGATTATTTTTAAGGAAATCGTATATTTTTATACAGTCTTTCTCCGAAGCCCTATAAAGGGAAATTCCTTTAGCAAGCTCCTTCTCCGCCTGGATATAATATCTGCCGTCAGTCCACAGTCCTGCATCGGTATCAGTTACAACCAATGTTCCTGCCGATCCCGTAAATCCGCTCAGGTATTCCCTAAGTTTATAGTAATCGGAAATATATTCACTTAAATGCATATCCGCAGTCGGTATAACCACTGCGGATATGTTATGATTTTTCATATGACTGCGTAATATATCAAGTTTACTCATAAAATCACCTTTTATTTATTGTTTCTCCTGATTTCTGTATATTACGAATTTGGAGAATAAAAACTCAAGAACAAAGTTCGAGAGCATGGTTACACCCAAAATTAAATATTCATTGATTTCAGCTTTTGACGCAAGATGTCCAAGCCATGTTGATAAAGGGGTGAATACTGCATAAAACCCGAAAAGTTTCAACATTGCAATCGGAATATTTACAGCAGATTTGAATGTATAGCGTCTGTTAAATGTAAAATTCCATATTATGGACAGTATCAGGGCGACAAGATATGCAGGCCAGTACATCCAATGAAAAATCTCGTTAAATACAGCGAAGCTGATTGTTTGAATTATCCCTGCCGATATGGAAAACAACGTAAATTTAAGCATCTGAAATAATGATTCTTTTTTCATTTGTTTCTCCTTTATTTTTATGGAATTGTACTAATTTTAAATATCTGTAAATAACACAATAGAACTGTTTGTATGTGTTCTGTGTCCAAAAGCTATTTTAATCTCTCAATTAAATTTGTAATAACAGTTTGGTCCGCATCCATTTCAAAAACAAGATAGTTATTTCTAAATTTCATTCCCAACTGTCCACTTATTTTCACATGTCCAAACTTTATCTTTTCAAAATGTATAAACGAATCTGAATCCATATCAGCAAATTTAAATTCACCTTGTTCTGATTCATCCAATTGCTTTAAATGCTGTACATAATCAACTAAATTTTCATCTTCTATGCAATAACAAAGTTGCCCTGAAAAATCTTTTACCTTAACTTGTACTAAAAATTCACCATTATCAAGTTTTCATACATCAAATGCATTTTCACCATTCTGATATAAATAATCCAATATAAATTCCCCTTTACAGCACCATATGGCGTAATTTTATTTTCTCGCTTGCAAAAGACTATTTATATGTCCAATAGTCGTCACTACACGGTTGAAATTTTTCACAAATATCAAACAATGTACGACATCTCTTTTTTCTTTCTGCACCATTCTCTGTCACAAAGTACAAATCCGCTTTACATTTTGGCTCAAAATCATTTATACAAAAAATTTCATTATCTTGGTCACCGGTTGGACAAAAATTCCCAAATCTGCAAGTATAACATGAATGTATTTTATATTTATCTTTTAATATTTTAGAGAGTTCTATAAAAACACTTTCTGTATTTCCAGTTAATTCAATCTTTTCTCCATCTATAAGCATTGAAAATTTATCACTTTCTGCATCTTCGTCAAACTGCGTTTTAACATCAAATATTTTAATTTCATCTAACGCTTTTAAATGTAAAGAGTATTTTTCTTTTTTCAATACACTCACATCTCCTTTCGCAAATTCGACAAATTTCGTGTCAAGTCAGGAGAACAGTGAATAATAAGAACCATCACGAAACATAGCGAAATCATAGATTTCTATGTTTCGGAGAACCTTGTTACGCAAAGCGTAATAGGACCTACTAACTTTTCCCTATTTTTTCAACTGTTTTTCCTAAACAAATTTCATTAGAACCCGCAGGAATGTTAGATTTTCCTGCCCGATATGTAAATATTTATTATCGGCAAACTAATCTTTTAAATTGCATGGTCTTGACACGAGTAATATGTAATGGATTTGTACTCATATATTCTCTTTATTCATTATATGGACTATCGAAAATTTCACAGTAAAGTCCAAGCTTTTCAGCAACTTGTTCGACCATTTTGCTAGGCAAAGTTGATCCTACATACATATAATAGTCCCACCCGAAGTGAATAAAGAAGTCTTTTCCTACGAGTTTAAACCAACATTGTTCACGAAGACACGCCCTAATAACTTGTCTTATTTCCTCAACATTAGAAACTTTTGTTGGTATATCAATGTCCTCTCTGTAGCATTCTACATTTTCAAGAGAAAGAATTGAAATCTGTTCCTTGTCTATTAATTCAAGACAACAATTAATATATGCTTCCTCTGTTTTAAGATATATCTCCTCAGTTAGTTTTGTGCCATTGAATACACTTCCTATATCGCTAAAACATGTCCATTCTTCTACAGTATATATTCCATCATTATCACGATTAATAGGATTATATTTTGTAATTCTATATTCAGTCATTCAATTCATCCCCCCATTTATTTTTTCACAATTCTTCGACATAATTCGACTTTTGTCAAGTCAGGGTAAAAAAACTATCACAGTACGTCGCTGATGCTTAATTGTGGGATTGCGTTGAGGTCGAGGTCGCCGCGGATTCCTGCTTCAAAATTAAGGTAGCCTGCGCAGGAAATCATTGCCGCGTTGTCGGTACAGAGGTCAATGGGAGGGCAATAGAATTTAAGCCCGTTCTTTTTGCCTTCGGATTCCATTTGTTCACGGAGGAGTGTGTTTGCCGCAACACCGCCTGCAATGGCGATTTTGTCTACTTTAAGCTCTTTTGCCGCTGCAACGGTATTGTTTACAAGCACGTCGCAAACAGCCTGTTGGAAAGATGCGGCAACATCGGCTTTATTGATTTCTTCACCTTTTTGCTCTGCAGTATGAACGTAGTTGATAACAGCCGTTTTAAGTCCGCTGAAACTGAAATCATAGCCGTTATGGGGGCGTGGGAAACGGATTGCTTCGGGGTTACCCTCTTTTGCAAGGGCGTTAAGTTTAGGACCTCCGGGATATCCGAGTCCCAATACTCTTGCCGCTTTGTCGAATGCCTCACCTGCGGCATCGTCAGTAGTTGCACCGATTACGTCAAAGCTTCTGTAATCTTTAATATGGAGTATATGACTGTGTCCGCCGGAAGCAACAAGGCTTACAAAAGGCGGCTCAAGTTCAGGGTATGCAATATAGTTTGCCGCAATATGCCCCTGTATATGATTAACAGGTACAAGTGGCTTTTTTATGGAATATGCAAATGCTTTCGCAACGGAAACACCCACCAAAAGAGCACCTACCAATCCCGGATTGTAGGTTACTGCAACAGCATCGAGCTGGTCTTTTGTAATGTTTGCATCTTTAAGCGCCTGGTCGATAACATAGATAATCTTATCGATATGTTTCCTTGAAGCGATTTCGGGCACAACACCACCGTAGATTGTATGCAGAGGAATCTGCGAATAAACTACGTTGGAGAGCACCTTTCTTCCGTTTTCGGTGACAGATGCCGCCGTTTCGTCGCATGATGTTTCAATTCCTAAAATATAAGCCATTTTTACCGTTCCTTTGTTTCTAATTTAAATAATCTTGCATCCTCATTGTTGTCTTTGTAATAGCCTTTACGGATGCCGATTTCATTAAATCCAATTGATTTATAAAGTGCGATTGCGCTAATATTTCCTGCGCGCACTTCCAAAAAGACTTCGTTTACACCATTTGCCTTCATTTCGCAAATTGCCGAGGAAAGGAGTTTTTTACCAAGTCCGCCTTGCCGCATATTCTGAAGTGTTGCGATGCGGAGGATTTCGCCCTCATCAGCCGCAACCATAAATATGCAGTAGCCTAAAATATCTTCGCCGTGTTTTATTACAATTACTTTGCCGTTTTCTATCTGCAATTTTACGGAGGTTTCACTCCAACTGTCGGCAAAGTAGTCCTTTTCCATTTTTGTTATTTGATCAAGCGCATTATAATCTGCAAAAACACATTCACTTCGTTTTGCAATGCCTTTTACAATATAGTTTCGTATCTGCTCTGCTGTTTTTTCATAAAGCTCAAGACTTCCGCCGTAGGGGTCTGAAACTTCCCCGTCTTCCCCTGCAAATTCGGCAAGAGTTATAATTTTATCTTCGTTTACATAGCCGCGAAGCATATCCCTTTGCGATGATGTCATTGTAATGATAAGGCTATACTTTTCAAGGTCCTCCACGGTAAGCTGAGTTGAAATATGATTTTCAAGGCTTGCACCGTATTTTTCCACTGCAATGCAGGCATTTTTTGCCGCACCGGATGGTATGCCGACGGAAATTCCTGCCGACTGTGCTTTGACCGATGAAAGAGTGTTATAAATTACTTCTGCCATAGGACTTCTGCAGGTGTTACCCGTGCATACGAAAAGGATATCCTTACTCACTGAAAATCACCCTGCCCCCTGCTGATTTGAAAAGTCTGTTACGAAGTGCGATGCCTATACCGCAATTTTCGGGAAGCTGGGCAAAAACAATGTCTGCACCGTCCTCGTCAGCTTTACGGAGAAGGTAGAAAAGCCGTGCCGCATATTCGGCATCGGTTGTACCTGCATCGTATACGATGTCGGCATCAAAACTCATTTTTGCCGCATCTTTGGAAATGACACAAACTTTCTTTCCGTCTTCTGTAAACTTTCTGAATGAAGAAATATCCTCAAGCACCACAACATCAGCATTCGGGCTGTAGTGGGTATATTTCATACCGGGGCATTTGGGTGCACCCTCCGCCTCACCACCGTATATTACCTCCCCGATTACGCTTCGCATATCGTCGGGGGTGATTCCGCCCGGACGAAGGACTACGGGGATTTCACCGCTAAGATCAACAACGGTGGATTCAATGCCAATCATTGAGCTTCCACCATCAATTATCATATCCACCCTGCCGTCAAGGTCTGCAATACAATGCCTTGCGGTAGTGGGGCTGGGACTTCCCGAAAGGTTTGCGCTGGGTGCGGCAATAGCCGTTCCCGAAAGCTTTATAAGAGCATTGGCAATACTGTGGCTGGGAAGCCTTACGGCAACGGTGTCAAGTCCTGCTGTAACTGCGTCGGGAATACCTTTCTTTTTCTTCAATATCATAGTAAGAGGGCCGCCCCAGAACTCGTTTGCAAGTTTAATTGCGCTGTCGGGAATCTCGCGTGCGAACTTCTCAAGCTCGCTTATATCTGCAATATGGGATATAAGCGGGTTATCCATAGGTCTGCCCTTGGCACGGAAAATATTTGCCACGGCATCAGGGTTAAAAGTGTCTGCACCGAGGCCGTAAACCGTTTCCGTAGGAAAAGCCACAAGGCCGCCGAGTTTTATAACATCAGCAGCCTGTGAAAGTAAGTCCATATCAATATTTAACGGGTCAATAGTAATTATCTTTGTCACAATCATTCTTCTTTCGGAAGTTTATCCACAACGGCAGAAATTTTTTCTGCCACCTCGTCCACCGTTCCGCTTGCATCAACAATCTCTATATTTTCATCGGGAAGACGCTTGAACACGTCAAAAAACTTGTTTCTGATTTTGTTTAGGATTTCTTCCTTTTCAAAAATTTCTATGGTGGCACGGTTTGTATCTATTCTTGACTTTGACTTTTCAGCGTCAAGGTCAAGGAATATACAAAGGTCAGGGCGTCTGATATCTGGGCATTTAAGATTCATATTTATTACCCAGTCGATATCGCTGTCAAGTCCCTGATACGCAAAAGAGGAGTAATAGTATCTGTCGGAAATTACATCAAAACCTTTTTCTAATGCCTGATTAATTCCAATGCTTTCATTTACATTATGGAAAACGCGGTCTGAAAGGAACATTGCCGCAAGTTCGCTGGCGGAACGTTTGTAGTTTCCGCTTAATGCATCGCGGAGGATTCCGCCTGTAACCGACTGAGTAGGCTCTGCAGTGATAAACACCTTTCTCCCCTCACGCATAAGCTTCTGGCGGAGTTTTTCTATCTGGGTGCTTTTTCCTGCACCGTCTATTCCCTCAAATACTATAAATCTGCCTTTCATATCAAAAAGCTCTCCTTAATTAAAAGTTGAAGTACGCTTCTGCGTTGTTGTAGCATACGCCCTTAACGATTTTTTCAAGTGTTTCCCAATCTGCGGGGTATTCGCCGTCCTCTACCCACTGACCGATAAGGTTACAGAATATTCTTCTGAAATATTCGTGGCGTGTGTAGGAAACGAAGCTACGGCTATCGGTAAGCATACCAACAAATCTTGAAAGCATACCGAGGTTTCCGAGAGCCTTCATCTGCTCTACCATACCGTCGCGCTGATCATTGAACCACCAGCCACTGCCAAACTGAATCTTGCCCTGAACGGGTCCGTTCTGGAAGCAACCGAGCATTGTTCCGAGAACGTAGTTATCCTTGGGGTTAAGTGTATAGAGAATTGTCTTGGGAAGGCAATCGTCAATTTCAAGGCAATCCATAAACTTGCCCAGGTCTTCAGCGATGCAAAGGTCATTGATTGAATCGTAGCCTGTATCGGGCCCGAGCTTGTTGTACATCTTTGTATTATTATTACGAAGTGCACCGATGTGAAGCTGCATTGCCCAGCCAAGACGTACATACTGCTTTGCACAATGTTTAAGAACTGCGGTCTTGAACACATTGATCTCTTCAAGAGTAAGCTCCTCGCCGTTCATTTTCTTATTGAATACTGCTTCGGGATCACCAAGAGCATAAGGAACATATTCAAGGGCGTGGTCACTGATACGACAACCGTTCTCGTGGAAGAAATCGATTCTTGATGTGAGCCAATCGATAAGCTCGCCATAGCTCTTTACACCAACCATTTCTATGTAAGGAACGAAAGTTTCCTTGCCGATTTCAACAGCCTTATCCGGACGGAATGTGGGAAGAATCTTTGTAGAAAATCCCTTAAGTTGCTGATGGTATTCAAGTGTATCTGCAGGATCGTCCGTGGTGCAGATAACCTTTACATTAGAACGAGTAATAAGTGACTGAGGCTTAAACTCATCCTTTGCAAGGCATTCGTTAACCTTGTCCCAGATCATTTTGCAGGTCTTTTCGGAAAGAGTTTCGTCGATACCGAAAAATCTCTTGAGTTCAAGGTGCGTCCAATGATAGAGGGGGTTTCCGATAAGGTAGGGCATTGCCTTTGCAAATTCCATAAACTTTTCGTAATCGTCACCGCCATCACCTGTGATAAGCTCCTCAGGAGTACCGTTTGTTCTTATCTGTCTCCATTTATAGTGGTCACCGCCAAGGAAAAGCTCAAAAGCGTTTTTGAAATTCTTGTTCTCCGCAATCATTTTGGGAACAAGGTGGCAATGATAGTCGATAATCGGCATATCCTTTGCAAAGTCATTGTAAAGCTTCTTTGCTGTTTCGTTTTTAAGCATAAAATTGTCATTGATAAAACTCATATTTTTTCTTCCCTTTCTGAATATAATTTTCACAAAATATTCCTACTTTATAGTTTACCACTATTTATCATTTATGTCAAAGAAAATATCGAAAAAAGGGATGCAAAATTGCATCCCTTTTTTCGATGTTGCAATCATTCTTCAATTGCTGCTTTTTTCTGCATTACAGATGCCAGTTTTTTCATTGTTTCATCACCGAATTTCGGTGTCCTGTCATAGTAGTACAGGCCGTTCTGCTCCTGTTCAACGTCATAGAGCTGAGTATAGCAGATTCCCATAATATTGGGATTGGATATAAGAATATCCGTAAGGGTGCAGTATCTTTCGATAAACTCCTTCTCGGTTTTCGGGGCGTTGCCGTATCCCCAACCGTTAACACTATTGGGTGCCCACTTAATACCGCCGTACTCACTGACAAATACAGGTTCTCCGTGATAGGGCTGAACATCTTTTTCTTTTCTTTTTACCTGATCCAATACAATGCCATTTTCGATTTCAGCGTAATATGTTGCGAATTTTTCGGTATCCTGCTCATAATCATGCACGTCGTGTATTTCCTTATGTTCAATGTGATAATTACCGCTTACATCGATGCAGGGGCGAGTTTTGTCATAGAGCTTCGTGATTCTGTAAACACTTTCAATAAGCCTTGAATCGGTTTCCTTTTCTTTGTAGCCCCATGTTTCGTTAAAGGGACACCAACCGATAAGCGCAGGTGAGTTAAAGTCGCGCTCGACTATTTCTGTCCATTCGCAAATGAAATTTCCCTGCGCCGCCATATCCATATAGTTCATTCCCCAGTTGGCGTGCTCTCCCCAAATGATATAGCCTTCTTTGTCGCAATGGTATATAAATCTCTTTTCAAAAACCTTTTCATGAAGTCTTGCGCCGTCAAAGCCCGCATTTTTGCTGAGAAATATGTCTCTTTTTAATTCTTCTTCGTCTTTTGCTGTGTAAATACCGTCGGGGTAAAATCCTTGATCAAGCACCGTTCTCAGGAAAAGAGGTTTATGGTTGAACATAAATTTAAGTCCGTTAAGGGAAACTTCCCTCATACCGAAATAGCTTTTTACGTTATCTTCCCCGAATTTAATTTCAAGGTCGTAAAGTCTGCCTTTGCCTACTTCCCACAGGTGAAGCTCGGAAAGTTTTATCTGCGCGCTGAAAAATCCTGATGCAGTTATCTTTGCGCTGCCGGTAGGTTTGCCTTCGTAAGAAGAATTAAGTTCAAGCTCGCCCGAGCCTGAAACCTCGCCTGTTACCGTAAGAATACCGTTTGTAATATCAGGATAATATTTGCAGCTTTTTACATAGCTTTTCGGAACAAATTCCAGCCATACTGTCTGCCATATTCCCGTAGTCCTTGTATAAAAACAACCATAGGAATGAAATTTTTGACTTTGCTTACCGGCAGGCTGTTTGCCGCTTCTTGTATCATCCTCGGCAATTACGAAAATCTCATTTTTGCCAACACGGACAAATGCCGTTATATCAACCTTGAAAGAAGCATAACCACCAATGTGCTCTCCTGCCAATTCACCATTGATATATATATAACTGTGAAAATCCACCGCACCAAAATTCAAAAATACTTTTCCTGCTGTTTCTTCCTCTGTAAGATTTATTTCTTTTCTATAGCAAACGGCAGGGATAAAATCAGTGTACCCGATTCCCGAAAGTTTGCTTTCAGGACAGAAAGGAACAATTATTTTTTTTGAAAGCTCTCCGCTTTTAAAAAGCTCTCTTTCTCTCGCACTTCTTCCGAAATCGAAGTCAAATTCCCATTCGCCGTTTAAGTTTCTCCAAGTTTTTCTCTCCCACTGAGGATTAGGATGCTCTTTTCTCGGTATCATATTTTTTACTCCTTTATATTTACATCAAGCTGTACATATTCAAGCAGACATTCCTCGCTTATTTTTACCTCGGTAATAATTGTTTCAAAAAGATTTTTGCTCACAGTAAAAGCATAGCAGGAAGCTTCGCAGATGCACGGATCCAATACAATTCTTCCTGCATAGGTGCATTCTGCGGAATTTGCGTATACTTTGATGCTATCGGGGTTTATCTCACGGTTAATTCCCAAAAGAAGCTTCGCTTCTGCTTTTTCCGGTATTTCGCCAACTGCTATTTTTATGGGGATATAGGTTGAATTTTCGTTGTACTCAAAAGGCAGAATCGCGCTGTTTTTTCTGTAAACTTCCGAATCGCAGAAAGTCACAACATGGGCTCTGTTTTGCTTTATGAGAGTTTCTTTCTTGCCGATATTGTTAAATATCAAAGGTCTGTTTTCGTCATTTCTGATGCAGTCTTTGTACATTAACTCCTTGCCGATGCCCTCAAGCTCTCCCTCGTCCATATAGTTGTAAAGGTACACAAAATCACACCCACGGCTAAGGTTTACCATCGCCTGACCGAATGCCGCTTTTACAGAGGTTATTACATTCTTATACATCATTGAGAGTCTGCAGAAAAGTTGCTGTCCACCACCTAATTTAATGTCGGTTCCTTTAAGTAGTTGTTTCCACAGTTCGATGGGCATATTGGTGTTTGTCGTCTGCCACCGTCCGATGAGGACAATGCAGTCAATCTTGTCTGTCAAGTCAAAAACATTTACACCTATTTCCATTGCCGTTTCGGGAGGGGGCGGCATAAGAAGTGAAAGCTTTATTTTGTGACCGTACTTTTCACCGTACTTACAGAGAAGGTCGTGTACGGAATTGATAAATTCGCTCATTATCTTCTCTCCCTGTTTTTCAAAGCCACAGCTAAAATAATGCATATTACGCATCATATCAAGCTCCAGTCCGTAAATATCATAGCGAGAAAGCATTTCTTCTATATAACCGAGCATTCTTTGGCGTACTTCAGACCTTGAATAGTCAAGACATTTATCAAAATACAGCTCCCTTTCTCTGTAATGGGCAAGGTGCATATCTGCCATTTCTTCCACTGCTTTGCTTTTCCTTATGTCGTGAGGAAACTGACTTCCGTGGCAATCATTCATCCTTATAGATATCCAAGGATTGATGCCGATTTCATTGAGAGCAGAAATCCACTCCCGATACATATCGATTCCGTTTTCACGAAGTTCATAGGCATATTTTGCAAAGGAATCGGAGTAATCAACCTTATCGCCATTTTCCTCTTTCAAAAGATACCTGTCAGCAAAGGTTTCAAAAATGTCGGAGGGGGCTGTAGATACCGTTCCGTTTACATTCATCACAAAGTCTGTAATCTGCGTTCCCTTCAGGGAATATATGTATTCTCGTAAGGCTTCCTTTGAAGCAGGGACACCTGCCCGATACCTTGTCTGCACAAAATGAATCCAGTCTTCGTTATAAAAAAGCATTTCCGTCACTCCTTTGTAATATCATTGTAGCCCTACCCTTATACAATTTCAATGATTTATTGTTCTTTTTATTGACATTTTGTTTTGTTTTTGTTATAAATTGATTGAGGTGAAAATTGTGCATAATTTTAATGTTATACGCGTCAAGCACGAAGGAAAAGAAAATAAAGATTTCCGTCTTTCGCGTCCACACGGAACGGAAGAATATCTTTTTCTGCATTTCAAAAGCCCTGTTATATTCACCCTTAACGGTAAAAAAAATAATATTTCTCCCGGAACTTGCATTCTTCTTTCTCCGGGTACACCTCATTCTTTTTATCCGGACGGGTGCGAGCTTGTTCACGACTGGGTGCATTTTACAACAGACTACGATATTGAATCGGAAATTGACATAAACTCCTTTTTCAAGCCCATTGATTCTGACTTTATAACGCCCTCAATAAAAAGATGCGAGCTTGAAAAAATTTACAAGGAATACGGTTATGATGAAATCATTTCTTCCGAAATGACAGCTATGTTTATCAGGCTTAGAAGGATGCTTAAAAGGAATATATCTTCCCCGCATTTAAACGCTTTAAATGAACTGAGAATCGACATATATCGTCATCCGTCACACTATGAAAATACGGTTGTTATGGCAGAGCGCGTAAATCTCAGCCGTTCAAGATTTTCCGTTTTATACAAGGAACTTTTCTCGGTTTCACCCACAGAAGACCTTATCAAAGCGAGGATATCCAAGGCATCGTATTTGCTCTCCGTCGGAATGTATTCGCTTGAGGAAATTTCGACTATGTGCGGCTATCAGAATATATACCACTTTATCCGCCAGTTTAAAGATATTACGGGAATCACACCCGGAGCATATAGAAAAAGCCGGAATAATTAAAAATGACAGGAATTCAAAATGAATTCCTGTCATTCTTTAGTTATCAATCTTCTGAACAGTTCCGTCAAGGCTCTTCCATGTGAAGTTTCCATCTTCCAGTACCACATATCCGTGCCAGGAATTCTCTTTCGGAATAGATACCGAGCCGGGATTTATGTAGCGGATTCCGTCCTTTACATAATCAACGGGAACATGGGTGTGACCAGAGATTACCACATTCCCTTCTTCAAGTGTCGGGAATTCGTGATGTCCGTGAGCCGCATAGATTGTCATACCATCAATGAAAAGCATGGCTGAATCCGACAATACGGGAAAATCCAGCATCATCTGGTCTACTTCTGTGTCGCAGTTACCACGAACGCAAATGAGCTTTCCTTTGATTTCATTCAGCATTGCCGCTACCTCTTTCGGAGCGTATCCTGCAGGTAGGTCATTTCTCGGACCATGATAGAGCAAATCCCCCAAAAGCAATACTTTGGAAGGGTTTTCCCTCTTTATAGCCTCCATTAAACTGCGGCAGTATTCTGCTGAGCCGTGAATATCCGATGCAATAAGTAATTTCATAGAATTTCTCCTCGTAGTTTATAATTTTTGGAGCATAAGTGAAGTGTCACTTTACATTTAAAAAGATACCAAAAAATGTACGTCCGCAATTGGTCTTCGTCCCCAATTGGTCTTTAAGAACAAACAAAATCCGAAACAAACTGAAGTGTTGCACAAACACCTAAAGCAAGCGATCTTTCATCAATATCAAATTTTGCATTATGATGGTCTGCTCCGCTTCCAAGTTCTTTGTTTTTTACTCCGACAAACGCAAATATTCCCGGC
>SVJW01000095.1 GCA_015068735.1 Oscillospiraceae bacterium
CTACTGCCCCCTTAAGACACTCTGCACCGCCTCAGTTTCAGAATGTTCTTGATTTTATAAACAGTCATTACGGCGAAATCACCAATATCAACGAGCTTTATTCCCACTTTTTTATAAGTCCGTCAACCCTCAGGCGGTGGTTTATAAAATATGTTAATATGACGCCTAAAAATTATCTCGAATACATAAAGCTGTCAAATGCCAAGCAGATGCTCAGTCGCGGTCTTTCCGTAACCGATGTATGCTACAATTGCGGTTATTCGGACTGCTCCCACTTTATAAATATTTTTAAAAAGAATATCGGCAAAACACCGCTTCAGTACAAGAACGAAAAGAAATAGGTCCGGAGGAAATATTATGAATCCACAATATGAAAAAAAGCGATACAATTACGGTCTTGGTTACAGAATGCTCCATGTCAAAGGGAGTCACGCGGGGGACTCCACACTCACCTATCTTCATTACAGTTTAAGCTGTATGCTTATTTATTTTAAAAGCGGTGAAGGAGTTATAAAGATTGAAGGTAGAACTTACAAGCTCCATGCAGGCGATATAGTTCTTTTAAATCCGACGGAGATTTTCAGATTTTCTGTGGATGACAATATCCCCCACGAAAGGCTGTCAATAAATATAGATGAGACTATGTTTGATTCCTTTGGTGAAATACATAAAGAGCTTTTCTCCCCCTTTCACAACCGTGAAAAGGGAGCCGGGAATGTAATTCGTGCCGAAAAATCCCGTGAACTTGGGCTGGATATTTATCTTGACAAAATCCTTGAATACGCAGAGTCTCAGGAACAAACGGCACCTCTTATGATATTCTGCAAACTAACGGAGTTTCTTTCCTCCCTGAAAGATATTTCCGCTACAGAACAAAGCGAAAGTCAGGTGCCTCTTAACCCTCTTGTAGAAAGTGTTCTTGAGTATCTTAATATTCACTTTAAAGAGGAGTTAAGCATTTCCTCCGTGGCGGAAAAATTCAATATAGATAAATCGTACCTTTCTCACTTATTTAAGGAGCATACAGGCGTTTCCCTTTGGACTTATGTAATCTACCGCAGGATTCAGGTATTTAATACAATGCTCCTTCAGGGCGGAACTGCGGAAGAAAACTGCTATAAAGTCGGTTTTCAGAATTACTCCAATTTTTACAGACTTTATAAAAAACATATGGGAATATCCCCCTCTCAACTAAAAAAGGAAACAAAAACAAGCTTTCGCACAATATAGCAGGATTGTACATCTTTTTCACCGAAAACGCAATTGTTTATCACTTTTTATTGTAGTATAATCTGCAATGGAAAAGAGATGAACGAAGATGAAACTATTAGCACTTCCCCAAGGGGCAAGATTCACAAACAAACAAATTATGGCTTTCCTGCTACCCATATTTTTCGAACAGTTGATGGTGGCAGGACTTAACATTGCTGATACCTTTATGGTGTCCTTCTTCGGTGATGTATCCGTTGCCGGAGTTGCCCTTGTATCAAGAATAGATACATTTGCAAAGAGTTTTTTCCTTGCTCTTGCACAAGGCGGAAGCGTTGTAATGTCACAATACATAGGGGCAAAGGATTCCAAGAAAGCCCAACTGTCTATGAAGAACAACATCAGAATTGTAACCCTCATAGGAATTCTGGTAATGCTTGTAATGGTAATTTTCCGTCCCCAAATACTTAATCTTCTCTACGGTAAAGCTGATAAGGAGATACTTCTGGTAAGTAATGACTACTTTATGGTGACAGCTCTCTCCTATCCCTTTGTAGCACTTTATTATGCCAACAGTTCATCCTTCAGAGCAATGGGCGAAAGCAAGATACCCTCGATGTTTTCAATTATAATGATGGTAACAAACCTTGTCCTTAAATATATTTTCCTTTTTGTACTTGATATGGGAATAAAAGGTGCCGCACTTTCGACACTTGTTTCCATGGCATTAACAGGAATTGCTATGCTTGTAATTTTGCACAGAAAAAAAATCACGTTCCGCTTTCAGGGCTTTTTAAACCCGATTTTAAGAAGAAAAGCATTTTTCAGATACTCCGAATTTCTCTTCCCAACGGAATTGAAAACGGAATGTTTCAGCTGGGTGCGCTCCTTATCGCAGGGCTTGTGTCAAGTCTTGGAAAGACTGCAATTGCCGCTGACCAGCAAGCACGAACACTCAGCACACTTATTAACTCAATGGGAACATCATTTACAGCGGTTATGCTGATGCTTATAGGTCAATGTATGGGTGCAGGAAAGCCTGAAGAGGTAAGGATGTACAAAAAGCATATTCTTAAACTGGATTTTATAATAACTTTCATAAACGCAATTATTTTCTTCATTGTCTTACGGCCGGTAATGTCTCTTTTCGGCGTATCGGATGCAGTTAAGGATACTGCCGTAAATATACTTACTCTTTACGCAATCTGCAGCGTCTTCTTCTACCCCACCAGCTTTGCAGTTGCAGGCGCGCTCCGCGGTACAGGCGACACGAAATTTGTTATGATTGTTTCTATATCATCTATGTTTATCTTCCGAATAGGTGCAGCATATTTCTTTGCAAAAGGGCTTAATATGGGTATTATGGGAACATGGCTTGCGATGGTTTCCGACTGGGTAATCAGGAGCTTGATTTTCCATATAAGATTTAAAAGAGGTAGATGGGCACAAAATAGAGTAATATAAATGAAAAAACAGTATGAAACTCAGGTTAGGCGGTTGGTCTTAGGGAGAAGCCGGTTTTGAACTGACCTTTTCCGCTAAAAGTGCATCAAAAAATCAGGTAATACGCCAGTATTACCTGATTTTTATTCTT
>SVJW01000033.1 GCA_015068735.1 Oscillospiraceae bacterium
CATTAACGTAAGCTGTGAAGCAAAATACGAAAATAAGAGTTTATATCATAACAGATAATTAATTACTGTGGCATATGCCACAGTAATTTTTTTGTAAAAAATTGGCTGAATATATCTTTGTTCTTTTTCACACAATACTATCGTAAGCTTTGAACTTGATAATTATTTATCAAGTTTGAAATTTACAGAAAATATAGATAGAAATCAAAAAGGAGAAAATGAAAATGAGTAGAAGATCTAAAGTTCTCGTACCCGAAGCAAGAGAAGCGCTTAACCGTTTCAAAATGGAAGCAGCTAACGAAGTTGGCGTAACTCTTAACCAGGGTTACAACGGTGACAAGACAAGCCGTGAAAACGGTAGCGTAGGCGGACAGATGGTTAAGAAGATGATCTCCGCATACGAACAGTCAATGAAGTAATTTAACTTCTATAAAAGGTGGCAGTAAAACTGCCACCTTTTTAAATTTCTGTAATAAATTTAATATTGTGCAAAAAACAGTGAATATTTTGTAAATACTTATTCTTATCTATGTGTTAAAATAACTTTAAAAGGGAGGGACTTCCGATGAATAAAATCAATCTTTACAAAGAATTTTTTACAGAAAAAGAAAAAACAATCTTTGAAAACGGCAGTTTAAAAGTTTCCTTATTTAAATATTCCACAGGAATTGAAGCGGTAAAGCTTTCAAACAGCAAGGGTTATGTTACACTTCTTCCGTTTGTAGGTCAGCAAATCTGGGATATGGAATTTTTAGGCCATAATATGGTTATGAAATCCATTTACGATGAACCCATGGTTTGTAAGGACTTTTACGGTGAAAGTTACGGCTGTTTTCTGATGCATTGCGGACTTACCGCTATGGGTAACCCTACTGCGGAGGATACACATACTCCTCATGGTGAACTCCCCATTGCACCTTATAAGGATGTATACGTAATTATAGGTGAGGATGAAAAGGGAAGATACATATCATTAAGCGGAAGCTATTTCCACAAGCGTGCATTCGAGCATAATTACGAATTTACCCCCGAATGCAGACTTTATGAAAATGCGTCCACCATTGATATGACAATGAATATCACAAATCATAAGGATTTGCCTCTTGAGTATTTCTATCTTTGCCACATCAATTATCGTCCTGTTGACGGAAGTAAGCTTTACTATACGGCAAAGCACGAAAATATAGTAGCACATCACGAAGTGCCCGATAATTATCCCAAGGAACTTGCGGACAAGACTAACGCATATCTTGATAAGCTTGACCATGATATGTCACTTGTAGATACAATTGATTCAAAAACGCAGAGCTATGCTCCGGAAATCGTGTTCACCTGCAAGTATGACGCTGACGAAAACGGAAACGCACATACAATGCAGCTTCTTCCCGACGGTTATTCCTGCTATGTGTCACATAGACCTGAGGAACTGCCCTTCGGCGTGAGATGGATTGCAAGAACAGAGGATGAGGATGCTCTCGGTATGGTGCTTCCTGCAACGGCTCAGCATATGGGTTACCTCTACTGCAAGGAACACGGTCTTGAAAAGTATCTCGACAGCAAGAAATCAATTACATTCCACATTACGACAGGTATTCTGTCGCCTGAAGAAAGTGAAATAATTAAAAATAAAATAATAAACTAAAAGGAGAGAATTATTATGGCAAACAGAATTTGTATCCCCGATTACGAGTACAAGGAAAGAATTGCAAAGGCTGCAAAGCTTGTTGCAGAAAGAGGACTTGACGTTATGGTAGTATGCTCTACTGAGTCTGACTATGCTAACGCAAGATATTTCAGCGGCTTCTGGCCCCTTTTCGAGCGTGCAGGTGTTGCAATTGCTGCAAACGGTGACGCTGCTCTTATGGTTGGTCCCGAATGTATTATTTTCGCAAAGGACGTTTCCGGTTCCAGAATCGATAAGATTTTCTGCCTTCGTGAATTCAGAGAATCTGCTGATCCCTCTTATCCTGAACTTCAGGCTAACACATTCCGCGATGTGTTCAAGGCAATTGGTGTAACAGGCGACAACATCAAGATTGGTCTTGGTAGCTACGTTGAATGTACACTTCCCATTATGGAAGGTCTTAAAGAAAACTACCCCAATGCTGAAATTTCTATGTGCAACGACATCATGGTTACTCTTCGTAAGATTAAGAGTATCAATGAACTTGCTTGTATCCAGGAAGGTTTCAGAATCGTTGACATTGCAACAGACGAAGTTATCCGTAACCTTAAGCCTGGCGTAACCGAACTCCAGATGGTAGGTATTGCTCAGAAGGTTATTTATGAAGAAGGTGCAGAATACGAAGGTCTTCCCATGTACGTATTCAGCGAAAAGTCCACAAGCCACGCTATCAGCCGCAGCGGTTACAGAACAATCGGTAAGGATGATATCGTTCAGCTTAACCTTTCCGCTAAAATTGACGGTTATTCACCTGCAATCGGTCTTCCCATTGCTATGGGTAAGCTTGAAGGCGAGAGAAGAAAAGTTGTTGAATTCTGTAAGAATGCTCACGACTGGACAGTTGACCAGCTTAAGGCAGGCGTAATGGCTTCCGATATTGCTAAGGACTTCTACAAGATGTATGTTGACAACGGCTTTGAAAAGAACTTCGTTTACGGTCCCTGCCACGGTACAGGTATGATCGAGGTTGAAGCTCCTTGGATGGAAACATCTTCTGATTATCCTCTTGAGGAGAATATGACATTCCAGGTTGATACATTCATCATGGGTGAAGGTTTCGGCTGCAGATGGGAAATCGGTGCTGCTATCACTAAGGATGGTTGCCACAAGATGACAGATTACCTTAATAAGGGTATCATTGAACTTGGTTTCTAATAAAAAACGAGGTGTGAATTATGGAATATAATATGAGTTTCCCCAGAGAGCTTAACCGCGTTAAGGAACAGAGAATCCCCACAGTTATCTGCGGCGGTACTGTTGAATATCACGGACCTCATTGCTCTTACGGATGTGACACTCTTGTAGCTGAAGGTCTTATCAAAAAGCTTGCTGAAAAGAAGGAAATTATGATTGCTCCCACAATCTATTACAGTCCTTCAAGCTATGCTGTTGCTGATGAGACAAGCGGTACAGTACATATTGAGGAAGATGTTTTTGAAGCATATCTTTTTCAAATTTTTATGAATATGCTTGATGCAGGTCTTCGTAATATTTACGTTGTTATCCATCATCAGTTTGAGCAGGAAAGTTGTATGCCTATGACACTTTCTTATATGAAAGCGGCAAAGAGAGCTACTATGCGCTACCTTGAAAAAACTCAGGGCAGAGGATGGTGGGGTAGCGAAAACTACGCTACATACTATGAAAATCTTGGTGGCGGAGATGATCCGTTCAGCTGGATTAAGGTTATTCCCACAATGAGTACAGAGGTTCAGAATGCAACAGGTTACGACCATGCAGGTAAGTATGAATGTTCTATTCTTATGTCCCTCTATCCCGATGCAGTTAAACTTGACAGACTTGGCGACATTGATCACTGGTTTACAAAGAGTGCTGCAGAGGCAAATAAAGAACTTGGCGACATTATGGTAGCTAAGTCACTTGAATACCTTGAAAAGAAAATAGTTTAATTACAAAAGGGACACCCACGGGTGTCCCTTTATACCAAGGAGTGGAAATTATGAAACTTAATTTACAGAAAAACTTCTTTACAGAAACAAAAAAAGAACTTATTTCCCACGGTGCTTTTTCAATAAAGGCATTTCGTTATTCGTCAGGCGTTGAAGCACTTGAAATCGAAAACAGTAAATGCTCATTTATCTTTACCCCCTTCAAAGGTCAGCAGATATGGCACCTTAAAGTAAACGGGGAAGAGATTTCGATGCAGACTACCGTGAAGGAGCCTACTGCATCGCCCGTATATCTTAAAAACTACGGTGGATTTATGTACCATTGCGGGGTGATTTCATTCGGAGCTCCCGACGCTGAGCATCCTCAGCATGGCGAAATCCCTAACGAAATTTATAATTCTGCATACATTGCCTGCAGTGAGGACGAGGGAGGAAAGTACATCCTTCTCGGTGGAGAGCTTCTGCACGATACCGCATTTGTAAGAAAGTACAGATTTGCCCCGGAAATCAAGCTTTATGAAGACTCTTCAATTTTTAAAATCAATGTAACGCTTGAAAATCAGCGTGCATATCCGCTTGAATATATGTACCTCTGCCACATTAACTTCCGTCCCTTTGACGGTGCGAAGATAATTTCTACCGCACAGTATGATAATGTAACGGTTTACAAATCAGAGGGAACAAAGGCACTTACCGATTATATGGATGCAGTGGAGAAGAATCCTGCTATAATGGATATTGTTGGTGCAGACGGTCAGTGCTATGACCCTGAAATCTGCTTTGGTCTCACATATAATACTGATGAGAATAACCGTGCTTACAGTATGCAGTATACTGAGAACGGAGCTTGCTTCGTTTCTCATCCTGCAGACGTGCTTCCTTATGGTATCCGCTGGATTTCCAGAACAGAAAACGAAGATGCAATGGGAATAGTGCTTCCTGCAACGGGAGAGCATCTCGGTTATCAGAATGCTGTTAACAAAGGACAGATTAAAATCTTGGGTGCAAATGAAACACTTAATTTCTATATGGAAGCAGGATGGATTGAAAAGGATTGTGCCAATAAGGTAAGAGAAAAAATTGAAAAAATTAACGGTTAAAAAATATGTTGGTGTTGCACAGCAATGCCAACATATTTTTATTGCGAAAAATGACAATTTCCTTTAATATTGTTGACACTTTTATTTATCTGTTTTAAAATCAAAATAGGTAAAAAAATTACTGAAATGGAGTTTTAATTATGATATTTAAAAAAGATAAAATGGAAGTTAAAATTTTTGATACAAGAGACCAAATGGGCATCGCAGCAGCAAATGATATTGCGAACGCAATAAAAGAGCTTCTTTTAGAAAAAAAAGAAATAAATATGATTTTTGCAGCAGCCCCATCACAGAATGATATGCTTTTGCATCTGTGCGAAAAAACCGACATTGAATGGGAAAGAATAAATGCTTTTCACATGGATGAATACATCGGTCTTAATCCCGATGCCCCTCAGTGCTTCAGTAACTTCCTTAAAGAAAAAATATTTAATCTGAAACCTTTTAAGAGTGTTAATCTTATAAATCCCGGGGCAGATTCTCCGGAAGAGGAATGCGCCCGTTATTCCAAGCTTCTTAAGGAAAATCCTGTTGACATTGTGTGTATGGGTATCGGTGAAAACGGTCATATAGCATTTAACGATCCTCATGTAGCGGATTTTAACGATTCTGAAGTCGTGAAACCTGTTGGACTTGACGATGTATGCCGTATGCAGCAGGTAAACGACGGATGCTTTAATTTCATTGATGAAGTGCCGAAATTTGCACTTACACTCACTATTCCTACACTTATGAGTGCAAAATATAACTTCTGCGTAGTTCCTGCATCAACCAAAGCAAATGCAGTTAAAAATACTGTAGAAGGTGAAATAGGTGCTTGGTGTCCCGCAACAGCACTTCGTTTAAAAGATAATTCCATACTTTACTGTGATGCAGACAGCAGCGCTCTTTTAAAGGAGAATTTATAATGATTACCAAAATTCATAGCGGTAAAGTGCTTTTTGGAAACGAAATAAAAGAAAATGTCTCTGTTTATATTAAAAATGAAAAAATCATTGCAGTTACAGACGAAAATCTTACGTTTGACATATCAATTGATGCTAAAGGTAATTATGTTTCGCCCGGCTTTATTGATATTCATGTTCATGGCGGTGCAGGGTATGAGTTTGTTGATGCAACGAAAGAAGCAATTATTAAAGCATCAGATATTCACGCAAAACACGGAACGACAACTATATATCCTACTATTTCAGCCTACGAATATGATAAGACGGCAAAAGCATTGGATGCTGTTAAAAAATATTCAGCGGAAGCTATGCCTAATATTTACGGCTGCCATCTTGAAGGTCCTTATTTTTCCCCCTTGCAGTCAGGTGCGCAGGACCCCTCTTTTATAAGAACTCCTGATGAAAAAGAATATACTTTACTCTACGAAAAATACGGTGATATTATAACAAGGTGGAGTTATGCTCCCGAACTTGAGAATTCTGATAAATTCCTTGCTTTCTTAAACGAAAAAGGTATTATTCCTGCTGCAGGGCATACCGATGCAATTTATAATGATATGCTTTACGCATATAAGCATGGAATGAAACTTATCACGCACTTGTATTCCTGCACATCAACAATCACAAGAAAAGACGGTTTCAGAAGGCTCGGAGTCATAGAAACAGCATATCTTTATGATGATATCGATGTTGAAACCATTGCTGACGGTTGCCATTTGCCACCTGAACTTTTAAAGCTTATCTATAAAATAAAAGGCGATGACCATATGTGTCTTGTTACCGATGCAATCCGTTATGGCGGTATGAGTGATGCGGAAAATATTTCCTGCGAAAACGGTAATATACCCTATGTTATAGAAGACGGTGTTGCAAAACTCTCTGACAGAAGTGCATTTGCCGGAAGTATCGCTACAACTGACCGTCTTGTAAACGTTTGTGTTAAAAAAGCCGGTATTCCTCTCGTATCTGCGGTTAAAATGATTACGGAAGTTCCGGCAAGAATAATGAAGCTTAAAAATAAAGGTTTAATTAAAATAGGTTATGATGCAGATATTGTTATTTTTGATGACGATATAAATATTAAATATACTATTGTAAAGGGCAAAGTGGTGCATAAAAATGACTGATTCACAAGGACATTTTAATGACACAATTCAATATGTGTCTGTCATGAACAGTAAAAGTAAATATGTGAATACTTTTCCTCACATACATAATCATTACGAGATTTATTATAATATTTCAGGCGCAAAAGGATATATGGTAAACGGAGTATGTTATAAATGCTCTGAACGTGACCTTGTTATTATACCCAGGCTCGAAGCCCATAAAGTCGTTATTGACATGGATTGTGAGGAATATAAAAGGTGTATTATAAACATTGATAAGAAACTTCTTTCTGTTCTGGAGGTTATCTCAACGACAAAAGAAACACTGAGATGGCTAACAGGAGAAAATGAAAACACACCAAAGAAAACAACTCTTTCAAAAGAACAGCATAACGCTTTTATGGATCTTGTTGAGGAGTATCAAAAGCGAAAAACAAGGGAAGAAAAACTTGGTGTTTTAGCTAAGGTACTTGCTTTTTTGCGTGTTTGCTTCACAAAAACCGATTATGCGGAATTTCTGGAGAAAGATGCTATTTCTCATACTGATAAAATCATTATGATTATAGAAAAAGGTTTTCAGAACCTTACTGTTTCGGAGGTGGCGGAGCTTACCCATTATAACAGCGACCACCTTAACCGTGTTTTTAAATCTGAAATGGGAGTAACCGTTAAACATTATCTTGTTTTAAGAAAACTTGCCGAAGCACAGAAGTACCTTTGTATGGGAAAGAGTGTTAAAGAAGCCTGCAGAATGTCAGGATTCAATGATTATTCCAATTTCTTAAGAACCTTTAAAAAGTATCTTGGCTATACTCCGGGAGAAATTGATGAAAATGTAAATTAACGAGGTTGAAATATGAAGAAATACAGATTCTCAATTGATGACAACATACAGGTTTTTAAGGAACTTGCGAAAAATAACTATTCTTCAATTTTTGAGAACAAGTATCTTGAATTCCTTAAGTCGGTACACGAAAAATACGGCACAAAAATTCAACTCAATATTTACTATGAGATGGAAGGATTTAATCTTTCAGAAATGCCCGAAAGGTATAAAGAAGAATGGGAAAGTGTTTCTGATTGGCTTCGATTGTCTTTCCATGCATATTCAGATGATTCTCGCTACAAAGATTGCGATTACGATACAATGAAAAGAGACGTGGAGCTTGTGCACAATGAAATTCTTCGTTTTGCAGGAGAGAAGTCACTGAGCTTTTATACTACGCTTCATTATGTTGCTTGCCCGAAAGAGGGTGTTTTAGCAATGCGTGACTGTGGAATAAAAGGTCTTGTCGGGCTTTACGGAACGGATGAAAGACCGAGAATTCCGTATCACCTTACAGACGAAATCAGCTCATATATGCGAAGTAACTGCTTTTACATGGATGAAGAAACCGGTATAGTATTTATGCGTAATGATGTTACTCTTAATGAGTATAAAATGGAAAATCTCCTTTCTTCACTTGAAAATCACTCAGGATGTGAATTTTATGAAGTTATGATTCATGAACAGTTCTTTTATCCGGAGTACAAGTGGTTTCAGGGCGATTTTGAAGAAAAAGTATTATTTGCAATGAAGTATCTTGTTGAAAAAGGATATGAACCGGCATTTTTTGAAGAGATTTTTGAGTAAGGAGTAAATAATATGATACATTCATTTTTAATTATCGGACAGTCTAATATGGCAGGCAGAGGGTTTCTTAATGAAGCTCCAAAGCTCGATAATCCCCATCTTAAGGTTTTAAGAAATGGTCGTTGGCAGCCTATGTACAGACCTGTAAACGGAGACAGACCTTTTTCAGGAAGTAATCTCGTTGAAAGTTTTGCTGATAGTTATGCAAATGAATTTGATGTAGATACAGGTGTTATCCCTTGCGCAGACGGTGGCACAAGCCTTAATCAATGGGCTGTAGGCGGACTTCTTTTTGACCATGCCTGCTATATGGCAGAGCTTGCAACAAGAACAAGCACTATTGCAGGCGTACTCTGGCATCAGGGAGAAAGTGACTGTTCTGACTCCCTTTACCCATTATACGAGGAAAAGCTTACAACCATTATTGAAGCTTTCAGGAAGAAGCTTAATCTTTATGATGTTCCTTTCCTTTTGGGCGGACTTGGAGATTTTCTTATTGAAAAAAATCCTAATCCCGAATACAAGAATATAGTTCATATTAATGCGACATTACAGCACATGGCAGAAAAGGATCCTATGATAGGCTTTGTCCCTGCAACAGGATTAGGAAGTAATCCTGATTATCTTCACTTCAATGCAACAGCGCTTCACGAATTTGGTCTTCGATATTATGATGAATTTATGAAGTTACGGAACCCGAATAAAGTATTTGTTGAAAAACCGCATCCTGATGATGCGTTCAGAACTGATATTGATAGTTTATAAGGAGAAAGAAAAATGTCTGAAAATAAAAACTATGTAGCAATTCATGAGCAAATTGGTTCTCTTGGAATTGATGGTCAGAGAGAACAACTTTTTGTTGATGAAATTGAAGAATTGCCAAAAGTTTATTTTCCTTCAAACGGGATTGACAAAGATGCTGTTTTTAACTATAAAAGCAAGGTTCTCTCCAATGAAGAATTAAAGGAAGCTATGGACAAAGAAAGAGCACATTATTTGCCTTTCTTCGAGGACTATGCTCCAAAAATAGGAGATAGAAGAACATATAAAGATATAAAAACCTTTGACTGGAGAGTCGGAACAGAGGAAGATAAGGCAGATTTCAGAAAAGTTCTTGACGGTGAAGGAAAATGGGAAAAAGTAGAAATTCCCCATTTTGGTGAGCCTTTAGGACTTGCAACTACATATTACCGTACCGAGTTCACACTTACAAAAGAAGAACTGCAAAAAGATTCTTTGTGGATATGCTTCAAGGGCGTAGATTACAGAACTTTTGTATATGTAAACGATGCTCTTGTAGGCTCTCACGAGGGATTTTTTGCGCCTTTTGAGTTTGAGTTTACTTCTCAGGCAAAAGAGGGATTAAATACTCTTTTGGTTGTGGTAGAAAATGACTTCATTCCTATGGGAAGTGATAGCGAGTACAGAGGAACAAAATACACCGGGGATAAAATTTATGCACAGACAGGTGTAGGCTATGATGAACCTCTTATGGGCTGGCACCATTGTCCTGCAGGTATGGGCATATGGCAGGATGTCTGTATAGAAGGCAGAAACAACATTTTCATTCACGATATTTTCGTACGTCCCACAGATGCGGATAAGGCAGAAGTGTGGGTAGAACTCTACTCAACAATGGTTGGACTTCGTGATGTTACCCTTGATATAAGTATTTACGGTCAGAATTTTAAAGAAACAGTATTTGAGCATATGAAGTATAATCCCTTTACAGTTACAGAAGGATATACACATATGCTTAAGATTGAAAGAGGTCTTAACTATCTTAAAATCCCCGTAGATATTCCCAATGCGCGCATATGGGAAACAACTGAGCCTTGGCTTTATCAGGCACAGATTCGTCTTTACGACGAATGCGAAACGCTTCTTGATGAAAGAAAGCGTCAGTTTGGTATGCGTTTCTTTACAATGGATACTACCTGTAACCCAAAGGGAAGATTTTACCTTAACGGAAAACGCATCAAATTCCGCGGTGTAAACTCTCAAGGAAGAGAGCAAAGACAAGTTTTTCTTAAAAATTTTGACGGACTTTTGGAGGATTACCTCCTTGCAAAGGTAGGAAATATCAATTATCTCAGAATTACACAGCGTCCCGTACAGCCTGAGGTTTACGATATGTGCGATAAGCTGGGGCTTTTGGTACAAACTGATTTTCCTGCATTCGGCAGTATGAGAAGAAATACCGTTACCGAGGCAATAAAACAGGCACAGGAAATGGAGCATCTTATAAGGAGTCATCCGTGTTGTGTAGTAAATACCTACATTAACGAACCTTTCCCTAACGGACAGAACAGACCTCATCGTTGTATGGAGCGTCATGAGCTTGAGCTGTTTTTCAAGTGTGCTGATATGATGATTCACGTAATGAATCCCGACAGAGTAATAAAACCCATTGACGGCGACTATGATCCACCTGTACACTATGGGCTTCCTGACTACCATTGTTATACCTGTTGGTATAATGGTCATCTTATAGATTTCGGAAAGATGTATAAAGGTTACTGGATTCCCGTGAAAGCAGGCTGGAACTATGGTTGCGGTGAATTTGGTATGGAGGGACTTGATCCCGTATCTGTTATAAAGAAATATTATCCCAAAGAATGGCTTCCAAAAAATGACGATGACGTATGGACTCCTGCAACAATTCCGGGAGATCCTCCGCCACAGCTTGGTCATCTTCATTATCAGTTCTATGAAACACCGAAAACAATGGCAGATTGGGTAGAAGCCAGCCAGATCTATCAGGCAGAGGCTATGAATTTCACAACTCGTGCATACAGACGTAACCGTAAAATGATTTCATATGCATATCATCTCTTTATAGACGCATATCCCAACGGTTGGATGAAAGCAATGGTCGATGTTGACAGAACTCCCAAAAAGGCTTTCTGGGAATTTCGTGAATCCGCATCTCCTATAATGGCGGACATACGTGCTGACCGCTTCAGAGTATGGGCAGGTGAACATATCGAAGTTGAAGCAAGAGTATGTAACGATATCGACGAAGAATTAAAGAATGTTAAACTTTGCTATCAGGTTCTTCTTGACGGTGAACTCATTCAGTCAGGCAAGAAGCACATTGACATTGCCGCAAGCGATGTTACCTTTGCAGGTTTTATTCCTGTTGAAGTACCCGAAACTACAAAAAGGGAAGAACTTAAAATACAGCTTGCAGTTATAAATGATAACAACGAAGTTATAAATAATATAAATAATTATGAAACCGTAATAGGAGTATTTCCTAAAGAAGGCGGAAATCTCGGTAAAATATGCTTTGTCGGAGAGGCAGAAGATCTGAGAAAGCAGATTGCACAATGTTTTGAATATACTGAAATTTCAGTTGATAATGCAGATACGGTAACCGTAATTCTTGTGTTTGATATTGATCAGTACAAAGAGACAGAAAGCCAACTTCTCACTCTTGCTGAAAAAGGTGCAAAGGTTATACTCTTTACACTTCCTGACGGAGAGACAGAAGTAGCAGGAACAACGGTGAATGTTGTTAAATGTCCTTCAAGACCTGTGCATTTTGTTTCGAGGGACACAAATCATCCTATCGTAGATGGTTTAGGTGCAAGAGATGTAAGGCATTGGTACAATGAAAAAGAGGATTGTATAACTCCTATACTTTACGAAACCTTTGATGCGGAAGGATTTACTCCAATTCTTACCGGAGGAAAACGCGGGGAAAGAACAACAGAAGATCCTCAGGGTAAATGGGAAAGTGCAAATGCAGTAGCAGAAAAGAAAATTGGCGAGGGCTATCTCCGTATTTGCCAGATAAATATGCAGGACAGAATTAACAAAAATCCTGTTGCACAGATATTATTAAAACGACTTATCACAATGTAAAGGCGATATTATGAACACAGTAAAAGAACTTGCTAAAAAATGGTATAAAATCATTGGATTTCCTGAAAAATTTGATAAGGGTTTTTATAATCTTCTTAACGAGGAAACGGACCTTCAGCCAATGAAGTTTGAAGAGTATGACCTTATATCAAACAGACCCAATAAGTGTAAAAATCTTATAATGTTTCTTTACTTCTGCGAAGAACTTTCGCAAAAATATAAAGAAAAAGGTATTCCACATGAAATTCTTCTTAATACAATTGATGATTTCATAATAAGTGTAGAACGCCAGTATGATATTGACGGTCGTGTAGGCGTAGTTATGGCATCTGTACTTGCAAAACACCTATCAATGAAACTTTTCAGACTTGGAAGTCTTCAGTTTGCGATGGAAGAAATTCCGGTTGATGTTCCGGAAAAAGGAATAGTTAAAGGAACTCCGGTTATGGATATTCATATTCCAATGGACGGATCAATCAAGAGAGAAGAATTAAGCCGTAGCTTTAAAATAGCGGAAGAGTTTTTTGGTGAGTTCTTTCCTGATTACCGGTACGATTATTATATGTGTCATTCGTGGCTCCTTGACGAAACTCTTAAAAAGTTTCTTAAAGAAGGAAGCAACATTCTTGAATTTCAGAAGTTTTTCTATCCGGTTTTTGGAAAAGAAGATGATGCGATACTTCGTTTTATGTTTAAGTATCATATTGAAAGCAGAGAAGAATTAGAAGATTGCCCTGCAACAACTAATTTCGCGAAAGATGTAAAGGAATATGCCTTGTCGGGTGGAAAGTTCTATAATGTACTTGGAATTTTTGAAAGGGATAAAACAGGAGAAATATTATGAAAATAGTTGAAAACGGAAAGGCAGTATGCGGTATTATTTTACCGAAAATTCCAACACCACGTGAAAAATTTGCTGCGGATGAACTTATAAAGTACATAAAGCTTATCAGTGGAGCAGAGATTTCTGTCTCCGAAGAAGCTGATAACATAATAGTTATTGGTGAACCTGAAAGAAATCCGCTTGCAGAAAAAATCATGAGCCAAAAGGAATTTGAATCTGCAGTTCCCGGTCCGGAAGGGTTTATTATAAAATCTTACGGGAATATGCTTCTTCTTGCAGGCAGTTCAAAAAATCAGGGAGAACAGGAAAGAGGAACACTTTACGCTGTTTATGAGTTTCTTGAAAGGTTTTTAGGATGTAGTCTTTCAGCGTACTGCAAAGACGATGTTAATGCTGGTGAATTTATCCCTAAAAGAGACAATATTGAATTTGATGACATCTGCTATGTTAAGAAATGCTCAGATGTCCAGTACCGTACTGCCATTGTTCAGTATTCCGAATGGGTTGGAGATCCCAATCATAAGCTTAATGAAAAATTCATAAGCTGGCTTGCAAAAAACAGATATAACCGTATACTTACATGGGCAGATATTTATGAAGGGTATAAAGATAACGGAATGCTTGCAGAAGCGGAAAAAAGAGGTATTCTTTTCTCGGTTGGGCATCATCAGGCAATAACAATGCTTCTGCCGCACAAAGGTAATAAGTATTTTCCTGAAAAATATTCAAAAACACATCCCGAATACTATAAACTTTTGGAAGACGGTACAAGATTTGTTGTTGAGGACGATAACTATAACGGGCAGCTTATTCTTTGTATGCGGAATGAAGATCTTATTCGTCAAATGACCGAAAATGTTATTAAGTGGACCGACCTAAATCCACAGGCTGACGTAATTTGCCTGTGGCCATATGACGGCAGAAATGAACAATGTTGTTGTGATAAGTGTAAGAATTATTCAAAGAGTGAAAATTACTCATATTTTGTGAATAGAATTGCTGAAAGTGTAAGCAAAGTCCGTCCGAATATAAAAATTGATAAAATTTCTTACCTTGATCTTATTGAATGTACAGATAAAGAACTGTCCTCATCCATGATTATTGATGAGGCGGTTTGGCACAGCAAATTAAGGAGCGTAGGACGACCCGACGGCGGATGTTTCAAAGATTCTGAGTTTGAAAAGAACATTCTCGAATGGAAAAAAACCGGTGCAAAGGTTGTTTATTATGACTATCTTATGGGCATATATTCTTATCGTCAGAAGTGGCTTCCGACAGCCGATGAAATGCAGGCGGTATGTAAGCGTTTTGTAGAGCTTGATATTTACGGTCTCGGTACGCAGATGGAAGCATATAATATGTGGAATCACATATTTAACTTCTACACCTACGGCAGAACAGCATACGATACAAATCTTTCAATGGAGGACAATCTTGAAAGATTTGCACGCATATTCGGTGAAGGTGCGCCTTATATAAAAGAAATCATACGTATGGGGGAAACTATTATTGACGGACAAACTCCTATACAGAGTGTTGCAAAATATTTACTTGACAATATTGACAAAGATAGGGTATATTCTCTTTATGAAAAGGCACTTGAAGTAACTACTGACATACTGTGCAGAAATAATATCCGCCTTATTCGTATGGTGTGGAGATACACCGATCTTGAATTTAACAATCCCATGCTTGAAGAAGACGGTACAAAACCACATATTTCCCGTGCAAGCGATGAAACAGGTGAGCTTTGGTATATGGGTGAAAATTTTGACAGCTTTATAAATTCAAAAGAGGGATACGCAATATCAATTCCCGTGAAAAAACGTTCAAATGCAATTTTTGTACCGGATAAATGGTATTTGTTTGAATAAGGAGTAAGTATTATGAAAACATCATTTGACCACAACAAAGAGCTCATTCAAAAAGTAATTCCTTCAATGAGCTATAAAGGTGAAAATATTGAAGAATGGAAAAAGTCGGCAAGGGAAAAACTTTCCGAGCTTCTTGGTATGGATAAATTTACAAAGGTTGAACCTGAACCTGACATAGAATATACAAAAGAAGAAGACGGATTTACAGAAACAAGATTCACTTTCCAGAGCGAAAAAGGGTACAGAGTACCTTGTCATATTCTTATTCCCAACGGAGTAGAAAAGCCACCCGTTATGATATGTCTCCAGGGACACTCCAGGGGCATGCATATTTCATTAGGCAAGCCCAAATTCGAAGGTGACGAAAATTCCATTAACGGTGGAGACCGTGATTTTTGTGTGAGAGCTGTGAAAGAAGGTTATGCAGCAATTTCTCTTGAAATGAGAAATTTTGGTGAACTCAGCGTTTTTGAATCAAGACCAAGATGTCAGATGTCTTCAATGACCGCAATCCTTATTGGAAGAACTACAATCGGTGAGCGAGTATGGGATGTATCCCGTCTTATTGATATTCTTGAATCCGATTATGCGGATGAACTTGACCTTGATAATATTTGTTGTATGGGTAACTCGGGAGGCGGTACGGCTACGGCATATATAGCCGCTCTTGAGGACAGAATAGTTCTATCAATGCCGTCCTGTGCGATGTGTACATTCAAAGATTCAATCGGTGCAATGGAGCATTGTACCTGTAACTATGTTCCACATATTGCAGAATATTTTGATATGGGCGACCTTATGGCAATGGCATTCCCCAAGTATTTTATTCAGGTTTCAGGAAAGGAAGATCATATTTTCCCCTTATTCGGCGCTGAAGAAGTATTTGAAAAAGGCAGAAAAGCCTACGAAAAAGAAGGAAAAGCTGACCAATGTGCTCTTGTAAAAGGTAATGGAGGACACCGTTTCTATGCAGACGATTCCTGGCCAATAGTACATAAATATATCGGCAAATAAATTTATATTAAAATGACAATTTTTGAAAAAGAATTGTCATTTTGCTTTAATTTAAAGTTTTATTATCGAAGGTTGCCATTTTTTGTGGTGTGTGATATAATGAGTCTGCAAACTTAGGAGGGTTTAATATATGAAAATATTTTTTATTGCTGATACACATTTTGGTGATGATAATATCAGGCGATATGAGAACAGACCATTTGAGAGTGTAGCAGAAATGGATAATAGTCTTATTGCAAATTGGAATAATGCCGTAGGTGAAAATGATACAGTATATGTTCTTGGTGATTTTGGGGCAGAAGGATATGAAAAAGAAATTCTTTCCAAGCTAAATGGTATCAAGTATTTAGTAAAAGGCAATCACGACAACAAAGCAAATGATTATTATAGAGAGGCAGGGTTTAAAGAGGTTTACGATTTACCGGTACTGTTTAAGAATTTTTGGATTTTATCACATGATGCAATGTATGTGAATAAAAATATGCCATATGCAAATTTGTTTGGACATGTTCATAATAACCCTATAATTAAGGATTATAGCAACCAGCACTTTTGTGTTTCAGTAGAGAGAATAAACTATATGCCAATTTCGTTCGATGAAATCAGCAAAAAAGTTATTGAGGCAGGTAATAATGAGTAATATTGTAATTTATTCCGGTTTGTTTGTTCCATTTACAAACTAAAACTCGTATTCCGTATCGTAAGAGCTATGTAAACCATATCGCTTTGGAGGTGCTTTGTGAGTTATCAGTATAGAATTTCAATGGAAAGAGACGAATCTAGGTGGATTTGCATTTATTATGATAACTGGATGGATGATATCAATGGTTTTGTTAGTCTGGTAAAAACAATACAGGATGATTGTTCGGGTATCATAATGAAAGAAGGCATTGACAGGTATATAATTATAGGTTCGGAGTTACCTCTTGTTTATCAATATGACGGATTGTTTGGCATGGTTGTAGAATATCCTTTCGGTTGTGAAAAGGAAAAAGCCATAGAGTTTATAAAAAGATACATTAGTCCAAATACAGAAGATGAGGATTATAGTAATAATTCTTTATATCAGTGGAGCAAAGATGTAATGTCAGGTTCCGATATTACAAGCTTTTCGTTGATTTTTGGAAAATGCCCTGTTGTGAATATGAGATTTGAAGACAACAAGATAATTAGCTATAATCGTATTCACAGCAGAGATTCATGGAAAACTTTCCCGAAAGATTTTTTTGCTGAAAAAGTTGTAGTGCTATCACAAAAAGAAATAAAGAAAATACACAGTTACCTTGATACAATAAAATTCGAACGATGGAAGACTGATTCTCATGTATTGAAAAATTACATTGAAGGAGCGACCGGCTTCAGCGTAGATAAAACATTTTGTTGTGAATTTAATAACAATACAATATTTCGGTGTTTTAATCCAAAGGGAATAAAATATAGGATGTTGGTGCGTTACTTAAAAAAACTGTGCAAGCGAAGATGATATTTAATAGACGGCATCCAAATTATACAGCCTTTAGACAATAAAAAAAGGTGAAACAAATGTTAAATTTTAGAAAAGCAACAAAAGAAGATATACCTGCAATAGAGAAAATCTATTCGGATATTCATACAGAAGAAGAAAATGGCAACGTGGTGATTGGTTGGATACGCGGAGTTTATCCAACTCGGCAGACGGCAGAAAACGCATTGGAAAGAGGAACTCTATTTGTCGGAGAAGATTGCGGAAACCTTATTGGTGCCGCAATTATAAATCAGACACAGTGCGAAGAATATAAGTACGGAAACTGGGAATATCCTGCTCCTGATAACGAGATTATGGTGCTTCATACCTTGGTGATTTCGCCTGATGCAGGAAGAAAAGGATACGGAAAACAGTTTATTGGCTTTTATGAAGAATATGCATTGAGTCACAGTTGTCACTACCTGAGAATAGATACAAACGAAAGAAACGAAAGAGCGAGAAAATTGTATAAAAAACTTGGCTTTTCGGAAGTTGGCACAGTACCTTGTGACTTTAACGGAATAAAAGCCGTTAACATGATATTACTTGAAAAATGCTTAAAAAGGGGAGAAAACAAGTGAAAGAGCTTCTCAAAGAAATATTGGATAAGTGCTATAAATATACAGATGAAGGTGCAGTGGCAAACTATATTCCCGAGCTTGCAAAAGCAAACCGAAAGGAATTCGGAATATGTGTTATAACAGACGCAAACTCTGTATTTGCCGTAGGCGACCATGATAAATGTTTCACAATGCAAAGTGCTATTAAACCTATTATTCTGCTGCTTGCTTTAATGGACAATGGTGAAGAGAAAGTACGATCTCTTGTTGGTACAGAGTCCACAGGAAAACCTTTTGACGCATTTAACTACAGCGATCAAGCTCTTAAAAACGAACATATTAATCCTATGATAAACACAGGTGCTATTGCACTTTGTTCTTTAATAAAGGGAAAAGACTACGAGGAAAAATTTAGAAGACTTCTTAATCTTGCAAGAAAAATGGCAGACAATCCAAATCTTGAAGTAGATGAAAATGTTTATCTTTCAGAAAAACTGACAGGGAACAAAAATCGTGCTCTTGCGTATATGCTCAAAGCTTACGGTATGCTTGAAGACAATGTGGAAGATGTTATTGACTGCTATTTTAAAGCATGCTCAATAAAAGCCAGAAGTACTGATCTGGCAAAAATTGCTTTTGTGTTGGCTAACCACGGTACAAACCCCTTGACTGGAGAAGAAATATGTAGTCGTGATTACGCTAAGTATATAAATGCCGTTTTAATGACTTGCGGTATGTATGACGGATCGGGAGAATTTGCAGTAAACGTAGGAATTCCTGCAAAAAGCGGTGTTGGCGGAGGTATTATGGGGGTAGTACCAAACCGGATGGGAATAGGTATTTATTCTCCGGCACTTGACAGAAAAGGAAACAGTATTGCAGGCATAAAAGCCCTTGAAATGCTTAGCAAAAAACTTGATCTCAGTATATTTTAACTAACAGAAAAGGATGTGCTTAGCACATCCTTTTCTGTTAGTTGTCTTCTCTTAAATATCTTTCAGATTCTTCCCAATACTGCATTGATTCAACAGGCTCAGCATCTAATTGCCAGTACTGTGTCATCATACCTTCTTTGTTAGGTCCGGATTGAACAATATAGAGAAGATGTGTTTTTAAAAGTTCAAGTTCTATCTCATGTTCAGGGGCAAAATCCTTAGAGTTACAATAATTAACAAGCGCATTAAACATGGTTTTTACAGCCGGATTTTCCATGTCTGTAAAGTTAAATCCCGTTACAAGAAGTTTGCCTTTGCCGACCTTCATTTCAAAGACATAACTGAAATGACGCATTGTTCTGTCGTACATAAGTTCGGGAAGTCTGAATTTGGTTGCATCAAATCTGTCGCGGTTTGCTTTATCAAGTCCTGAAACGATTGATTTAACTTTTACAGGGAATTCATCGAGATTAATCTTATCACTATCATCAATTAAATTGTAATACTGGAAATTGATTTGTCCGTCAGTTGCAAAACCGTACTTATTCAAAAGCTCTTTGTCGTCAAAACCGCCATTAATAGTACCTCTGTCCCAAATTACACCTTTGTAACGCTCCCAAACACCACGGAATGCATATTTAGGTGCCTTCTGAGTCTTATCAAGAAGGTGTCTTGTCCAGTCGGAACGATAGATAAGCATTACATTCTTGCCGTTTTCGAGATCAGCAAAAAGCTCGTCATCAAGTTTATCTGTGATAATAAAATTATTGTTTTTTGTAATTTTAAATGATTTTTTTACATAGTCAGCATCCATGCGCAATGTTGCAGAAACTTCATTTTCTGTTTCAGGGAATACCCATAATTCCCAACTGTTTTCACATTTTGTTCCGTCTTCAAAATCTATTTTGCAGGAAAGAATAAGTTTTTCTGCTTTTTTCAATGCAGGAAGCTTTACCTCGAGTGAACAAATTGTATAAAGACCTGATTTTTCTGTTTCAACATTATTGAGTGTGCCTTCGCTGTATACTTTATTGCCCTCAAGTTTGTAAGAAAACTCCCCTGACTTCGGAGGATTAATCATATACTGAGAAAGAAGAATAGGAACTTTTACAGTTTCTTCTGTGGAGAAAATCTGTTTAGGAAGTCTTGCAAGAACAACAGTATCAGCATTAAACTTTTTGAATTCCTCAGTTGAAATTCCGTGAGGATCATCAAAACAGTCTACAACTCCGTTTGAGTTTTCATACTTATCAGTGTCTGCAAACTGAAGCATATGGAAGCCTGCAAGAAGATTGCTTGATCTGATTCCTTCAATTGCTGTTTTCCAGCATCGGAACTGAAAATCTTTTGTTATCTGGAGATATTCCTTGAAGTTTTCCTTATAACCTTTTGCTTCAAGCATTTTTATTTCTTCATCTACCCACCAGGGTGCAGGAATGTTGAACTTTTCAAATTTTTCTTTCAGTGCATAATAGTCTCTCCAAGAAACATAGTGACATACTTCGTGCGCAATGAGAGGGCGTTTGAACGAAATACCTCTACGGATTTTCACATTCTCTTCTTCTTTCACCATCTGTCGACCGGTCACGGTACCGAATCCAAGGAGATTATCTGTATCGGAGAACATATTACCATTTCTGCCATAAGGGAAGAAGTATCCCATATGATGAACATCAAAATCAATACCATCACGGTCGTATTCACCGTGAGCACAGGTATCAATGAACAACCTTGTGGGGTCGTTTTTCTTAACGATTTCGGAAATTTCTTTTATTCTTGGTTTTTTACCGGGTTCACGGATTTCGTTACCTACACAATAAACCATAAAAGAAGGGTGATTGTAGAGCGAGTTTATAATTTCTATAAGAGCTTCGTCTGTAATGAAATCATTTTTGCCGTAGAGCATTTCCTGAAGGTTGTTATAATCATCGTGTTCCTTACGCATTTCGATATGAATTAAAATACCCTCTTCATCAGCTGCACGGAAGCATTCCTCGGGAGGAACTACTGAGTGAAAACGGATGGTATTGAATCCGTAGCTTTTTGCCATACGGATATTCTTTTTATAGAATTCATATTCTGAAAGATTACAATTATTCTGATGCTCGTGAGCTGCTGCACC
>SVJW01000096.1 GCA_015068735.1 Oscillospiraceae bacterium
TTTATCCTCACTTGCACCCACAAGCTTTTAATACTAATTTATAAAGTTCAAGCTCGTAATCATAGCTCCACGGATTCTGCTTTTCACCGCGTACCATAGCGGCAAAGCTCTGCATCATAGAGTCGTAACGGTTAAATATTTCGCTGGTTTCCACTACACCGGCTACTTTCCAGCCTCGTTCGGTTGCCGTTCTTTTCGTTGTTGTGATGTCGCTTTCCACATACCATTCCAAAGGACGTATTTCAACGGTTTTCTTTGTGCCGGACACCACAAGCTGTCTTCTCTCAAATCCGCAAAACTCCATTGCGGACGCCTTTGCAAAGGACACACCGTTTTCATATTCAAAAACTGCCATACCGAAATCCTCACCCTTTACATTGTCAACACCGGTGCATTTATTAAGGGGGATAACATTTTTCGGCACGCCCTGAATGGAATAGATAAGGTCTATCAGGTGGCAACCCAGGAAGAACATCATACCGCCGGGAAATGCCTTGAGCCAGTCGCGGACATTTTCGTTATGAATACAGTTCATCTGCGCCTCAACGCTTATTATATCTCCCAGCTCACCGTTTTTTATCTGCTCCTTAAGTTCCATTATATAGGGGTTGTAGCGGTACATATACCCCGTGTGGAAAACGGTGTTGTTTTTCTTCACCGTTTCAATCAGCTTTTCAAAATCGGGAAGTGATAAGCTGCCCGGTTTTTCCATATGCATATGCTTTTTACTGTCTGCCACCATCTGCGCATATTTTGTAAGGTAAATTTCTTCCGTTTCCACAGTAACGGCATCAATTTCGGGGTTGTTAAGGATTTCTTCGAGAGAAAGCTCCTTATACTCCTCAAATGCACACATTCTGTCGGGGAACTTCTCCCTCTCATTTTCAGGGAAATGATAACCTACAATCTCGAAAATGTCAGGCTGTCTGCGAAGGGAATTGAAAATATCGTTTCCATGACTGTTGACGCTTGTACCAATCTGTGCAATTTTTACTTTACGCATTATGTATCTCCTCCCAGTCAAACTGTACTACATTGGGGAATTTCTTATCGTTTACCAATCTATCAAAAACTTCACCACATTCTGTGGGGGAATGTATTTCATCAACAATGCTTTCAAGGTCAAGGCGTCCTTTTGCGCAAAGCTCTAAAACGGTTTTTACATCATCCGCCGTGGTGAACATTCCTGCCGAGGTCTCATTTACGGGTCGCGCCATAGTATGCGCACCGATAAGGCTGATTCCCGGCCCGTGTACCTTGTGGTAATAATCTACGGAAAAGTCGCTGTTTCTCGTGCAACCGAGGAGCGCCACTCTGCCGAATTTTGCCATACAGTCAAGTGCTCCGTTAAGTCCTGCACCAATGCCGGTTACCTCTATGCAAACATTTACACCGCCGTGGGTTACTTCCTTTACCTTTTCGGCAAAATTCTCGTCAAAGGGGTCAAAGGCATAGTCAGCACCAAATCGGAGTGCCTTTTCACGTCTTTCTTTCACAGGGTCAACGGCAATTACGGGAACGGCACCTGCCGAGCGAAGAAGCCCGATAGCTAAAAGTCCCAATATTCCGAGGCCCATCACCATAGCAGATTCCCCTATTTCAAGGCGTGTTTTACGGATTGCACCAAGAGGAAATGTGGCAATGTGCGCCATTGACGCTTCCGCCATTGAAACTCTGTCGTCCTCTATTTTTACGGCATTTTCTTCGGGAACGGTGTTGTAAGCACAGTATTTCGACCAGCTCATTGCAACCTTGTCGCCCACCTTGAATTTTGTCACCCCTTCACCGACTTCCGTAACTATACCCGACGAACTGTAACCGCAGAATCGCGGAAACACAACCTCGGCATTTGCTTTGGCGAAAACGCTGATATTGGGATCGCCTGTGATGTTTGCCTTTTCTGTACCGTTACTCATCGTATGGAAAAGGGTTTTTACCCTGATCTGATTTTCTTTAAGAGGGAGAAGCTCCGTATCTAAAAGCTCCGCCGTATTAACCTTTGTAAAAACGATTTGTTTGTTCATAATTTTTCCCCTTTAGTCTATATCTGCAATATCAGGCATATAATCAAAGTTATCTCTTACCGCTTTTGCCGCCCTTATGGTGGGCTGTGTGGTCACCGCTGCACGGTCATGCTCTCTTACTGCAAGGTAAGTTACACAGCCAAGCTGAGGCCCTACCATTCTGTGGATTTTGGAGTGAGTACCACCCGACAAAAACAGGAAAGGTACTTTAAGTTCCTTTTTCAAGAGGGTAGTAATTCTTAAATTTTCTGCCTGTTCTTCATCGGAATTTGCCGCAGTTACAATCTTTACCACATCGGCACCGCGACGCTGTTGTTCAAGAGCAATTTCAAGGACAGTTTCAGCAGATTCAAACTTTAAAGTATGAGACGACATTAACGCCTCTTTACCCATAGCGTGGATTCTTTCAATCAGAGCCATCTGCTTGTCAATTGCTTCTTGCTTGTATGTAAGCTCAAGCCCTTCGCCCATCTTGCTTTCCAAATCAAAAAGGCTTCCCGGTACATCACCAAGTGTTGCTCCGCAGGAGAGCGCCTTTAAAAGCTCGTTTCCGATTTCTTCGTCGGTAAAGTCAAGGTTTTCCCTCAGTCTGTAGTTTGTTATGTATATGGGATGACCTCCGCAAGCGGCAAATATTTTCTTATAATTTTCCTCGCTCTTAAACTCTTTTTTAAGACATTCAAGCTG
>SVJW01000097.1 GCA_015068735.1 Oscillospiraceae bacterium
GGTTGCATACTTCCGTCGATTGTGGATTTCACAAGTATTTCTTTCATATTATAAACTCCTTCGATTCAATAATTTCCTTGATATTGCTCCGTACAGAACAGTTCTCGTCAGGTAATCTGCCATAAAGCCGATGAAAAGACCTGTAAAACCCATATCGCAGAATTTCACAAGTACATATGAAAGCGGAAGCCTCATACACCAACTGCACAAAATGGTAGAAAGTGTAACCGTCTTTGCGTGATTTCCAACATTCATAACACCTTGTATGCATTGGAAAAATGATGTAAACGGAATTGTAATACACATAATCCTGATAACACGCAAAGCACTTTCAGACGAGCTGATATCACTATTGAATATTTCTGCAAAGAAAGATGTTTTAAGCGCAATCAGTACACCCATAGCGGAAAGAATAATCACGCTTACCCAAGCAATGGCATAGGAAACTTTCTTGGCATATTCCCTTTTATTGCCTGCCCAGCATGCGGAAACATAGGTCATAGTTGCAATCTCTCCTCCACCGGTCACGGCGTAGAGAACACTTAATATATTGTTTGCAACCTGATATCCTGTCAGCATCTCTGTTCCGAGAAGTGCCGTTACAACCTGCATACCTAAAAAACCCACTCGTACAAAAAAGAGATTTACGGAGAAGGGCATACTTTTACTTACAACGCTTCCCATTCCGAGAAGAGAAACTTTTTCTTTTGTATTTTCGAGAGATAGAGCCTTGCCAACACAGATAATTTTTATTATACAAATAATTGCCGATGAAATAAGCTGTGCATATGCTCCACCGATATAACCTTTGTTCATATAATTCACAAAGATAATACATAAAGCAATATTAATTATATTTCCCACAACAGTAAAAGTCAATGGAGTTTTTGCGTTTTTCCATCCGCGCATACATCCCGACAGAACAAGGTCTATCGCCATAAACGGAATTGCCCACTTGAAAACGGACATATAACAAACTGTTATATCCTTAATCTTTTCTTCCGTTCCTCCAAAAAGCAGATTTACAATAGGACGGCTGAAAAAAGCCACAACAAAGAAAAGAATTACACTTAAAATTATACTGACAAAAGTAACATCGTAAGATATTTTTCTCTTCTTTCGTTCATCTGATGATATCATAACCATTGCCGCCGTTCCCAACGAGAGAAACGGCACCTGCAATATATTGATAATAGTATTGGCAATTGACCCGCCTGCAAGCTCGAATTTTCCCAACTTTCCGATGATAACAAGGGAAATCATTCCCGAAAGCACGATTAAAACCCTTTCAAAAGCTGAATAGGCAGTAAATGCGGCTATCTTTTTTGCCGTTAATGAATTTGTTTTTTCCACTTTATTTTACCTCAATAAGATATGTACAGTTTGCAGTTAACTTAAGTTTTATTTCTTCTTCGGCATTGAATACAACCACAGGTTTGATTTTTCCTTCTTCGCGGAGAATTTTTATCTGTTCGTCTGTAAGGTTGTCGCTATAGCCGTTCTTTTTATACAGTCGGTAGGGGTTGGTGGTATTTTTGTCGATACAGTATACCGTTACACTCTTTCCGACAAGACTTTCCTCAAAGGATATGGTTTCTTCTTTTTCGGGCAAATCTTCGCTGAACTTTTCACCGCAATAAGTAAGAAGTACAGAATAATTTCCATTTTCATTCTTTGTGGGAACTACGAAAATATTTTCGTCAGCCTCGTAACTTACAAGGCCTTCATAAAGCTTTGAAGCAAGTACATAGGCATTATAAATAGGTTTTGCAAAAAAATTCAGGGTGAAGAAATTACGAAAGCCCGAAAAGTCGGTTGTCATTTCGTGCTGTCCCGAAAGGCATATTAAAAGCTTGGAAATATTCCATTTTCTTTTAAGGATTTCATGGATAAGCTTCACATAATAAGAAGAATAAACTTCTGTTTCACGGGCGATGAAAGATGGACATTCCTCTATATTGAAAAATCCCTGCGCTGCCATTCCCCATTCATCAACTACAATTTCTTTATCCTTGAATCCGCATTTTTCAATAACATCCAGATAATTTTTCTGTATATCCAACCAATAGTCAACAGAAAAGCCACTTCCTTCGTTAAGTTGGGAAGAACCTACTCCTCCATAATTATGGATAGCGATATAGTCAAACTGAAGTTTCTTTTCCTTTACATAGCTAAGGAATACATCAAGGAAACCTTCCCTTATTCCTGCAAGGGCAGGTCCGCCTATATGAAGTTTTGTTGAAGCACGTCTTATACCCTTTTCAAAAGATTCGTAAAGTTTGCAATATTCTCTTGCTCTTACATCCACCGCCTCGCAAGGAAGGTCAGACAGGAAGAACGCCTGAATATCAGGCTCGTTGAAGCAATGGATATGCCAGGAAGCAACCTTCTCTTCCCCGTAACGTTCTATAATATGCTTTGTATATTCATAGCATATATCCTCCCACAGTTTATAGTCGGTGGGGGTTGAGGTGTTTATAAGCTTGCCTTTGTACCTTGTTTTATTCTTACTCATAGAAGATGTTGCATTTTTATTTGTCGCGATGCATTCGGGCATCATTCCGTAAGCTAAAAGAAGGTCGTAACCCTTCTGGGTAAGGTAATCAAGCCTAAGATCATTGATTCTGAAATCGTAGCAGAGATTTCCGTCCATATCGGTATACACGATATCCTCAAACATTGTGTATATACGGAT
>SVJW01000034.1 GCA_015068735.1 Oscillospiraceae bacterium
GAAAAATACGATTCATTTGTTCTGCAAGGGAATACAAGACCGTACCTTAAACTTTCTGACGGCAAAACCATCGCAATCAGGGATAAAAGAGACTGCGCTTCGCTTCCCGATATTACGCATATAAAGAAATTTATGTTCCCAAATAAATCATCTCTTGTGGAAACATATTACGAGAAAGATATCCCAAAAGAGTGTATGGGTATGGACCTTGTTACATATGAAAAGGATTCTTCCGAGCCACGTGTGGAACCTCTCAACTTCAATTTTCCCAATCGTGAAATTTTTGTAGAATCGGATGCTTTGACAGTGGATGGCTATAAACCCATTGAAAAATACGTTAAAATCCATCATTGGAGAAATCCTTATATAAGCTCGCTTACCGAACTTCCTGATGGCAGAATATGTGGAGTAGTTAACGGACAAAACCCTGAAGTGTCTGATAAATATTGCCCCGTAGTTTATCTGGTAGTGTCAAATGATAAAGGAAAAACATGGGAAGTATTATCAACCATTGCAAAAGGAAAAGATGAAGTGCCTTACGGTTACAGCGGTGACGGATGCGAGCTTTCCCTCAATATTACTGAGGAAGGTATCCTTGTATGTGCAATGCGAATGGATGTAAGCATAAATCCCAATGATGAAACTCCGATATGTGACACCTATTTTACCTATTCCGAAGATTTGGGTGAAACATGGGTAAAACCGTATCCTATCGCAGAATCGAGTATTACACCCCAACTTATTTCTCTTAAAGATAACATCCTTGTACTCCTATACGGAAGACCTGGTGTTCATATGAAGTATTCAACTGATAATGGAAAAACGTGGAGTGAATCTACTCCCATAATCGGAAAAACTCTTGCAGAAAGCAGAGCAGAGGGATTCACAGATTACGAAAGTAAATACGGTAAAATGGACAGTTATGCAAATGTTTTTGCCGAGAAGCTTTCCGACGATACCTTTATTGTCCTATTTAATGATATGAAGTACGATGATGGTGACGGTGAAAAGCACAGAGCAGGATTTGTACAGAAAATAACAATAAAAAATACTCTTAACATAGGTTAAGAGTATTTTTTATATCTTTGCAACCTTTGAAGGTGGCATTCCTATCTGTTTTTTAAAAAGTGTGCTGAAATAGTAAATATCGTCAAAACCGCTTAAAGATGCCGCTTCACCTACATTAACTTCGCCAGATACAAGAAGGTCATAGGCGGTATTGATTCTCAATGAAATCAAATATTGTTGCGGTGACTGTCCGTATGCCCTTGTGAAAAGTTTGCGAAAATACGATGCACTTAATCCCATTCTTTCGGCAAGCTCCTCGACATTGATCTTATCACGGAAGTTTGCCTGAATATATGTACGTGCCGCTTCAAGCTTTTCTGCGTGAGGAATCCTGTTATGGGGAAGAGATTTTCTGATAAGCTCGTAGAGAATATCGGAAATCAGATTTCTGCATTTTACGGAATAAAGAGCATTTTTACCCTCCCACAGATAAGCGATATCAAGAAATCTGCTTCTGATACTTGCACCTGCATTTTCAAACAGTAGGTACCCTTTATTGAAAAACTCTTTTCCGCCCCCGTTAAGCTCTAAATTAAAATTGATTGTTATAAATTCCCACGGACTTATCTTGTCAGAATATCCTGCTCTTGCAATCCTGGGAGGGAAGATAACAATATCGTTCTTTTTAACGTTGATTTCTTCGGAATTTATTATGTATTTAGCTTTTCCGTCCAGCACTATAACGATGTTATATTCGCTCTCATAAAAGAGCCTGTCATTGTGCCAGTTAGGACTTGGTTTTCGGTGGATTACACGATTTATTTTTGTTACTAAAAAATCAATATCATTCATAAATTTCACCCCAAAAAAGTATAACATATTAAAATTTTACTGTCAACAAATTATGAGCGATTTATACAAATTAAAAGCTATTTATATATTTCCTTAATTATTATATTGTGTTATTATGAAATAAGAAAGGATGGGATACATATGAATCTTGACGAATTAACAAAGGAAAGAGGTCAGATTAAAGATACACCTTTTCCTATAAGCGTAAAGGAACTTTGTGACCGTTACGAAGGAGTTACAACTCCTATGGTAAACGATGTTTTGAGAGAAATGAAATATCTCTACCAGACACTTCCCAACAACATTCTTCCTCTTCGTGAAGAAATGAAAGTCGCAGGAATTGTTTTCACAATCAAGGGATCCAAGAATCTTAGCCTTGATAACGAAATGGTTGAGCGTGCAAAAATGCTTGAAGCTATTCCTCAGGACAGTGTTATTGTTTGGGACACATCAGAAGATGATGAATCTGCTCAGTGGGGCGAAATTATGACAATGGCTGCAAAGAAGCAGGGTTGCCGTGGTGCAATGGTTGACGGTGGTGTTCGTGATACCAACCGTGTTCTTGAACAGAATTTCCCTGTGTTCTGCAAATATAGAAGTTCTAACGGTATGCTTGGCAGATTCCGTACAATCGGTTATCAGATGCCTATCACAATGGGTAAGGTAATGGTATACCCCGGTGACGTTGTTCTCGGTGATATTGACGGTTGTATCGTAATTCCCAGAGAGCTTGCTTATGAAGTTCTTATTCGTGCGGAAGAAATCCGTGACAACGAAGTAGAAATTAAAGAAATGGTAAACAGCGGTATGACACCTACCGAAGTAGTAGATAACGGTGGTTATTTCTAATATTAAAAATTCAGGAGGAAATTAAAATGGTAAACTATAACGGAAAACATGTTGTAATCACAGGCGCATCAGGCGGTATGGGCAGAGTTCTTTGCAAAGCTCTTGCACAAGAAGGTGCAAAGCTTTCTATCTGCTCTAACGATGAAGCGGTAATGGATTTTGCAAAAGAACTTTCCTGCGACGTATTCGCAAAAGCTCTTGACGTAACAAGCGAAGCAGAAGTTAAGGCTTTCTTTGAAGAAGCTTACGGTAAATTCGGTGAATTCTATGCACTTGCTAACCTTGCAGGTCTTTCTATTCCCGGACAGATTCCCGAAACAGAAGAAAATGCATACGACCTTATGATGGATGTAAACGTAAAGGGTACATTCCTTTGCTGTAAGTATTTTGCAAATAACGCTGCAGACCCTGCAATCATCGTAAACATTGGTAGTATGGCTGCAAGAAATGCAAACGGTAACGCACCTCTTTACTGCACAGCTAAAGCTGCTGTAAATATGCTTTCAAGAGGACTTCTTCTTCAGGTAGGAAGCAAGAATATCCGCGTAACAACAGTTAACCCCGGCGGTGCAGATACACCTTTCTGGGGAACAAGAGCTGTTGACAGAACAAAGCTCATGCAGGCTGAAGATGTTGTAGACATCATTCTCTTTGTTCTTAAGTCCAACCCCAAAGTTCAGATTCACGACATCTACTTTGAAAGTGCTGCAAGATTCTGATATGAATACATATTCGGTATCTTTCGATAAAAAAACAGTACTCTTTTCGGATATTGACAATCCCTGGCGTTTTAAAACCGATGATAAAAAAGATTATGATGCAAAAGAATTTCTTGAGAAAACAGAGGAAAAAGATTTCTTTAAAGTATATGAATATAGAAACGAAGAAAACTCTTTCAGCGGGAAAAGAATTTGTATTTCAGACGGAAAAAATGCCTGTTTTATTATGGATTTTGTAAAATCCGACAAGGATATATGTATTTATTCCGACTTTTCAATTTCAAACTGCGACTTGTCCGTATCCTGCAATGTTGCGGACAAGAGCAAACTCGTTATCCGTACCAAGGATTGCGGTGTAAAGCATTTCAGAATGGACTCTCTGCTTGACGGGGAATCCGTACTTGAAAAAAGTGGTCTTATGATGCCCGTTTCCATTAGTAGTAACGGTGATATTACTTATTCTATGTACGAAGGATTATATAGCTTCGGCAAGGAACATTTTCTTTGCTTCGGATTTGCCCTCGAGACTCTCGGTGAGATTATTTACTGGCATCTTAATAAAACTGAAACCGGCTACGTAATTAACCATTCAAAAACCGGAATGGGTGTTGAAATTGAAAAAGACGGCGATATTTTAAGGTTATTCTCCTGCAGTGATAAAAAATTGCTTGCAGAGATAAAACTATAAGAAAGGTGTAAAACTATGGCAGTAAATACACTTAAGGCGGCAGAAAATCTTTTCTACCGTTACGAAAACAATCACGAAATTGTCCGTTTTTACTTCGGACTTCTTGCATACCACGGACTTGCCATGGCGGCTGATGCTGGCAAAAATGAAGAACTTATAAATAAGTGCAAGGATTATCTTTCTCTTTATCCTGATAAATTCGATCATCCTTACTATAATTTCGAGGCATACCGTGTAGGTGGTGCGGCAAAGGCTTGGATGTTCATGAAAGGATATATGCCTGAGGAAGAAGATAACCTCCGTAAGTATGCAGAAATTACAATGAGTTCGCCTCACAGTAAAGAAGGAATACTTTGTCATCCCAAAATGCACGAAAGAGTATGGATCGATACAGTTGCATTCGTAACTCCTTTTATGCTTTATACAGGTCTTGCATTAGGTGAGCAGAAATATATTGATTATGCTGCCGATCTTTGCTTCAAGTCCTACGACTTGTTCCTTGACCGTACTAACGGTCTTATCCATCAGTCAAAGGGATTTCTGGAAGATCCTGAAGCTATTTCTCCCGATTACTGGGGACGTGGAAACGGTTGGGGATATGTTGGCCTTACAGAGCTTGTACAGTATCTTCCTGAGGATTCTCCCCACAGAGCAAAAGCACTTGAACTTTACAAAAACCATACAGAAGCATTGCTTAATTACCAGTCGGAAAGAGGTCTTTGGAGACAGATTCTTACTGAAGAACTTGCTTGGTACGAATGTACCGGTACAGGACTTTTCCTTTATGGTATTGGTGTTGGTATCAGACTTGGAATCCTTAAAGGGGAAAAGTATATGAACGCTCTTAAAAAGGGTGTAGAAGCACTCGGTAAATACTGTATCACAACAGAATACAAGACAGTTTTATCCTGCCCCGGTTGCCTTTGCCCCGGTGAGGGAAAAGAAAAGGGAACAATTAAGGCTTATATTACTGAAAAGTACCCTCAGGAAGACGAGGTTCATTCTTACGGATGCCTTATGTTTGCTCTTGTGGAAGCCTATAAAAACGGTATAGACGATATTGAACTTTTTGAGTTCAGAAGGGAATGATATAATATGATGAAAATGGAATGTACTTGTTCTCAGAAAGTACATACTGCACCGGTTGAATGTATTGAAGTATCAGCAGGTGCAACCGAGAAAGTTACAGAACTTATTAAGGGCTACAATAGAATTTTCATGGTAGCCGATGAAAATACATATGAAGTAGCAGGTAAGAGGGTAGAGGAACTTCTTAAAGAAGCAGGAATCTTCTCACACAAGTTCATTCTCTCAAATCCTGCTCATCCCACCGATAAAAATGTCGGAAGAATCCTTATTGAAGCAGGAATCGATAGAGAAGTTTATGACATAAACGCTATGAGCGACCTTCCCGACTACATTCTTGCAGTTGGTAGCGGCTCTGTTAACGACATTTGCCGTATGGTAAGCTACCGTCTCGGTCTTCCTTACGGTATCGTTGGAACAGCACCCTCTATGGATGGTTATGCTTCTGTTGTTGCACCTCTTCTCGTAGGCAAGACAAAAACTGTATATCAGTGTTCAATTGCACGCCACATCATCATTGACACAGCAATCTGTAAGGATGCTCCCTATGAGCTTCTCACAGCAGGTGTGGGCGATATGATAGGTAAGTACATTGCTATTCTTGACTGGGAACTTTCTGCAATGCATACAGGAGAATATTATTGTCAGAAAATTGCCGATTCAGTTCTTCAGGCAACAAAGGAATGTATTGATGAAGCATATACACTTTCCGAAAGAAAGGCAGAATCAATCGAAAAAATCGTAAACGGTCTTATTACTTCCGGTATGGGTATTGCGTACAGCGGTAGCTCCAGACCTGCTTCCGGTACTGAGCATATGATTGGTCAGACATGGGAAATAATGGACCTTGAAAGCGGAAGAGAGCTTCAGCTTCACGGTCATGACGTAGGTGCTGCAACTTTTGTTGCTATATCTATGTATAAGAAGCTTTATAACGAAACAGACGATATGGAAATCAAGAAGCTTATTGAAAAATATCTTCCTGCATTTGACAGAATTCTTGATTTGCAGAAGACATTAAAGCTTCCTATAACAGCTCCCGAAAAGGACAAATTTGTTGAGGGCTGTCTCCGCGGAAGAACATTCCGTGTCCGTTATACTCTTCTTGAGTACCTTTACAAGAAAGGTATGCTTGAAGAATATATTGAAGCAGCATATAATGAGGTCGTTCTCGGCAAGTAAAATAAAAATCACGGTGATTTTTCACCGTGATTTTTTTACCTCAAAAGTGTTTGCAATCAGGTTTGAAAAATGTTATAATAAATAGGTATTAGTTAAACTGGGGGATCCTGTTATGAATCAGACCTTAAAACTGAAAATTATGGAATCACTTTCCGCAGTATTGCCGATAACAGGTATTGTATTAATGCTCAGTATCTTTTTGGTACCGCTTGAGATTGGTGCTGTCGTAATGTTCTTTGTCGGTGCAATTATGCTTATACTGGGAATGGGTACGTTCCAGCTCGGTGCCGAAATGGCTATGAGCCCTATCGGTGAGGGTATCGGTGTCGGACTTACCAAATCGAAATCTGTTATTGTGGTAGCCCTTATCAGTTTGATAATGGGTGTCCTTATTACCGTAGCAGAGCCGGACTTACAAGTCTTGTCAAATCAAGTACCTGCTATTCCGAATATGGTTATTATACTGACCGTTGCTATAGGGGTTGGCATTTTCTTAGCTTTAGCAGTTATAAGAATTATGAAGAAGATTGACCTTTCTAATCTTCTTATGGTTTTATATGCAATTCTTATTGTTTTTTCTTTTTTTATCCCAAAGGAATTTCTTGCTGTTGCTTTTGACTCAGGTGGTGTGACGACCGGACCTATTACAGTTCCATTTATTATGGCAATGGGCGTTGGTATATCCTTAATCCGTGGAGATAAAAATGCAGCAAGTGACAGTTTCGGTCTTGTTGCACTTTCCAGCGTAGGACCAATTCTGGCAGTGATGCTTTTAGGTTGTTTCTATACACCGAAAGAAACGGCATATTCTGCAGCAGAAATGATAAATGTTATTACAATGCGTGATGTTGCCCGTGCATTCGCTTTCGAGATTCCGCATTATATTAAAGAAGTTGCAATATCGCTCTTTCCGATTTTTGCAATGTTTGTTATTTTCCAGATTATAAGTAAACGTTATCACAGGCGTCAGCGCCTTCGTATTATAGTTGGTTTTCTTTACACATATATTGGTTTGGTGCTTTTCCTTTGCGGTGTAAATGTAGGCTTTGCTCCCGTCGGAACGCTTTTAGGAAGTGCACTTGCCGTATCGGGAACAAAGTGGGTGCTTGTTCCGATAGGAATGCTCATCGGTTACTTCATAGTAAAGGCGGAGCCTGCTATTCAGATTCTTAACCGCCAGGTACAATCGGTTACAGACGGTGCAATTTCGGCAAGTTCAATGAACCACGCACTTTCAATAGGTGTTGCTGTCAGCGTAGGTTTGGCGATGCTCAGAATACTAACAGGGATTCCGATAGAATATATATTGATTCCCGGGTATGTAATGGCTCTTATAATGTCAAAATTTGTACCAAAGATTTTCGTTGGTATTGCATTTGACTCAGGTGGTGTTGCCAGCGGTCCGATAACATCAACATTCCTTCTTCCGCTTTGTATAGGAACTTGCGAGGTACTTGGCGGAAATATTATGACGGACGCTTTCGGGGTTGTTGCTCTCGTTGCACTCACTCCACTTATCGCTATTCAGATAATGGGGCTTTGTTATAAGTTTAAGCTTAATAAAGCTTCAAAAATGCCTGCACCCGTATGTTTTGTTTGTGCAGACAGTGATGATATTATTGAACTTGAGGAGGGATAATGTATGGAACAGAATGAAAAGAAAAAGAGTGCTTTTCGTATTTTGGTGACTATTACGGCGCCTAAACTTGCGAAAAAAGCAGAAAAACTTCTTACCGCATCGGAAGTTCCGGTACATTATGTCCTTAGTGGTATGGGTACTGCACCCAGTGAGATGCTTGATATTTTAGGACTTGGTACACCTGATAAATCAATTATTATTACAGCACTTCCAAAGTCATTTGCAGATGGCATGATGAGGAAAATGTACCGTGAACTCAGATTTGGTACACCGGGAAGCGGAATCGCTTTTACCCTGCCGATAGGAGCATCAACAAATCATGTTGTCCGAATGATAGAAGATCTTGACTGCACAGAAAATAAGGCAGAAAGAAAGGAAGAATCATCAATGAAAGATGTAAAATATGTTATGATAGCGGCAATTGTAAATCACGGTTTCAGCGAAGAAGTAATGGAAGCCGCAAGAAACGCAGGCGCAGGTGGCGGAACCGTTGTACACGGACGTAGCTCCGGAGCAAAAAATATGTTGTCTGCGTGGGGGTTGGGAGTTCAGGAAGAAAGAGAAGTAGTTCTCATTATCGCCAAAGTAGATGAAAAAACAGAAATTATGCAGGAAATCAGCTCGAAATGCGGAATAAACAGCGAAGCAAAGGGCCTTATAGTATCGCTTCCGATTGACGGAGTAATCGGACTTGGCGAAGTTTAATAAACAAGTATTTAAAGGAATAAAATGTGGGGCGAAATTATGAAAAAAAGTATATTGATTTTTGTTTTGATATTTGTATTCGGTGTTGTGTCTGGATGCGAAAAAACAGAGGTTAAAACAAAGCAGACGAATACCGATACTGCTTCTGAGTATATTACTGAATACGAGGATGTTCTTGCGAATGTGTATGCATTCATCGAAAACATTGATAACGAAATCGGTCCCGCTGAAGGCTTTGACGGTATATGGGAAGCAGCGATAGTTTTAGGCGACGAAGCCTTGAATGAAATCGGATATGTGCTAAAAGATATAACCGGTGACAATATTCCAGAGCTTTTAATTGGTGTGTTTGAAAAGGCGGACGATGCGTACACAAATAATGAAATTTATCTGCTTTATACCTTGCGTGAAGGTAGTCCTGAAATAGTGCTTTATGGTTGGAATAGAAATGCTTATGCGTTAAAGGATGATAATAGCTTCTTCTATCAGGGATCTTCCGGGGCGGCTCAGAGTGCTTTCGGTAAATATCATGTTTCCAAAGACGGAGAAACTGTGTGCGATGATTTCTATTTTACATATCCAAACGATGATAATCCTGAAAAAATTGAGATTTACCATAACACAACAGGAGTTTTTTATCACGAAGGAGCAGAAAAGGTTAACATGACTCTTGATGAGTTTTGGGAACTTGAAGAAGAAATGTCAAAAAGAACAGCAAGGATTAAATGTACACCTTTCTCAGAGCTTGATGAAAATATTATAGAAAAAGCGACTTTTAGGAGGGAGACACCAAATCCGAAATTCCTTGATGGTGAATGGGTTTTATCCGCCACAGAGGTTGAGGGAGAAAAGCTTACTGCAGAAGAATGCGGATTCAAAAGTGAAATCACTATCGTAAATGATACGGCACAGTATTTTATTACAACCGATTATGAAACCAAACGCTTTAAAGCTAATATTGAATTTTTGGAAGAGCCATTATATTACAATTGCTCAAACGATAAGTGGTGCTTGAAATTCGATACAGTTAGCAGTGATTTCAGCGAAGATGAAGAATTTTATGCAACATTGATTGATGAAAATACTTTACTAGTCAGGTTTTTGTTTCCGTTTGACGGAGCACAGGGTGTAAGTCATCAAACATACACCCGTAAGTAGATATGAACGTTTTCTTAACGCTCGTTGCCTTCTTAAGGTTCAAGTCTGTTGCTTTTTTACTACCAAAACAAAAGAACCCTACTTCGTATCAACTCACAAAAAGATGGTAGCGTGAGTGAACCGTCGTGAGGGCGTTTACAACCGAACAGGTGAGCTGAGCGTGACTTTTTGTGAAAAGGAAGAGCAGCGGTATGAGCGCACTCTGATTTTTAAATTAAAAATCAGAGCAAGCGATATTAAGCTTGCTCTGACGTGGTGCAGGTAACAGGACACAGCCGCTACGCGTCTTGACTTGCTCGACGACCGCAAGCAAACTTGCAGTCCCCGTCTCGCACCAACTTCGCTAAAAACGATTATCAATCGTTTTTTAGACGCTCGTTGCCTTCTTAAGGTTCAAGTCCGCTACCTTTTTTACAACCAAAAAGTAAAAGAACCCTACTTCGTAGAGTTCTTTTACTTTGGTGCAGGTAACAGGACTTGAACCTGCATGAAATTGCTCTCATACGGACCTGAACCGTACGCGTCTGCCAATTCCGCCATACCTGCATATCTATTAAATTGAGAAACATATGTGCCTTATAATGAACGAAGGGAGAATTGTCAGACAAGTCTGCCTACGACTCGCTCCGCTCGCATGCATAACTTCTGCCATCCAATCAAGCATCGCAAAGCTCGCTTTCTTGGGGCATCGGAAAAATTCCGCCATATCTACATATCACTATTTTTAATACCTAGATATTATACAATATAACTTTCGTAAAATCAAGTACTTTTTCTTAAAAAATAACAATCAAATCTGTGTATAAAACATTTGACACTTTTTATCCTTTATGATATAATCATATAAGTTAAAACATAGGAGGGCAAAATGCGTTACGTTATTAAAAATTCAACAGTTCTAACTGAAAACGGTTTCCTTAAAACTGATTTGTTTGTTGATAACGGGATAGTTGTTTCTGTTGGTGGCGGTGCTTTCTCTGACGCTACAGTTTTTGATTTTAATAATTGTTATATTTTACCCGGTTTTGCAGATGTACATGTTCATTTGCGAGAGCCGGGTTTTTCATATAAAGAAACAATTAAAACCGGAACACAGGCCTGTGCAAGAGGTGGTTATACCGATGTATGTTCTATGCCAAACCTTAATCCCGTTCCCGATAGTATTGAGAATATAAAGATTCAGCTTTACCTTATCGAAAAAGATGCCTGCATTGGTGTTCATCCATGCGGTGCAATTACAGTAGGTGAAAAAGGCGAAGTTCTTTCAGATATTGAGGGCCTTTCTGATTATGCAATAGCTTACTCCGACGACGGAAGAGGCGTGCAGGATAATGATATGATGAAAGAAGCGATGGAACGAGTTAAAAAATGCGGTAAACTTATTACTGCACATTGCGAGGTGAACGAGCTTTTAAACGGTGGATACATCCGTGAGGGTGAGTATTCAAAAGCTCACGGTCACCGTGGCATTGTTCCAGAAAGTGAATGGAAAATGGTTGAGCGCGATATTAAACTTGCTGAAGAGATTGGTTGTCCTTATCATGTATGCCATATTTCCACAAAAGAAAGTGTGGAGCTTATCCGTCAGGCGAAGGCAAGAGGGGTTGATGTAACCTGCGAAACTGCACCTCATTATCTTATCCTTACTGAGGATAGTCTTTGTGAAGATGCAAGGTTTAAAATGAATCCTCCTCTCGGAAATAAAGAGGATAGAATTGCCCTTATAGAAGGTGTTGTTGACGGGACAATTGATATGATTGCAACAGACCACGCACCTCATAGTGCAGAGGAAAAAGGAAGAGGTCTTGAAAAGAGTCTTATGGGTATAGTCGGCATTGAAACTGCGTTTTCACTTATGTATACTCATTTTGTAAAAACAGGTATTTTATCACTTGAGAAACTTGTCGAAGTGATGTGTGTGAATCCGAGAAAGAGATTTAGTCTCGGAAAGGGTGTAATAAAAGTAGGCGAAAAAGCAGACTTCACGGTATTTGACCTTGACGAAAGCTACACAATAAATTCCGATGAATTCCTTTCAATGGGTAAGAGTACACCATTTGAAGGAAAACCTGTTCTCGGAAGATGTAAGATGACCGTTTGTAACGGTGAAATTGTATGGAGGGAAATATGAAGCAGAGTATTTTTGAAATAGTTTCCAACAGAAAACTTGCTGACATAACCTATGAAATGGTTTTAAAGGGTGACTGTTCTGATATAACAAAGCCCGGTCAGTTTGTAAATATCAAGCTTGACGGATTCTTTCTCCGCCGTCCTATATCAGTATGTAACAGCAATGATGATATGCTTACCATTATATACAAGGTTGTAGGTAAGGGGACAGAAGTTATGGCGAATATGACTACCGGTGAAAAGCTTGACATCTTAACCGGACTGGGTAACGGATACGATCTTCAGCAAAGTGGAGATTCTCCCGTGCTTATCGGCGGTGGTGCAGGCGTACCTCCTATGTATATGCTTGCTATTGAACTTCTGAAACAGGGCAAAAAACCTACAGTTGTTCTTGGCTTTAATAAAAAGAGCGAGGTTTTCTATGAAGAGGAATTCAAGGCACTTGGTATAAAAACCGTTGTAACAACTGCTGACGGCAGCTACGGAGTAAAGGGCTTTGTAACCGATGCAATTAAGGATATTGACTATACATACTTTTTCACTTGTGGTCCCGAGCCAATGCTGAAAGCATTGTATGACAACACAACTACAAGTGGTCAGCTCAGCTTTGAAGCTCGTATGGGGTGCGGCTTCGGTGCTTGTATGGGCTGTACTTGTGAAACCCTTTACGGAAACAAACGTATCTGTAAAGACGGTCCTGTTCTTGTAAAGGAGGAAGTAAAATGGGCAAACTGAGTGTTAATTTAAGCGGACTTCAGCTTGATAATCCGATTATACCGGCAAGCGGTACTTTCGGTTTTGGTTATGAATTTGCTGAATACTATGATATAAACATACTCGGAAGCATTTCTCTTAAAGGTACTACGAAAGACCCACGTTACGGAAATCCTCTTCCGAGAATTGCAGAATGCAGTAGCGGTATGCTTAACGCTGTAGGACTTCAGAATCCCGGAGTGGAAAAAGTTATTTCGGAAGAACTTCCCAAGCTTCGCAAATGCTTTAATAAAAAGGCAGTAGCCAATGTAAGTGGTTTCTCCCTTGAAGATTACGTTTATACCTGTGAAAAAATGGACAAGCAGGACGAGATTGGTCTTCTTGAAGTAAATATCAGCTGTCCCAACGTAAAGCATGGCGGTATGAGCTTCGGCACAAACCCCGAAAGTGCGGCTGAAATCACCAAAGCTGTAAAATCAGTTACCACAAAACCTGTTTATATCAAGCTTTCCCCAAATGTAACAGACATTGTTTCCATTGCAAAGGCTTGTGAGGAAGCCGGTGCAGACGGTATTTCTATGATAAACACACTTTTGGGTATGCGAATCAATCTTAAAAACAGAAAGCCCATACTTTTCAATAAATCAGGCGGCTTTTCCGGAAGTGCAATTTTCCCCGTTGCTGTGTCTATGGTTTACAGAGTTTATGAGGTAGTAAATATTCCCATCATCGGTATGGGTGGTGTAACAACACCTGAGGATGTTATTGAAATGATGCTTGCAGGTGCAACGGCTGTTCAGGTCGGTGCGGCAAACCTTATAGAACCTTACTCTTGTAAGAATATTATCGAGGGACTCCCTGCAGCCATGGAAAAATACAATATTGAATCTTTAGAAAGTATAATTGGAGGTGCTCACTAATGGGTAAGGATGTAATCGTAGCATGTGACTTTTCATCAAAGACGGCTCTTGTTGAGTTTCTTGATAAGTTTACAAACGCAAGCAGAAAGCCTTTTGTAAAAATCGGTATGGAGCTTTTCTATGCAGAAGGCCCCGAAATCGTAAAGGCAGTAAAGGAAAGAGGACATAAAATTTTCCTCGACCTTAAACTTTGCGATATCCCCAACACAGTAAAAAAATCAATGAAGGTTCTTTCTAATCTTGATGTCGATATGACAAATCTTCACGCATTCGGCACAAAGGAAATGATGAAGGCGGCAATCGAGGGTTTGACCCGCGAAGACGGAACACGCCCCATTCTTATTGCTGTAACTCAGCTTACATCAACAAGCGAAGAAAGAATGAAGAACGACCTTCTTATTGATGCCCCCTTGGCAGAGGTTGTTGAGCATTATGCAAAGTGTGCCGCAGAAAGCGGACTTGACGGTGTAGTATGCTCACCTCACGAGGCTTCAAGAGTTAAGGCAGTTTGCGGTAAGGATTTTGTAACAGTAACACCCGGTATCCGTTTTGCAGACAGTGCGGCAGATGACCAGGTAAGAATTATGACACCTGAAAAAGCAAAGAGTGTAGGCAGCGACTACATTGTTGTTGGTCGTCCCATTACGGCAGCAGACGATCCCGTAGCAGCATACGAAAGATGTGTAAGAGAATTTGTTGACTAATAGAAAGATTAGACATGAAAGAGAGGATATAGAAATGAAAGAATTAATTGCAAAAGATCTACTTAAAATCAAGGCAGTATTTTTAAGCCCCGACGAACCCTTCACATGGGCAAGCGGTATCAAGAGCCCCATTTACTGTGATAACCGTCTTACACTTACTGCTCCTGAAGTAAGAACTGACGTTGAAAAAGCCCTTGCAGAGGTTGTTAAGACACATTATCCCGAAGCTGAAGTACTTATGGGTACTTCTACTGCAGGTATTGCTCACGCAGCAATCACAGCTCATCTTCTTGATATGCCTATGGGTTATGTTCGCAGTGGTGCAAAGGACCACGGCAGACAGAATCAGATCGAGGGTAAACTTGAAAAAGGCGATAAGGTTGTTGTTATTGAAGACCTTATTTCCACAGGTGGCAGCGTTATCGAGGTTGTAGATGCTCTCCGTGAAGCAGGTGCAGAGGTTCTCGGTATTGCATCTATCTTCACTTACGGTATGCAGAAAGGCCTTGACAGAATGGCTGCTGCAAATGTAAAGAACATCAGCCTTACAGACTTTGACACAATTGTTGAAGTTGCTGCAAACGAAAACTATATCAAGGCTGAAGATAAAGAAAGACTCATTAAATTCCGTAATAACCCCTCTGATGAAAGCTGGATAAAAGGTTGATTTGAAATAACACGGAAAGGATGAGGAAAATGAAAGATCTTATTGACATTCTCGACCTCAGTTTAGCTGAGATTGATGAGCTTATTGATGTTGCAAACGATATCATTGCAAATCCTGATAATTACAGAGAAAAGTGCAAATATAAAAAGCTTGCAACACTTTTCTTTGAACCCTCGACCCGTACAAGACTCAGTTTTGAAGCGGCTATGTATGAGCTTGGCGGAAACGTTCTCGGCTTTTCCGAAGCTCAGTCAAGCTCTGCTGCAAAGGGTGAAAGTGTTTCTGACACAGTAAGAACTGTTGAGGCATATGCAGATATTATTGCAATGCGTCATCCTAAGGAGGGTGCTCCCACAGTTGCCGCAATGAAAACGCAAATTCCCATCATTAACGCAGGTGACGGCGGACATAACCATCCTACTCAGACTCTTACAGACCTTCTTACAATCAAGAGAGAAGTAGGAAGACTTGATAACCTTACAATCGGACTTTGCGGTGACCTTAAGTTCGGAAGAACTGTTCATTCTCTTATCCAGGCAATGGTAAGATATAAAAACGTAAAGTTTATAATGATTTCTCCCAAAGAACTTAAACTTCCGGAATACCTTATAGAAGAAGTTCTTCTTAAAAATAAGATTGAGTTTGTTGAAACTGAAAGTCTTGACGAATCTATGGACAAACTCGACATTCTCTATATGACAAGAGTTCAGAAGGAGCGTTTCTTCAACGAAGCCGATTATGTAAGACTTAAAGATACATATATACTTACTCCTGAAAAGCTTGAAAGAGCAAAAGACACTATGAGAGTTCTTCATCCGCTTCCCAGAGTAAACGAAATTTCTGTTGAGGTGGATAATGACCCAAGAGCTTGCTATTTCAGGCAGGCGAAAAACGGTAAGTATATCAGAATGGCACTCATTATGAAGCTTCTTGGAATAGAGTAAGGAGGTAAGGTTATGCATATAGACGAAATAACAAACGGTATTGTAATCGATCACATCAAAGCAGGAAAGAGTATGGATATCTATAAGCTCCTTAACCTTGACCAGCTTGAATGTTCTGTTGCAATTATTAAAAATGTTAACAGCAAAAAAATGGGCAAGAAAGATATTATCAAAATCGATGAAGCTCTTGATGTAAATCTTGATGCTCTCGGTTATATTGATAACGGCATCACAATCAACACTATTGAAAACGGTGTTAAGACAAATAAAAGGCATTGTGAACTTCCCGAACGAATCACAAATGTTGTTAAGTGCAAAAACCCCAGATGTATTACTTCTGTTGAACAGGAGATAGACCATGTTTTCAAACTTACAGACCGTGAGAATAAGGTTTACAGATGTATATACTGTGAAATGAAAGCAAAAAGTGAATAATCAGAGGTGAAATAAAATGGCACAGCGCTTTATGCGTTTCAAGGATGGAAAGCAAAGAGCTTTGACTTTAAGCTATGATGATGGCAACTACCAGGATAAAAGACTGGTTGAAATTCTTGATAGATACGGACTGAAAGGTACTTTCAACATTAATGCCGGTTATATTAAAAAGATAACGGAAAACCCCGATGTAAAAATTGGTTACCGTATTCCTGAAAATGAAATTCTGGAACTTTTTAGAGATTCTCCTCATGAGGTTGCAATTCACGGCTACACTCACCAGTTTATGAACGAGATTCCAACCTCTCAGGTTGTCTTTGAAATTCTTCAGGACAGAATGGAACTTGAGAAAATGTTCGGCAAGAGAATTGTTGGTGGTGCTTATCCTTTCGGAACTATGGTTATAACAGATGATGTCGTTGCAGCAATGAGACTTTGCGGAATAAAATATTGCAGAGCTACCGATTCTACAGAATCTTTCACACTTCCGAAAGACTGGCTCAGACTTCAACCGACTTGTCACCATAACAATCCCAGACTTATGGAACTTCTTGATGAATTTCTCAATGGTGGTTATTTCAAAAAGCCCAAACTCTTCTATCTTTGGGGACATTCCTACGAGTTTGATACTGCTGACAACTGGGATGTTATTGAGAACTTTGCCAAGAAAGCAGGAGGCAATGAAACTGTTTGGTACGCAACAAATCTCGAAATATACGAATATGTAGAAGCGTATAAGAGACTTGAATATTTTGCAGACGGTCACACAGTTTACAACCCTACTCTTATAGATGTTTGGATGTATGAAGAAGGGGAAACTTATAAAATCCCCTCCGGTGCAACTGTAAAAATAGGATAAAAAAAGACGGCTAACTGAAGCCGTCTTTTTTAATGTAATATTACCATTTCCGAACAAGTCAGAAGAATCAGAAAAGCAAAATTAAATGCAGTAAAAACTCCGATGTATTTAAGCGCTTTCTTAGGATTATACTTAGTATATTCCCTGAAAGTAATAAGACTTGCCAAGGATGCTATAAGAGTTCCTACACCGCCGATATTTACGCCTACAAGCAGGTCGGTATAATTTTGTGTGAACTGAGAGAGGAGTATGGCAGAAGGAACGTTACTTATAAACTGGCAGGAAATAATACTGAATAGAAGTGTGCTTTTTCCTAATAGATAGCCGAAAACATTTTGTACAGCTTCTATTCTTGCCATATTACCTGCAAAAATGAAGAAGAACACAAAAGTAAAAAGCAGGGGATAGTCAACATCACTGAGGGCATGCCTGTCCATAAAGAAAATCGCTATGGGAATAACTACAAGTCCTATCTGATATGGAATTGTACGGAATACAATTGCTATTGAAAGTGCAAATAAAATAAGGTAGATAATTGTTCTTTTAACTTCAAATTCAGGTTTTACATCATTCGTTTCAAGTGGCTCCGGATGCACGAAAACGAAACAACAAATTGTTATTATCGCAATGGAAATGAAAAACGGCGGAGCCATTATACTCATAAATTCCATTGTAGGAATATTAAACTTTGTAAAAAGATAAAGGTTCTGAGGATTACCGAAAGGAGTCAGCATTCCACCTAAATTTGCGGCAATATTCTGCATTATAAAAGTAAAGCACATATACTTTTCTTTTTTGGTAGAAGAAAGAACGAAATAACCCAATGGTAAAAATGTCAGAAGTGCCATATCATTCGCAATAAGCATTGATCCGATAAATGTTATGTATACAAGTGCGATAACAGAAGCTCGCGTATTTTTAAAAAGATGAACAATTTTTTGTGCCATAATATAAAAGAAGTTAACATTTCTTAGCGCGCAGACAACTGCAAGTACACAAAAAAGGCAAGTAAGCGTTTTAAAATCAAAATAACCGATATACTCTTTGTCGATCGGAACAAAAATACTTGTGATTAATGCAGCAAAAAACGCTACAGTAAGAACAGTATTCTTTTTTGCAAATGACAGTATATTCTGCATTTTGGTAACTCCTTTCTGGAAATTTGCACAACAGGCACATTATACCACCGTAAAAACTTACTGTCAAACAAAAAAATAACAAAAATTTTCAAAATTCTACTTTAACATCATAAAAAAATGTGTTATACTAATTTTTGTATTATGAAATTGAGGTGAGGATAATGGGCAAAATTGGTTTTGACAATCAAAAATATCTTTCCATGCAGTCGGAACAAATAAGAAAGCGTATTGCACAGTTTGGTGGCAAGCTTTATCTTGAATTCGGCGGAAAGCTCTTTGACGACTACCATGCCTCACGCGTTCTTCCGGGATTTGCTCCTGACAGCAAGATGCGAATGCTTCAGCAGCTTAAAGATGATATGGAAATAGTTATTACTATAAACGCTGCTGATATTGAAGCAAATAAAACCCGTGCCGATCTGGGAATTACTTATGATGAAGACGTTTTAAGGCTTATTGATACATTCCGTGAACTTGACCTTTATGTAGGAAGTGTTGTTCTTACCAGATATAACGGACAGGCAAGTGCAAACGAATTTTTGAAAAAATTAACTTCTTTGGGAATTAAATGTTATAAACATTACCCGATAGCAGGTTATCCTTCAGACGTAAAGCATATCGTAAGTGACGAAGGCCTCGGAAAGAATGATTATATAGAAACAACTCGTTCGCTTGTTGTCATCACAGCGCCCGGTCCTGGCAGCGGAAAGATGGCAACCTGTCTCAGTCAGCTCTATCATGACCATAAGCGTGGTGTTACTGCAGGATATGCAAAATTTGAAACATTCCCCATATGGAATCTTCCTCTTAAACACCCTGTAAACCTCGCATATGAAGCAGCAACGGCTGATCTCAATGATGTAAATATGATTGACCCGTTCCATTTGGAAGCATATGGAGAAACTGCAGTGAATTACAACCGCGATGTTGAAATTTTCCCTGTTCTTAATGCAATGTTTGAACTTATCCAGGGTTCTTCTCCATACAAATCACCTACCGATATGGGTGTTAATATGGCAGGTAACTGCATTGTTGACGATAAAATCTGCTGTGATGCTTCTAAAATTGAAATAATCCGCAGATATTACAGTGCAAGCGTTAATAAACTTCGTTCTTTTGGTGAAGGTACTGATGTAATGAAGCTTGAGCTTCTTATGAATCAGGCGGGAATGACGCCGGATAAATGTCCGCTTATTTCTGCAGCGCTCAAGAAAGAAGAGGAAACAGGTGCACCTGCAGGAGCTATTGAGCTTCCTGACGGTACAATCATTACCGGAAAGACATCTTCTACGTTGGGTGCGGCATCTGCGCTTCTTTTGAATGCCCTTAAAACCCTTGGCGGAATTGATGATGAACTTCTTCTGATTTCGGCAGAGGTACTCGAGCCGATATGTGAACTTAAAACAAATTATCTTAAGCATAGAAATCCTAGACTTCATACCGATGAAGTTCTGATGTCACTCACCATTTCCGCACTGACAAACCCGATTGCAAATAAGGCGAAGGAACAGCTTGCAAACTTAAGAGGAAGCAACGCTCACTTCTCGGTAATAATCAGCGAAGAAGATATTAAAATATTAAAAAGACTCGGCATTAACGTAAGCTGTGAAGCAAAATACGAAAATAAGAGTTTATATCATAACAGATAATTAATTACTGTGGCATATGCCACAGTAATTTTTTTGTAAAAAATTGGCTGAATATATCTTTCTCCTTTTTCACACAATATTATCGTAAGCTTTGAACTTGATAACTTTTTATCAAGTTTGAAATTTACAGAAAATATAGATAGAAATAAAAAAAGGAGAAAATGAAAATGAGTAGAAGATCTAAAGTTCTCGTACCCGAAGCAAGAGAAGCG
>SVJW01000035.1 GCA_015068735.1 Oscillospiraceae bacterium
CAAAGTAACACTTGAACTTCGTATGTATAATCCCAAGAACGAAAGTGAAAGTTACGCAATCGGAGATTTACGAGAATTTGTTGCAGATGATTTCAAAATTCCCGAGCTTCCCACAGCAACAGTAACAAAGCATTATGAAAATAAAGACCTTGCATTTGCTCTTAATTTCAAGGCTGACGAAGTTACCGCAGAGCAGCTTGCATATTACGGTGACTGGTATGCAGACTTTGAATTGAAGATAAATAAGGAAGTTGTATTTAACGCAAATGGTGGTGCAGACGGTTATCTCACCGGTCAGTATGACGAGTGGAGCAAAAACTGGGTAAATGTTCCCTTCGAAAATGTAACTGTTAAAGCCAACGAGCCTTTGAAAATTATGGAATATGCTTCAGAGCTTATGGGTAAACCCGGACTTAAGTACACATATGCAGAAGTATATGAGTTCGTTAATGATTTCAACTGTGGTGTATTCTTTGAAGAAGATTTCCTTGCAGCAAATCAGGACCTTGAAGTAACGCTTGAACTTCATATGTACAATCCTGAGAATGAAGACGAAAGCTATGCAATTGGAGATTCACAGATATTTTCTGCAGAAGATTTTGTTATAGAATATGTTGCTTCAATCGGAGAGAAGAAGTACACATCGCTTCAGGATGCTATTGATGCTGCAAATGCAGGCGATACAATCACTCTTCTTGAAAATCTTCAGATTGAGAGCGATTTAGTAAATGCGGCAAAGGGTTATTTCAACATAGCTGCAGATGATGTTATTACTATTGACCTCAATGGTAAGACAATCGATGTTACTGATAATTCTACAGGAAACTTCATAGTATTCTACAACTATGGTGACCTTACCATTAAGAATGGTACAGTAAATGTTACATCTACAATTGATCGTGATTGGAATGCACAGTCTACTGTAATTCTCAACCGCGGTGGTAACCTTACTGTAGAGAGCGGTACTTACAATCACAACGGCGGAACTGACATGGCTATAACACTGGATGACAGCGGTAATAGCTTCGGTGATGCTAATATGACAATAAATGATGGTACAATCACATCAACCTATACTGCAATCCGTATGCGTATGGCAAAAACTTCTTTGAACGGAACCCCCGGTAACGGTTTGGTTTACTTGACAGTGAATGGTGGTACAATTTCCGGTGCTAAAAGAGGTATTTGGGGACAGATTACAAATGCTTCAGCGGACGCACTTGGCAATCTTACTGTAACAGGTGGTACAATTTCCGGTGTTAATAATGCTATCATAATGGATGCAGATGACAGCCAGAATATTGAAGTTTCTATCTCAGGCACAGCATCAATCGAAGGTGTTATTTCCGGTGATACTGCTGATTATGAAATAACAGGCGGTACATTCAGCGTTAAGCCCAATGATGCATACGCTGCTGAAGGATTCGAATTCACAGCTAATGCAGAAGGTAAGTACGAAGTTACTGAAAAAGAAGAAGTTGAGTTGTTTGATATTTATGCAGCTAACGTAACTCTTGGTAATTCTCTTGCAATGAACTTTGCAATCAATAAGACCAATATAACTGGTACAGATTATTATGCAGAAATTAAGCATTATGCAGAATCTGAAGTAAAGACAATCAAAGTTGACTTTGCGGACTGGACAATAGATTCTACAGGTAAGTATTATGTTGTTACTTACTCAGGTCTTACTGCAAAACAGATTATAGATGATTTGGATGTTACAATTTATCGTAATGATGACACTCAGGTAAGTAATGTTTGGGAAGATGGACTTAAAGCATATGCTGTAAGAATGATGAAAAAGACACTTGATAAGGCGTCTTTGACAGAAAAAGATAATAAGTTGTTGATAGTTCTTGCAGATATGCTTAATTACGGTGCTGCTGCGCAGAGAGAATTCTCTTACAAGGTTGACACTCTTGCTACTGATTGCGTAGATGAAAAGTATATGGTATACGCATCTGAAATGCCTGAAATTTCTGATGTAAGTGAAAGAGATAAAACAAAATGCTTTGGTTCAACCCTTTCTCTTAAGGATAGGATTATATTAAAGGCTGCATTTAGTGGTGTTACGGAAGATATGTATGCAACAGTGTCATTTACAAAGCATAATTCAGATGAAGAACTTGTTAAGACTGTTGCATACTCTGAAATGGAAAAGAGTGGCTCTTATGTGATTATATATGCTGATGACCTTGTAATTGCAGATGCAAATCAGGTTGTAACAATTACCATTTATAATGAAGATGGAACTGTATATACTGTTTTCAAAGACAGTATGAATAGCTACATCAAGAGAAATATTGATGATGGTGATGCAAGCAAAATCTTAGAAATGACTGCTAAATTTACAGATTCCGCATATAAAACATTGCACTAATTAGAAAGGAGATATACAAATGAAGTACACAGCACCAGAGGTTGAAATGTTAGAGTTGGATTTGATAGATGTCATTCAGACATCAATTACAGATCCTGAAAACCCTGATATAGAAGAGCCGGGTCTTAATGGAGACGACCTTCCTTGGGGTTAATATTTCAATCAATCTAATTAGTAAAATTTGCACAAGGAGCAATATTTGTTCCTTGTGCAAATACTTTAACGGCGATTTATGGAAGGACGGTTAATTTTGGATAAATATCTTACCAGGGTGATTTTTCAACGTGTAGTTGAGATGTTATTAGGATGTATATTGCCGTCGATATTGATATGTGCATTATGCGTATCAGGACCTATGCCTGTAGGAAGTATTCAGCGAGACATTACACTTTTTTTCGCGCCAATTGCATTTATAGTGTGGAATTTCAGGACGCTACGCAGGTGCTATAAAGCTTTTGCAGGTGAAATAATCTATTATCATGGAAACATATGTGCTTATGGCATTTTTGCTATACTGAACTTATTGGCGTACTTTATTTTACCTACAGATGGATATACATGGATTTTTGTGATAACCAGGTTTTTGCGTTATTCGAGTATAGGAATAACTTCTCAGACAGGAATTATGTTATTCAATTTACTACTATTCGCATCCATCTTCTTCGCTCCCATAGGGCTGGGATGGATAAAAATGGTGGAGAAGGAAAACGAAGAATTACTGGAAAGAGTCCCGGGGAATCTCGAAGTAAACCCTTTGGAACAAAAGGCATATACGGAGGTGCATATGGATGAAAGTAAAGATAAAGAAACGAAAAATTCTGTGTCCCGATTGTAAAACCGGAAAGGAAAGTTATAAGGTTGACCCGACTTCTCCGGTGTGTCCTTATTTTTCTTGCTATAATGGAGTTCATTGTGCTTACTATATACCTGATGCAGGAAAAGAAAAAGACAATATATTTTCAAGGATAGTACAAAAATTTAAAAATACATTTTCAAGAAAACCTTAATTTTATTAAAAGAAAAAGAATGAGCACAGCGATAGTGCTGTGCTCATATTTGTATAAAATTACAGACAGGAGGAATTATCTATGCACAAAAAATTGTTGGCATTGTGCTTATCTGTGTTACTGATGCTTTCGATAATACCTGTAGCTTCGTTTGCGTCAGGAGAGGTAAGAACTTGCTCTGTTGATTTTTTCGATGCGTCGAGTGGTGCGGAAATAAAAGCTTTCGGCAACAAACAGAATATTTATGCAAAAGTAAAATTTACTGCACCTGCGGATGGCGATGCAGTAATAATAACGGCGAAATACAACGCCGATGGAAGCTTGCAATCTTCAACTTCAAAAAAAGTTGAAGAACTTGCTCCCGGTGAGGTTGTTGAATGTCAGACAGAGACTATAACAACTTCCGGTGTAGAAAACATCAAAATTTTCGTATGGGATGATATGAAAACGTTGGTTCCCGCAGCATCCAATTACGGGGAAATTGTAAGGAAAACATCCTCCGGCTCAGGCGGTGGCGGTGGAGGCACATCTTCGGGCACAGATGTTTCGGACGGTAAAACTACCGCAGAATTGGTGCTTTCAGAAGAAAATGTCAGCGCTGTTGTTCCTGCCGGAACAAAGGTTGAATCATCTTCGCTCAAACTTTCTGTTACCGAGCTTGTAAATTCTGCAAGCGGTATCAACGCAGAAGAGAATGAGATTTTGATTCCTCTTGATATTCATGTAGAGGGAATTGCGGATGATAATACTGCTCCTGTAATCATTACGATAACAGATACCGTTTCTTCAGGATTGAATAAAGGAAATCTTGCTCTCTACCACGTAGAAAACGGAAAAACCGTTAAAATGGAAGAGGTTGAAAACCTTTCCGACCTTGTAAAGCATAATCAGTTCCATTATGAACCACTTGACGGTACAATCACTCTCGCTATGGCAACATTCAGCGAAGTTGCTGTGGTTGAAGATACCACAGGTGCGTGGGAAGGTGAATTTGACTATTCGTGGTATGATTCATCAGCTAAAGAATATACAATCGCCAATGCTGACCAGCTTGCAGCGTTCGGTGCTATTGTCGGTGGTATGAATGGACAAACACAGGATAGCTTTAAGGATAAAACCGTAATCCTCGCCGCTGATATCAACCTCGGTGATAAGGATAATGCAAATGAAAGCCTTATTTTCCACCCCATTGGTTATTATTATACTGATGATAAAAATGCTGACGGTACTAAGGGAGATTATTACAGTACCGTAAATTCCTTTGAAGGTACTTTTAACGGTAACGGACATACCATAGCTAATTTTTATCAGAATACATGGGAAATAAAAGGTGACTATGAAGGTAACTATTACAGCGATGCAATGGGCCTCTTTGGATATGTGGTAAATGGTAAAATTCAAAACCTTACGGTGGACAACTTCTCTTCCGACGGTGAATTTACACCCACCGGTGTTATTTCAGCATATGCCGTGAATTCTACATTCGAAAATATCGCTATCACAAACTGTAATCCCCGTGTATATAACACAGGTAACGGAGGTATTGTAGGTATCGGTGGTAATTCAGATGATCCGGATGATTACAAGCTTACTTTCACAAATATCACTATTGATAATACAAACAAAATTACAGCACTCTGGGGTAGCTGGGACGTTGCCTGCGGCGGTCTTGTTGGTATGTTCCGCGGTGACGGTCACGTTGATATGACTAACTGCCATGTTGCGGCACAGATGGATGTTTATAACGATGTCTGCGGTAACTATCAGTATTACTGGTATCGCTATTCAGGTATGATGGTTGGTACAAATAAAAATATGACTACCGACGACAAAGGTTACACGGTTCCCGAAACTGATAAATTCCATGCAACAAACTGTACAGTTCACTTTGGTGAGTGGAATGACTATTACTACTGCGAACTTGTAGATAATTCTCTTGCATCTTATACTCATGACCATCAATTCAGTAGACTTACTGAGATTTCAGGTCTTGACGAAATCAAAAGCGGTGATACATGGACAAAAACAGGTAACTTCCTCCTTATTTCAGGCAATACAAAGACTTGTTATCATATTGTAAATAAGAATGGCGTGTTGACACAACATAACCACGAAGATGCAGGTGAAGAAACCGTCAATGGTGAAACTGTCCTGAAAGAAGACAAGACAATCGTTTACCTTCCGTTCAATCAGCTTTTCACCGGCTATGGCTGGGGCGTAAAGCATATCCCCGTAGGTGAATTTAATGGGGTTAAAATCCTAGACAGAGAAGAAGCAAATTCTGTTGTGAAGTTTGAAAAGACAGACACCTTAAAGGATTCTTATATGAATAATAAAGAAATTCAAATAGGAGAATTCTTTAAGGCTGTAGATGATGTAACAGTAGATATTGTGCCTGAAAATATTCAGGTGACAGTATCTCCCGTAGACGAGAATAGCACAGCAGGCGGTACATATACACCAAATACAACCGACTGGACACAGGGTACACTTACATTCTCCGGTATAGGTGCAGCAACTATCACAATTCAGGATTATTACTTCTGTACACCTACAGTAATTACTGTTAATATTGAAGAAAGACAGTCTGAAGTGAAATTTGAATCTAAATTCAAAGGTGATTTCCTCTACCGTGTAGGTAATGAAGAAGGAAGCACTGTTGCTTTAGGTACATTGTTTGAAGCAAAAGACAATGCAAAAATCGAAACTGTTAGTGTTGAATTTGAAACAATTGCAGGAAATGCAAGCGGTTCATATACTGGAGCAACAACTTGGACTAACGGCACAATCCAGTTTACCGGCACCGGTGTCGTAAAGGTTACAATTACCGATAATGACTATTGCATACCGACCGAACTTATCCTCGAAGTCGTGGATGCATATAATCGTACTACGGCAAACTTTAGCGGTAATTCAGTTCTGTTAAATGATGTAAGTACATCAAGTACATTAAGTACATCGGGCGTTGTGTACGGAAATGGATTTACCGTTAATATGGAAACCGCACCCATCAGTGAAAAAAATGGCGCAGTATTCCATTTGTACGACGGTGCTGTTTTGAAAAATTTAGGGATTGTCGGTAAAGAATTCACAACCGTTGCCATGAATGTAAATGATACAAACTATGGTGTGTCTGCAGTAAGAGCGTGGGGGACAGTAACCATTGAAAACTGTTATATTTCAGGATGCCGTTCTGCGGTGTCCGTTACGGGAACAGAACTGACTATTAAAGATTCTGTAATAGCTAATGGTGTTTATGCAAATATAGACTTTAGATCAGGTATATTGAATCTTCATAATGTAACTACAATTAACGAACCACATACTGTTAATGGTACAACCGTTGTAGGCTTGGGTATTGTAGGAAACATGACTGCATCAGCAGGAAGACAAATCAATATAACAGGAACACTTAACCAGTACAACTGGGTATCACAAGCAGATTGTTCAAATATAAAAGCAAGTGGTGTTGATTCCATCTTCAAATCTGTTTTCACGGATGGTAAATATACATCTTTACGTTATACATATAATGGAACAACATATGTAAACACAGGTATTTTATCACTGTGTAGTGACTTTGGAGAATCTTCATTAACTGGAGCACCTGATAATTATGGCGGTATGGATGTTACTGCTACTATTAGTGGCGTTACTGTCGATGGTTATGTATGGGCACCAGCACAGGCGGGAACTTTGACTGACACCGATATGAAATATCACGATGAAATATATAAGTGGTCTCCAAGTAATCAAGGAACATCTTTCGTTGCACCTGCTTTTGGATTTGCAAATGCGGGAATTGAGCAAGACAATGGTGTAGTACAAATTAGCTATGAAAGTGGAAGTTTATATATTTTAACCGCTAGTGCATTAAAAGAACTGTTTAAGCCTCAAAAGTATGGAAAAGATTTGCCATATAAGGTGTATATGAATGGAATTGATTATACGGGCAAAGATATTGTGCTTGATGCAACAGAATCAAATACATATACTATTACATATGCAGTTACAGATAATCTTGTTTATGACAAGATGGGACAACTTACTTCAAATAATTATGAGGTTGCAAAGGAATTGAAAGTATTTGCAACTGTTGTAGACAAAGGTGCTGATGCACCCACCTTTACATTCTATTATGGTACAAATGGCTCAGCAAGTGCAGGAACTCCGCACACAACACAACCTACAAATAGTTATACAAGTACTATAATGCAAATTGGTGAGAACTATTACATTATGCCAAATGTATCAGCTACATCAGCTAATGCAATTGGATCTCAGACAGTTGATGGAGAAACTGTATATTACCCAATTGTTGATGGAATCAATGTGCGTTCGGGAAACTCTACCGACTATGACTTTACACGCTACTATCCTATCTTTAAGGCTGTTAAAATTAGTGATAATGGCACAGAGTATTCTTATAGCTCCACAAAAGAAATGCCTGCTACTGTTTCCTGGGTAAGTGCAACTATTGATTCTGGAAACGGAGCATCTTCTCTGAATGATGGATTTGGACTGTATAACAATCAGTATCTCTGTAAAATTCAGAAAAAAGCGGGTGATGCAGAAAGCGGCGGTACATCAGTTATAAAATACAGTTACACGGCATTAGATGGAAATACTTATTATTACTATGTCGGCTACAGATTCTATGACGAGGATGAAGGTAGAGTATGCGTAACGCCTGATACACTTATCACCCTTGCAGACGGAACGCAGAAACGTATCGACGAAACTACATACAATGACAAGTTCTTGGTATGGGATTTTGTCAATGGTAAGCATACAACTGCACCGGCATCAATTATCAAGAATCATGGATATGATAAGTATCAGGTCGTTACACTTAACTTTGCAGACGGAACACAAGTTAAAACAATTAACGGGCATGGATTCTTTGATAAGAATGAGAATAAGTTTGTGATTCTCAACAAGAGCAATGTAAAAGACTATATTGGTCATTCTTTTGTAAGGAATGATAAAACTACAACAAAACTTGTAAGTTACAGCATAAAGGAGGAGTATACAGAAAGCTGGTCTGTACTGACTGCAGAACATTATAACTGTATCCTTGAAGATATGCTCACTCTTACACCTGCAGAAGTTGACGGAAGCCCCGAATATCTTATGCCATTTGCAATTGATAGTGATATGAAATATGATTCAAAGGCTATGCAGAATGATATTAAAAAGTATGGATTATATTCATATGAAGATTTTGCAGACAAGTTGGCATATGAACAATTTGTTGCACTTAATCTTAAAAACTTTAAAGTTGCTGTTGGTAAAGGAAAAATCACATATGAAGATATCCTTTATCTGATAAATCTTCATATGCATTAATAACCCAAACAAAAAACTCAGGTTCAACCGAACCTGAGTTTTTTCATACACAAATATTTAGTTTTTATCTACTAACAGTTTATTAACCTCTGCAATGAACGTGGTTACGTCCTTGAACTGACGATAAACGGATGCAAAACGAACGTATGCAACCTCGTCGATGTCCTTAAGCCCTTCCATAACCTTTTCGCCGATTTCCTTGGTGGAAACCTCACGCTTTAAGGTGTTTTGCAAATCGGATTCAATTTTGTCAACCAATCTGTCAAGTGTGCTTGTTTCGACAGGACGCTTTTCACACGCACGGGTAAGACCTGCAAGAAGCTTTTCTCTGTTAAAGAGTTCCCTTGTCTTATCCTTTTTAATAACTACTATGGGGAGACTTTCTACCTTTTCATATGTAGTAAATCTCTGAGTGCACTTAATGCACTCACGCCGTCTTCTGATTGCTACGCCTTCTTCAGTAGGACGAGAATCAATAACCTTGCTGTCGTCGTGACCGCAATACGGACAACGCATCAAAATCCCTCCTAATTTTAGTGCAGAATGCAAAATGCATAATGCATAATTGTGGTTGATTTTTGCTTATGGCAAAAATCTATATTTTTATTTTAATTTTATTTCTCTAAAGCCATTATTTTGTCAACTCGTGTCTGGTGTCTGCCACCTTCAAACTGAGCTGCCATATAGCTGTCAATAATTGCCTTTCCCTCTTCGGGAGATGTAAATCTTCCGCCCAAAGCAATTACATTAGCATTGTTGTGCTGCTTTACAAGTGCTGCAATTTCCTTTGAAGGACAAAGTCCGCAGCGGATACCGTCAATCTTATTTGCCGCAATGGAAATTCCTACGCCTGTTCCGCAAACGAGTATACCGAAATCAACTTCTTTTGAAACAACTTTCTCGCAACAAAGCTTTGCATAATCGGGATAGTCAACACTTTCGGATGAATCTGTTCCTAAATTCATAACAGTGTGACCTTTTTCCTCAAGATAGTCCTTGAGAATATTCTTAAGTTCAAAACCGCCGTGGTCTGCCGCCATTGCTATTTTCATACTCGTTCGTTCCTTTCACTGCTTGTGATTGTTTTTTGTCATTCTGAGCGTAGCGAAGAATCTCTTTCTTCTCTTTCTCTCTCAGCCTGTGGCTTCCTTAAATATACTGCAGTAAGCTCTGCCGCATCGCAAGGTATTTTGCCAAGTGCGGCATATGCCACGCTGCCTGCCCTCTGCAGTTGGTGATGTGGGGGAGAAAAGATTGCTTTTTCTCCTAAAAGCTCTTTTACCTTTTCTTTATGTACTTTTACACCGTCGCCAACAAAAATTGTTGTTTCAGTAATTTCTTCGCAAAGCTCTTCAATTGAAAGCGCGCGTGGCTCTTTAATACATTCAAGTTTGCTACCGTTATATTTATACAGTGCATTATATACCTGACCGCGTCTTGCATCCATAATGGGTGAGATAACAAGGTCGGTAAAAGAAATGTTATGCGCAAGTGCTTCTAATGTAGAAACCCCCACAACAGGTCTGCCTGAGCCGTATGCAAGCCCTTTTATCGTTCCTATCCCTATCCTGAGCCCTGTGAAAGAGCCGGGGCCCTCGCTACAAGCGAAAAGGTCAATATCTGTTATATCAAGAGAAACCTTTTTAAGAAGCTCATTTATCATAGGCATTATTGTCTGCGAATGGGTGAGCTTTGTCGTTGTACTGATTTCTCCTAAGAGTGTATCATCTGACAGTATTGCCGCAGTTGCAGTCAGTGCCGATGTATCAATTGCAAGTATCTTCATATTATATATCCTCCAGAGAAATCTGCCTTTCGTTTTCTCCAAGTCTGGTTATTCTTATTACGATTTTATCCTCGGGCAGATACTCCATAAAATTATCCGGCCATTCAATAAGTGAAATACCGCTTTCAATCTGTTCCTCGAAACCGATATCGAGGAGCTCATCATAATCGTTAAGCCTGTAAAGGTCGTAATGATTTATAACCTCAGTTCCCGTATAACGGTGCATTATTATAAAGGTAGGGGAGCTGACCCCTTTTTCAATTCCGAAGTAACGTGCAAAGCCGCGGGTGAAAGCAGTTTTCCCTGCACCCAAGTCTCCTGTAAGACATATTACACGGGGAGCAGTAATTTTACCTGCCAACTCATATGCAAATTGTTCAGTTTCTTCAGGACTGTGTGATATATATTCCAAAATAAACTCTCCCTATACAAGATAAGGTTATAATACAACCATTATATTTGATTATAGCACAATATAATGCGCTTTTCAATGGTTTTTACCAAAAAAACTGCCAAATGATCGCAAATGTGGGAATGTGTTGAAAGCAAAAATATAAAAAGTGAGATTTTTTGTGATTTTATGTGATTTTCTATTGACAAAATGTGGGGTTGTGTTGTAATATATAGGCGTAGACAAAGGTGAAAGTATCGGAGGTCTTAATATATGAATTACGAAACAATGGAAAAAATTAAAATAACTCCCCGTGTGCAGCATCTTCGCGATATGCTTTTTGAAAAGATGCCCGAGATTGAGGCTGACCGTGCGGTTATCGTTACGGAAAGCTATAAGGAAACGGAGAATCTTCCCATAATAAAGCGCAGAAGCCACGCTTTCCGCAGCATTATGGAAAAACTTCCGATAACTATTCGTGAAGGCGAGCTTATCGTGGGCAGTAACACAAAAATGCCCAGAAGCTGCCAGACCTTCCCCGAATATTCCTTTGAATGGCTCGAAGCGGAGCTTGATACGGTTGCAACCCGTAGTGCAGATCCTTTCTATATATCTGAAGACGCGAAGAGAACTCTTAAAGAAGCTCACAAGTATTGGAAGGGCAAAACAACAAGCGATCTTGCTACAAGTTATATGGCTCCTGAAGCGCTTAAAGCTATTGAACATAACATATTCACAACAGGTAACTACTTCTACAACGGTGTAGGACATCTGTGTGTTCAGTATGATAAAGTTCTTGAAATCGGCTATCTCGGAATTAAGAAAGAGGCAGAGGAGCAGCTAAAGAAAGTTGATGTTGCTTGCAGTTACTATGCGGCAAGAAGAAGCTTTCTTGAAGCGGTAATTGAAAGCTGTGATGCAGCGATTACATACGCCAACCGTTACGCTGACCTTGCCGAGGAAATGGCAAAGAGCGAAAGCGGAGAGAGAAGAGAAGAGCTTCTCCAGATTGCAAGAAACTGCAGAAACGTTCCTGCAAACGGTGCACAGAGCTTTTACGAAGCATGTCAGTCATTCTGGTTTGTGCAGATGCTTGTGCAGACAGAGGGTAGTGGACATTCCATTTCTCCCGGACATTTTGATATGTATATGTATCCTTATTTTAAAAAGGATTATGAAGCAGGCAAGATTACAATTGAATTTGCACAGGAACTTGTCGACTGTCTGTGGGTAAAACTTAACGACCTTAACAAAGTCCGTGACGCGGTAAGTGCGGAGGGCTTTGCAGGTTACAGCCTGTTCCAGAACCTTATCGTAGGCGGACAGACACCCGACGGAAAGGACAGCACAAACGAGCTTTCCTATATCTGCCTTAATGCAACACTTCATATTCTTCTTCCTCAGCCGTCAATTTCCATAAGAGTGTGGAATGGTTCTCCCACGGAGCTTCTTATTATGGCGGCACACGTAACCCGTACAGGCGTAGGACTTCCTGCGTATTACAATGATGAGGTTATTATCCCCTCAATGCTCAGCAGGGGTGTTGCTCTTGAAGATGCCCGTAACTATTGTATCATCGGTTGTGTTGAGCCCCAGGCTCCCGGAAAAACAGATGGTTGGCACGATGCAGCATTCTTTAATATGCTCCGTCCTCTTGAACTTGTATTCTCCAACGGTAAGAGTAATGGCGAGCAGATCAGTATAAAGACCGGGGAGATTGAATCTCTCAACACATATGAAAAATTCTTTGATGCCTATAAGGCGCAGATGGATTATATGATAAAGCTTCTTGTAAACTCGGACAATGCTATTGACAAGGCACATGCAAGAAGATGTCCGCTTCCTTTCCTTTCTTCAATGGTTGAGGATTGTATCGGAAGAGGTAAGAGCGTACAGGAAGGTGGTGCCCTTCTTAACTTTACCGGTCCTCAGGGATTTGGTATCGCCAATATGGCGGATGCTCTTTATGCGGTTAAAACTCTTGTGTATGATGAAAAGAAATACACTCTCGCAGAAGTAAAAGCGGCACTTCAGGCTAATTTCAGCGGTGATGCTCCTGTAGTAAGCGCAGAAGATGTTACAATCAAGATTGCAGGCGAGCTTGGTAACAAGAATGTAGAGCTTAACGAAGAAATCATAAGAGAAATCTACAAGAATGTTAAAGAAGCACAGGGCGGTGCATCAAACCCCCGTTTTGCACAGCTTCTTGAGGATATCAATGCTCTTCCCAAATTCGGTAATGACAATGATATCGTTGACGAATTTGCACGCGAAGCGGCATATACATACACCCGTCCCATGGAACAGTACAAAAACCCCCGTGGGGGAATGTTTCAGGCAGGTCTTTACCCCGTGTCGGCAAACGTGCCGCTGGGCGCACAGACAGGTGCAACCCCCGACGGCAGACTGGCGTATACCCCCATTGCTGACGGTGTATCTCCTGCGGCAGGACGCGATGTGAACGGTCCTACAGCGGCGGCAAATTCCGTGTCAAAGCTTGACCACGGTATTGCATCGAACGGAACTCTGTTCAATATGAAATTCCATCCCTCGGCACTTAAGGGTGATGAAGGTCTTTATAATTTCGTATCTCTTATAAGAGCATACTTTGACAGAAAGGGTATGCACGTTCAGTTTAACGTAGTAAGCCGTGAAACCCTTATCGATGCGCAGAAGAATCCAGAAAACTATAAGAATCTTGTAGTAAGAGTTGCAGGTTACAGCGCACTCTTTACAACGCTTTCAAGATCACTTCAGGACGACATTATAAACAGAACAGAACAGCAGAGCTTCTAATAAAATCACGGAGTAAAACATATGGATATTTCTAACGTAAAAGGAAGAATATTCGATATACAGAAATACAGCGTACACGACGGTCCGGGAATAAGGACGATAGTTTTCCTTAAAGGTTGCGCTCTTCGTTGCAGATGGTGTTGCAACCCCGAATCCCAAAGCTTTGAATTTCAGCATATGAATACGGCTGACGGCTCGAAACTGATAGGTCGGGATGTTACGGCAGGTGAGGTTTTTGACGAGGTGAAAAAAGACTTTGCCTATTACAGAAGAAGCGGCGGCGGACTTACTCTTTCCGGCGGTGAGATGCTTCTTCAACCGGATTTCTCGCTGGCTCTTCTGAAACTGGCGAAATCCCACGGAATAAATACCGCAGTCGAGTCAACCGGTTTTGCACAGTTTGAAACGATTGAAAAACTGCTTCCGTATATCGATACATATCTTCTTGATATAAAACACATAAACGGCGCAAAGCATAAGGAATTTACCAATCAAGACAATGTACTTATTCTTGAAAATGCCGTTAAAATAGCGCAACTTGCCAAAAAATGTATAGTGCGTGTGCCCACCATCCCCGGGTTTAACGATACGCCGGAGGAGATAAGAGAAATCGCACGATTTGCAAAGAATCAGATGCGTGTTTCAGAAATGAATCTGCTTCCGTATCACAGACTCGGAAAGGACAAATACACAGGTCTTGACCGTGAGTATTTAATGGGTGATGTACTTCCTCCCACAGACGAGCATATGGAAATGCTCAAAAAAGTTTGTGAGGAAGAGGGAATGCGTGCGAAGATTGGAGGTTAACCCCATGAATGAATTTGAAATGAAAGATAAAATGCGAATAGTTCAGGAACTTGTTCCCGGTAAGCAGATAACACTTGCTCACGTTATCGCAAACCCTGACAAGATTCTGTATAAAAAGCTTGGCCTTGACCCGGCTGTGGATTATTCCAAATCCGCAATAGGTATTGTTACAATGTCTCCCAGCGAAACGGCAATTATTGCAGGTGATATAGCAATAAAGGCATCAGGCGTTGAACTCGGTTTTGTGGATCGCTTCAGCGGAACACTTATAGTAACGGGAACGGTAAGTCAGGTTGATGCAGCGGTAGAGGCACTCTGCAGCTATGCTGAAAAAACTCTCGGATTTACGGTTTGTCCCATAACAAAGACATAATGAAAAAGCTGATACTTGTAGGCCGCAGCGAAGCGGGGAAGACCACACTTACACAAAGACTTAAAGGTCAGAAAATTGAATACGAAAAAACACAGTATATAAAATTCGGTGATATCATTATAGATACACCCGGTGAATATGCAGAGAATCCCGAGCTTGGCAGGGCGCTTGCACTCTACTCTTACGAAGCTGATGTTGTGGGACTTCTTCTGAGTGCAACAGAGCCGTATTCACTCTATCCGCCTTGCGTTGCCGCTGTGGCAAATCGCGAGGTTATAGGAATTGTCACAAAAGCGGATCATCCCGATGCCCGAGTTGATTTGGCAACAATGTGGCTGGAGCTTGCCGGATGTGAGAAAATCTTTGTTACATCCTCCTATAATGATGACGGAATAGCCGAAATTCTTGAATTTTTATCAAAATAATTCAAAAAACCACAAAAAACCACAGAAAATCACCCTAAAACTATTGACAAAACTACAAAAAAGTTATAAAATAAACACAAATTCAATTAAATTCTTTTTGAAAGGATGTTTTAATATGGTAAACGAGTACGAAATCAAAAAACAAATCTGCGAAATCGGTAAGAGAATCTACGACAGAGGCATGGTTGCTGCAAACGACGGTAACATCTCTGTTAAGATTAACGACAACGAATTCCTTTGCACACCCACAGGTGTAAGTAAGGGCTTTATGACTCCCGACTACATCTGCCGCGTAGACAAGAACGGTAATGTATTGGAAGCAAACGGCTCTTTCAAGCCCTCCAGCGAAATCAAGATGCATATGAGAGTATATCAGCAGCGCCCTGACGTTAACAGCGTTGTTCACGCTCATCCTATCTATGCAACATCTTTCGCTATCGCAGGTATTCCGCTTACACAGCCCATTATGCCTGAAGCAGTTATCGCTCTCGGTTGCGTTCCGATTGCTGAGTACGGTACACCTTCCACAAACGAAATTCCCGATGCAGTAGAAAAGTATCTTCCTTATTTTGATGCAGTTCTTCTTGCAAACCATGGTGCACTTTCTTTCAGCGATTCACTTCTTGCTGCATACCACAAGATGGAATCTCTTGAATTCTACGCTCAGCTTCTCTTTAATGCTAAGCAGCTTGGCGGTCCTAAGGAACTTTCTCCCGAACAGGTACAGGGACTTTATGAAATCCGTCGTCAGTTCGGTCTTAAGGGTAAGCACCCGGCTGATATCTGCGTAGGCGGAAAGAACAGCTGTCACGCTTGTGGCGGTTGTGCAACAGCTCACAACGGTGGCGCTGCAGACAGCGACCTCGTAGCAGCTATTACAAAGAAGGTACTTGAATCTCTCGGTAAGTAATTTCCTATTAGTATAGAAAATATAGAAAGGAATTAGTCACATGGACATCAATTCAGAAAAAATACAACAGATTGTACAGCAGGTTCTGAGTGAGATGAACGGTGCTTCTCCCGCAAAGAAAGCTTCTTCCGGTCCTGTCCCCAAGACAAGCCGTGTTGCAATGCTTACAAAGCTTGAAAACTTTGACGTTAAGGAATATCCCATTCCCGAAATCGGTGATGACGATATCCTGGTTAAGGTTGAGGGCTGCGGCGTTTGCGGTACAGATGCACACGAATTCAAGCGCGATCCTTTCGGTCTTATCCCCGTTGCTCTCGGTCACGAGGGTACAGGCGAAATCGTAAAGATGGGTAAGAACGTAAAGAAAGACAGCGCAGGAAAGCCTCTCTCAGTAGGTGATAAGGTTGTAACTTGTATGATTTTCAAGGACAATCCCGATATCACAATGTTTGACCTTAACAAGCAGAATGTCGGCGGTGCCGATGTTTACGGTCTCCTTCCCGATGATGAAGTTCATCTTAACGGATGGTTTGCAGACTACATAATCGTTCGTAAAGGCTCTACAATATTTAATGTAAGCGATCTTGACCTTGATTCAAGAATCCTTATCGAGCCTTGTGCAGTACTCATTCACGCAGTAGAGCGTGCAAAGACAACAGGCATCCTTCGTTTCAACAGCCGTGTGGTTGTTCAGGGATGCGGACCTATCGGTCTTATCTGTATAGCAGTTCTTCGTACAATGGGTATTGAAAACATCACAGCAGTTGACGGTGAACAGAAGAGACTTGACTTTGCACTTGAGATGGGTGCTACAAAGACGGTTAACTTTAAGGACCACAAGGGTATCGAGGCTCTTGCAGGTGCAGTAGAAGATTCCTTCGGCGGCTACCTTGCAGACTTTGCATTCCAGTGTACCGGTTCTCCCGTTGCACACAGTAACATTTATAAGTTCATAAGAAACGGCGGCGGTCTTTGTGAGCTTGGTTTCTTTATCAACGGTGGCGATGCTCAGATTAACCCCCACTTTGATATATGCTCCAAGGAAATCACAACAGTAGGCTCTTGGGTTTACACTCTCCGTGATTATGCAACAACATTCGATTTCTTAAAGCGCGCTAAGGGAATAGGTCTTCCTATGAGTAAGCTTATTACTCACCGTTATCCGCTTTCCGAAATCAATCAGGCACTTGAAACTAACCTCAAGATGGAAGGTCTCAAGATTGCTATTATCAATGAGTAATTAATTTAAATTTTAAAATATTTTAGGAGGTAACTAAAATGGCACAGGAAGCATTAGGTATGATCGAAACAAGAGGTCTTGTTGCAGCAGTTGAAGCAGCAGACGCAATGGTAAAGGCAGCAGAGGTATCCCTCATCGGTACAGAAAAGATCGGTAGCGGTCTTGTAAGCGTTATGGTTCGCGGTGATGTTGGTGCAGTAAAGGCAGCAGTTGAAGCCGGCAGCACATGTGCATCCAGACTTGGTGAACTCGTAGCAGTTCATGTAATTCCCCGTCCTCACGCAGATGTTGAAAAGATTCTTCCCACATTATAATTAAAAGGGTGAGTCAAAATGGCTGAAAAGAAGCAAACAACAAAAAAAGCAGCTCCCAAAAAAGTGGAGACTGCACCTGAAATTAAAAAGGAGGTCAAAGTTATGACACAGGAAGCATTAGGTATGATCGAAACAAGAGGCCTTGTTGCAGCAATCGAGGCAGCTGACTCTATGCTCAAGGCAGCAAACGTAACTCTCGTAGGTACAGAAAAGATCGGTAGCGGTCTTGTTAGCGTTATGGTTCGCGGCGACGTTGGTGCAGTAAAGGCAGCAGTTGAAGCTGGTGGCGCAAACGCAGGAAGACTCGGCGAACTCGTAGCAGTTCACGTAATTCCTCGTCCTCATGCAGATGTTGAAAAGATTCTTCCCACTCTTAAATAATTGGGGGAATAAAAATGTTTATCGGTAAAGTTGTCGGAAGTGTTGTTTCAACACGGAAGAACGAAAATCTTATAGGCAACAAGTTTATGATAGTGGAAACACTTGACGGCTTCGGTGCAAAGAAGGAGCGCATTGTCGCAGTTGATAATGTAGGCGCAGGTCTTGGCGAAGCAGTTCTTGTTGCTACCGGCAGCGCTGCAAGAATCGGTATTGAGCAGAATACTGCTCCCATCGATGCGGCAATTGTCGGAATTATTGATGATGTATCATCACTTAAATGATAAGAAAGGAAATGGCTATGAAGTTAGACGAGCTTAAAAGTTTAATAAAAGACTCGGGTATAGCAGGTGCCGGCGGTGCCGGATTCCCCTCCTATGCAAAGCTTAGCGACAAAGCGGATACAATTATTCTCAACTGTGCTGAGTGTGAGCCACTTTTCAGGCTTCACCGTCAGCTTCTGAAGCGTTATTCCTTTGAAATCATCAGCACTCTTGATAAAATCTGTGAGTGCATCGGGGCTAAAGAGTTTCACGTTGCGATGAAGCGTACTTATAAAACTACCGCTGAAGCAGTTGAGCGTGATATCGCGGCCTTCAAAAAAGGTAAAACAAATTATCTTCACGAAGTTTATCCTGCAGGTGACGAAATTGTTCTCATTCACGATGTGACCGGGAAAATGGTCCCTGCAGGGGGACTTCCCATTGATGTAGGCGTTATCGTCTACAATGTAGAAACGGTACTTAATATTTACCGTGCTTTAAATGGCGAAAAGGTTACACATAAGTATGTAACAGTGGGCGGAGCCGTAAAAAATCCGCAGACCTATCGTGTTCCCATCGGAACACCGCTTAGCTATCTTGTTGAGCTTTCCGGTGGAGTGACGGAGAAGAATACAATGATTCTTTCCGGCGGTCCCATGACAGGAAAGCTTGCACTCCCGTCAGAAACCGTGACGAAAACAACTAACGGTATTCTGGTACTTCCCGAGGATAATCCTGTAATAATGAGCCGCAGGCAAAACGTCCGTGTCCTTAAACGAAGAACGATGTCCGCGTGCTGTCAGTGTCAGATGTGCACAGATATGTGCCCCAGACATCTGTTAGGTTATCCCATTGAACCTCACCGCTTTATGCGCGGTGTAAAAAGCGATGACGCAACCGATACCCAGGCTTTCTTAAACACACAATATTGTTCTCAGTGCGGTCTTTGTGAAATGGTTGCCTGCAAGCAGGGGCTTAACCCCAGAACGCTTATCGGTGCGGCAAAACAGACTCTTGCGAAAAACGGTATAAAAAATACCGATAAAATAGAAGCGCATCCTCTTCCCGAAAGAAAAATGAGGAGGCTCACCACTTCAAGACTTCGTCAGAAGCTTGACCTTGAAAAATATAACAATCCTTCGCTTCTTACAGATGAAGAGGTAAAGGTAGACCGTCTTTACATATCCCTCCGCCAGAATATTGGTGCACCAAGTGTTCCGTCAGTTTCAGAAGGACAGATTGTGAAGATGGGCGAACTCATCGCAAATGCACCAGAGAAGGCGCTCGGACTTCCCATTCACGCACCCGTGGACGGAAAGGTGCTTAAAATAAGCGATGAAATGATTATTATAGAATCTGCAGAAAGGAAATGATACCTAAATGAATAAAGCAATAGGAATGGTCGAATACTCAACTGTTTCAACGGGTATGCAGGCTGCAGATGTAATTGTAAAGACTGCCGATGTTGAAATTATTGAGGCAAGTACAGTTTGCCCCGGTAAATATATGGTAATTTTTGCAGGTGAAATCAGCGCAGTTAAAGCAGCGGTTGATTCCTGCACAACAAAATACAGCGCAAAGCTTATTGATAGCTTTGTTCTCGGTAATCCTCATAAGGATCTTCTTCCTGCAATCTGCGGTGCAAC
>SVJW01000036.1 GCA_015068735.1 Oscillospiraceae bacterium
CCGAAAACGGAAGCGAGTGGGATGAAGGTTTTCTCGTTGAACATAAAAATTATCTCGCCGGAGCTTATTATTCAAACAACTTGAATCTGGAGGATGAAAAAGGAAAATTTCTTCTTATTCAGTATTCAAGCCCGTACACAAAAGAAGCCGATCCGTTTTATGTAGCAACAGTAAATGTAAAACATATGAGGCTGGAAATTGAGAAATAAAATTGTTGTCCCATATTAACATCACTTCTGAGCGGTTCGCCCATACTGCAAAATGGTAAACTAATCGGAGCAGTCACCCATGTACTTGTAAATGACCCGACTCGTGGGTATGGAATATTTGTTGAGAATATGCTTTCGGAATCAAAATAAAATTATAAACCCCTAAAAGAGGAGCAGAACTATATTCTGCCCCTCTTTTCTTCAAAAAAAGGTTGCCTTAAATGTCGTTTTGTGCTATACTTTTAATAGGTCTATACTTTATAAAAGAAAGCAGGACGGGAAAATGATTGGATATTATAATTATACGGTTATTTTAACATACATAGGAACGGTATTCGGTTTCACAGGAATCACTTATGTTTTCAATGGTAAAATCACTACAGCTCTTATTTGTCTGATGGTGGCAGGTTTCTGCGATATGTTTGACGGTAAAATCGCATCAACTATGAAGCGTACCGAGCAGGAAAAGAAATTCGGTATTCAGATAGATTCATTAAGCGACCTTATCTGTTTTGGCGTTCTTCCTGCAATTATTGTATGGAGAACCACCAACGGAGAGTCCATTTACCTTTCCATTTCAATAGCTTACCTTCTGAGCGCATTAGTTCGTCTTGCATGGTTTAACGTAGACGAGGAAGAGCGCCAGAATAAAGAAGAAGGCAGCCGTTCGGTTTATTTGGGTTTACCCGTTACAACATCTGCGCTTATCATTCCTATCGTTACGGGTATATTACAGTTGTTAAATCTTCCTGTGGGCAGAATTCTGCCTTGGGCACTTCTTATTACCGCAGTTGCTTTTATTGCCCCCTTTAAGCTTAAAAAGCCCGGCCTTATCGGAAAGATTATTATGGTTCTTTTTGGGATTGCAGGTCTGGTTGCCCTTTTATTGGGGGTACGAGTATGAGCAACACTTCTAAAGCCGTGAGTTTTATGTATGGTACATTTATCGGCCGTTTTCTTTTGAAAACCGTAATGGTACTTCATCTTGATTGTATTGCCGTATGTTTTCTCCGCTCAAGACTTTCAAAAATAATGAATAACGGATATATAAAACGCAACAATATTTCCGTGACGGAGGAAGAGAAGAATTCTTTCCGTTCTTTCCGTGATTTATTTGCACGAACAAGAGTAAATGATAATATTGATATGGCTCCCGGGCATTTAATAAGTCCTTGCGATAGCTGGCTGAGTGTTTTTAAAATAGACGGAGAAAGCCGTTTTTCAATCAAAAATTCTCACTATGCACTCAAGGATTTTTTGCAGGATGGAGAACTTGCCAAAAATTATGTAGGCGGCGATTGTCTGATTTTCCGCTTGTGTGCATCTGATTATCACCATTACCATTTTATAGATAACGGGTATCAGGGTGAAAACCATTTTATAAAAGGTGCTCTTCACAGCGTTCAGCCCATTGCTTGTGAAAAATATCCCGTATATGTAAAAAACAGAAGAAGCTGGTGTCTTCTTGATACAGAAAATTTCGGGTCTGTTATTCAATGTGAAATCGGTGCATTGATAGTTGGCGGTATCGCAAACGACAAAGAAAATGCACACTTTTTAAAAGGTGAGGAAAAGGGACACTTTGAGCTTGCCGGATCCACTATCGTACTTCTTTTTGAAAAGGGGAAAATCAGTCTCAAAGATGAGCTTATTCAAAAGCTTTCCGAAAACAGCGAGGTTAAGGTTGCCTTAGGCGAATGGATAGGAAATGCAGGTGCAAATTGCCCTAAGGAAGAAGATACTGCAGACATAAAGGCTGCGAATATTTGATTAATCAACAAAATAAAATCCCCTCGATTCAAAAATATTCGAGGGGATTTTTGTTATAGGGAAAATCCGTCAAGAAATCGGGAATAAATTATATTGACTATCCCCCTATCCATACTGTATATTTAAATACGGAGGCGATTTTATGAGCTACAAAGTATATCCCGTAACAGAAACAGAATTGAAGTATAACGGCTATGAAGTGAAGATAAACGGAGAAAAGGTTTCCCTTGACAGTGCGAGGGTTTCTGCCATGCCTTTTAACAGGCGTTGGCCCGGACATCAGAGGCAGCTTGACCAGACGGAACTCATAAATTTTCTTTCCCTTGAAACGGATGAGCCGCTGACATTTGAAATAAAACCTGTTGAAAAATTTGATAAGGTGGTTATCCGCCCTCTCTCCCTTGGTATAGTTCCCGAAATCACCGATGACGGCAGAATTATTTTCACCCTTGAAAAACCTGTTTACTTTACCGTTGAGCCTTACGGCAGACATAACGCGCTCCACATTTTTGCCGATCCCGTAAGCAATTACGCCATAGATAAAAACGATGAAAACATCCTCTACTACGGCAAGGGCGAGCACGATGCAGGAATGATTTACCTCGAAAGCAACCAGACACTCTTCCTTGATGAAGGTGCTGTGGTATATGCCTGTGTAAGGGCTACCGATGCAGAAAATATCAAAATACTCGGCAGAGGCATTCTTGACAACAGTAAGAATAAGGAAAAAATCCTCTTTGAGGTCAATGCGGAAGATAATTTTGCCGCTGTAAATAATGCCGAAAGACTTCACACTATTCAGATTGAATACTGTAAAAACGTAAAAATCGAGGGTATTACAATCCGCGATTCTCTTGTTTATAACATCCGTCCCGTGGCTTGTGTAAATCTTGATATCAGCAATGTCAAGTCTATCGGTTGCTGGCGATTCAATTCCGACGGAATTGATATGCACAACTGCGAAAATGTAGTTCTGGACAACTGTTTCCTCCGCACCTTTGACGATAGCATCTGTATAAAAGGGTTTAACTGCTATTACGCTGGCGATGTTGAAAAAGCGGTTGAAGAAGCTATGAATCATAACGGTGTATGTTACGACACGTTCAGAAACGTACTTGTTAAAAACTGCGTTATCTGGAACGACTGGGGCAAATCCCTTGAAATAGGTGCAGAAACCCGTGCCGAGGAAATGTGCAATATCGTTTTTGACAATTGCCATATAATCCACGCAACAGGCCCGGTTCTTGACTGTATGAATGTCGACTATGCAGATGTCCACGATGTTACATACAAGAACATTACCATTGAATTTGACGACACAATGCTTATGCCCGTCATACAGAAAACCGATGCACAAATATACGAAAATCCCGATTCCGATTTTGCGCCCAGCGTGATAAATGTAGGCGTTTCATTCCACGCGGAATATTCCGCAGGCGGTCAGCGTCGCGGTAAAAACCGCAATATGACTTTCGACAATATCCGTCTGTACGGCAGACAGAAGCCAACATTCGCATTCAAGGGTTACGACAGCGAGCATATGACAGAAAACATAACTGTAACCAATTTCTTCGTAAATGATAAACCCTTGGAGGATTACGAATATATTGCAAATGAATTTACAAAAAATATTGTAATTGAATAATTTGTTTTTGACTATTTGCCTCTTGAATGTTACAATCTTATAGGTTTTAAACCAAAATACAAAAGATTTGAGGTACAGTATGTCTAAATATGAAATAATCGCACAATCACTTGGAATCATTGCAATGGCATTCTCTATGCCCAATGCGGCGGCAGTAAGAAAAGCGGCGTGGATCAACTCACCCGCGTGGCTGATTTATAACTCACTGAACTTCTCCATCGGCGGAATTCTGCGCGAAGTATTCAGCATTATTTCCGTAATTATCGGTATTCTCCGCCACGATGTAAAAAAAGCAAATAACCAGTAACAGAAACAGACATAGCAACTGCTATGTCTGTTTTTTATAACAAATATGTCCCTATATTCAATTGACTTTTTCTTTCAGCATCGGTACAATTTACTTGAGGTGACAAAGATGCTTAAAGAAAAAATTAAAAACGAGGATGTAACTATGGAAAAATTACTCAGCAGAGAAGAACTTATCCGGCAGGGTTACCCCTTTGGCAAGGTAACTGATTTTATTCCTTTCGGAAACTCCGAAAACGAATGGATGCGTACCGAGCCTGATGTAAAAGTTTTCATCCCCGAAAAAGACGGCGGAAACAACTGCGATAACTGTGTTCTTGCGGTTACTCCCACACCCGACGGCAAGGAGCTTATTGCCATATGGACACAGAGTGCTGTGGAAGGGAAAGGCAACAACCGCATTGTAATTTCCCGTACGAGTGATGGTGAAAACTGGAGCTACCCCGAAATGATTGTGGGAACTTACACGGTAGACGAGCCGCAGAGTTCATGGGGTATGCCTATGTTTACCAAGAGTGGCAGGCTTTATATGCTTTATCTTCAGGCGGCAGAGGGTGACCATCAGGATTCGAGTATGCCCGGTTGCCTTAATGGGGATTTGGTTCTGATGTATTCCGACGATATGGGGCGTACTTGGTCGAAACCCGGTGTAGTCCCCCTTCCCCGATGCGATTACGACAATCCCGACACTACCAAGGCAAAAAGCTGGTGGAATCAGCAACAACCCATAAGAGATGCAAAGGGACGATTTGTTTGCGGATTCACCATGAAGCGCAGTCCATATTGGGGCGAGGTTGTGAATTATCCCCACGAAGTAACAAAGATTGCATTTTTGTGCTTTGAAAATCTTGATGAAGACCCCGAAATTGAAAATATTAAAGTTACAATAGAGCCTGAAAACGGTCTTGAGGTGCAGGACCCTATGTTTCCCGAAAACTCGGTGGCGCAGGAGGCATCGCCCGTACTGTTGCCCGACGGCAGAATGTTTTCCACTATGCGCACCATAACAGGTTACATCTATTATACAGTATACGAAGACGGCACTTGGAGAAAGACCGCACCGATGATCGGGCAGGACGGAAATCCCGTTCCCCATCCTCTCGGTCCTTGCCCGATGTTCAGGCTTGAGGACGGCAGGTATCTGTGTGTATTTTATAATAACCCCGGTAACCGTCTCGGTTTTGACAGTAACGGCTACCCGATGATGGCATACGCAATGAATATTACCCGCGGACCTCTATATCTTATGCTTGGTGAATTTGACCCCACGGGAGAGCAACCCATCCGCTTCGGAAAGCCGTATAAATTCATCGATACGGATTGTGTGGCACTCGGTATGCACAAAAAATGCTGTACCGCTCCTTCCTATGTGACGCTGACTCAATGGAACGGCAAGACGATGCTCTGGTACCCCGACAGAAAATATAATATACTCGGAAAAGAAATTACCTCTGAAGTTATGGCAAAATTAGAAGATGGCTTGAAATAAAAAAGAAGGGCATAGTGCCCTTCTTTTTTATTTCGTCATTTTTCTGTATTCGCCCGGTGGCATTCCCGCAAAGGATTTGAAAAACGAGTTGAATGTATATTCACTTGAAAAATTCATTTTCTCGGCAATTTCACGGAGGGAAAGTTCCGACTTGCAAAGCAGATTTTCAAAATATGCAATCTGCTTTTTCTTGATATATGCTGCAGGAGTTATCTGTTCCTTCTCCCTGAAAATCCTCGTAAGCTGCCTTGTACTGAGGTAGCAGAAATCAGCCACATCGGAAACACGGGGATTAAGCTCGATATTGTCGTCTATATACTGCTTCGCCATACCAAGTCGCATATCGGCGCTGCTTTCATCTATACTTTTACCGCCATCGCCGAATTTGTATCCGCATATCCGCATAATCCCTACGAGAAGCTCAAAAATACGGTTTTCAATCAGCGAGCAGGACAGAAAATCATTCTTTTCCAATTCTTTGGCAATAATGTTTATATCGTCTGCTACAAGCTCATCTGTAGCACCGCTAAAAAGCCTGATTTCACCCGAAAAATTAAATGTCAGCGAAATTTTCGTGGCAAAAGGCGAGCTTGAAGCGGCGTAATGCTTTACCTTCGGAGGAATCAGGAGGAAATGACCGCTCTCAAGCTTCGTTGTGTTTCCATCCACGGAATATTCCTGATGTCCCTTTTCCATAATATGAAGTTCATAGCTTGTATGGTAATGTTCACGCTTATTTGTCTGCTTCCAGTCCTTCTCAAAAGAAATCTGCTTAAAGCAACAGTTTTTCACACCTGCGCGTTCAAGTACGGAGCCTGTTTCGGGTTGTCTGTAAATAATTTTCATTCCTCTCACCTCCTCGGAAGAGTATAGCATATCATCATCGATTTTTCAATCAAATGTCCCAAATTTATAAAAATTTGTCTGTGTAAGGAATTGTTTCCGGGACTTCGGTCTGCTATAATGGAGCAAAGGAGATGGAATTATGGATATTTTTACAACTATGATAACCCCCTACAAAAACGACGGAAGTATCGATTTTGAAACTGCAGAAAAATATGTTGATTGGTATTTCGAGAACGGACTCACGGGGATTTTCTCCGTTTGTCAGTCAAGCGAAATTTTCTATATGACAAAAGAGGAAAAAGCGGAGCTTAACGGTCGTGTATACAAAAGAGCAAAAAAGCTTGAGAAAGCCCACGGCAGAAAATTCACCGTTGTTTCTTCGGGACATACAAGCGACACTATCGAGGAGCAGGCAGAAGAGCTTTGTGCCGTATACGAATCGGGTACGGATGCACTCATCCTTATCACAAACCGCCTTGACCCTGAAAACGAAGGCGACGACGTTTTTATAGAGAACGCGGAAAAGCTCATTGCAAAGCTTCCTCCCGAAGCGAAGTTGGGATTATATGAATGTCCCCATCCGTACAAGAGGCTTGTTACACCTAAGATTCTTGATTGGTGTCTTAAGACGGGCAGATTCTATTATATGAAGGATACCTGCTGTGATGCCGCTGTAATGAAAGAAAGATGCGCGCAGTTAAAGGGAAGCGATTTCAAGCTTCTTAACGCCAACTGTCAGACATTTTTGGAATCCATGCAGAACGGTGGCGACGGGTACTGCGGAATTATGTGCAATTTCCATCCTGCTCTTTACAGTTGGATGGGCGAAAACTTTAAAAAAGAGCCCGAAACCGCCGCTCTTGTCCAGTCCGTGATAGGCACATTCGGCTTCACGGAGGTGGGGCTTCCCTATCCTCTTACCGCAAAATATCATATGAATTTGTGCGGTATTCCTACCGAAAACATTGCACGAAACAGAGAAAGCTGCGAACTTACCGATTACGGCAGAAGCTGTATGAAGCAGATGAAGCTCGCAACAGATTCTCTTGAAAACTACTTAAGGAGTATAAAATAATGAAAGGTTACAGTAACTGGAGCTATGCTCCGTATAAACCGCCGATGTTCGATACGGGAGATATTTACATCTGCCGTATCGCTCCCGATAAAAACTCCATTCACTTTGAATGGCTGGACATTGGCGAAAAAGAGTACAGTATTTACTATAAAAAACGCGAAGATGCGGAATTTACTTTTTATAAGGAAGTAAGTACCTGCGAGTGCGATATTACAGAGCTTGATACCGACACTGACTACGAGTTCTATGTAACTGCAGGCGTAAAGAAAAGTCGTATCCGCCTTGCCCGTTGCGCACCTGTTATCGGTACGGTTGTAAATTACCTTCACCCCGACGACGAGGCTTATTCTTTTTCGGGAAGGTATCTTTGTTCGCCGTCATTCGTGTGCCATCCCGATGGATATATTCTTGCATCAATGGATGTTTTCAACCACAGAGATGCACAGAATCTTACCCTCATATTCCGTTCCGATGACAATGGCGAAAGTTGGCACTATGCTTCGGAGCTGATGCCGTGTTTCTGGGGAAAGTTGTTTTTGCATAAGGATGAAATTTATATGCTTTCCTGCTCTACGGAATTTGGTGATTTACTCATAGGAAAGACCACGGACGGAGGCAAGACATTCCCCGCTCCCACAGTACTTATGCGTGGAAGCAACGGCAAAAAAGGCAAAAGCGGTTGGCATAAAAATCCGCAAAACATTCTCCTCCATAACGGCAGAATTTACGAAGCATTGGAATGGGCATACTGGGATGATGAGCAGCGAAAACAAGGACCTACTGCGGCACTTGTTATGTCCTGCGACGAAGATGATGATTTGCTTGTTCCCGAAAACTGGAGCTTTACCGAGCCGAGGCTTTTTAATCCCAATGACGCTCCCGAGCTCAAAGACATTCCATGGGATGTGCAGGCAATTGAGGGAACTCTCACAATCGCTCCCGACGGAAAGCTTCTTGATATAATGCGTTTCGGTTACGACGGATACGCCCTCTGCTACGAGATTGACACCGCAAATCCTGAAGCACCGCTTAAATACTCCCGCCTGATGGAATTTAATGCGCACAGGGCGAAATTTATGATTCAGTATGATGAAGTAAGCAAAAAATATTTTACCATTGCAAACTATATCTATAACCCGGAAACAAAATTTGCAAGAAACCTCTCCTGCCTGATGAGAAGCGATGACCTCAAAAAATGGGAAGTGGTTTGTAATCTCCACGACTACCGACACGTGGATTGGCACTTTGCAGGAATTCAGTATGTAGCGTTTGAATTCCAAGGTGACGACATAATCTACCTTGCCAGAACGGCACTTAATAACCCTCATAACCACCACGATTCAAACTATTCTACATTCCACAGAATTAAAAATTTCAGGGAGTTACTTTGAGATTACTCAGAATGACAAAAAAAACAGATATGCCGATATTTCGGCATATCTGTTTTTTTCACTCCACTTTTTTTGTAATTGCACAATACAGAGGAACGATAGTTTTTAAATCCTGCCAGCAGAATACTTTTACAGTATAGTTACCCTCAGGCAGATTTTCAAAAGTATGGTCCACCTGCTTTTGGGCAGTTATCGGGAAAAATCCTGCCATACCGCTTTCGTTATACAGCGCGATGATAACCGTTCCGCCTTTTGCTATGAGTTTTTCTTCCACAAGAACGGAAACCTCGATATTGCTATTTTCCATTTTTGCATTTGTAACAGAAAGGTATGGCACAGCGGAGTATGTACCTGCCGTCTTATCGGGGATGCTTGCAGGTTCAAAAGCTATTCCCTTTTCGTTGTACCACTTGCCGTCTGCCCCTGTAATATATGAGCTTGACTGGGTACGGAACAATGCCTTGTTTTCTTCAATGGTGTTTGTTCCGTCACCGTTAAAGCTGAAATTTTCACCTATTTTGATTTCCTTTAGCCTGATAGTGCCTGCAAACATATTGTACAGCGTTTTACTTGTTGCCCCGTTACTGCTGATTTGTACATCATTTTTTGCATTTCTTGTATCAAAAGATTCAAGATTAAGAGTTTTTAATCTACTGCAACTCGAAAACATCTGGCTGAAACCTACTGACTTTGATGTCTCAAAATTTTCAAGACCTATAATTTCCGTAAGCTGATTACATCCTTCAAACATCTGGTCAAATGTAATTACATTGCTTGTTTCAAAGCCTGAAACATCGAGGGTCTTATTCTGGCACATATGAAACATTGCATTCATAACCACAACAACGGAGTTTTTCCAGTTTTCAACGCCTGTCAATTTGAGCTTAGCGTGGGCTACAAAATGGTCAAAAGTACGCACATTGGAAACATCCCAACCTGATACATCTATGCTTCCCAATGGCATATTTTCACAATGGAACATAAAGCTCATATCCGTAACATTTTTTGTGTCCCAACTTGATACATCAAGTGTGGATAAAGATTTGCACCTTTGGAACATTCCGCTGAAGCTTTCTACCTTGCCTGTATCCCACTCATCCACATCCAACGATTCAAGAGATACACAAAGCTGGAACATACGGTTCATATTTATAACATTTGATGTATCCCATTTGCTTACATCCAACGATGTAAAGGACATTTCTTTATTTGAAATAATAGATGCAAACATATAGGACATATCGGTAGCGTTGGAGGTATCCCAATTTGATACATCTACCGTTTCAAGCGAGCAAGCATTGAGAAACATTCCACGCATAGTATTAACTTTACTTGTATCCAGTAAGTCGGCGTTTGCTATTTCGATAAGGCTTGAAAAATAATCCCCCTTATCCGAAGAATCGGAAAATGTACAGAAAGAATCATAGTTAAGATGAATTTTTCCTGAGCCATTACCGGCAATCGTAAGTTCTGTACCATTTATATAGCACATTACGCTTCCATCCTGCAGTGAAGATGCATCCCAGGATTCTTTTTCATTTCCTGTTACCGTATATGAATCGGCTATAGTGATTTTTGTTATGGAAGCTCTTGCCGTATTACCCTTGTACCACGTATCGTCCATTGCCAGCATGGGATATAAAAGATTCTCTTCTATATTGCCTTCCGTTTCTGTAGCGGACGATGTCCTGATACTTTTTAATCTACTCTGTTTATACCAAGCACCGCTATCCTTCAATACCGGAATGAAAGAGTCCTCCTCCGCCTTTGCAACAACCAATCCCGTATTGATTGAAACTGCAAAAAGAATAACGGCAACTATTCTGCTTATCCATAAACTTGTTTTTATTTTCATATTTATATCATTCCTTTTTATTACTTCCCTACCATAGTTTCGAGATTATACTTCAAGCGATGCTATTGATTTTTTTATGGCTATAAGTCCTGCGCCTTTTACGGCAAAATCTGAAATAGGAAAAAACTCAATCTTTGCTTTAAGTTTTAAGTCGTAAAACTTTTTCAAGAGCTCTTTTTCAAATAGTTCTCTTTTTTCCATTAGCGCACCCGTCAGAATCACTCTGTCAGCATCGAAAAGATTTGACAAATTCTGAAGCATAACAGTAAGCGGCAAAATAAGATCATCAAGTTTTTCCGGAATTATTTCATTCTCATCATCTATACATTGGCTTGTATATGCCGCAAGGCAACCTCTTTTTCCACAACGGCACTCAAGTCCATCGGGGATTACACAATTATGTGCTATTTCAAAAATTCCTTTTCCTTTAATGATTTTTCCTGCGACTGATGCCGCCATACCTATTCCCCTGTCAATTCTGAGAAGAACAGCGTTTTCTTTTCTGTCATGTTCCATATGAGAGAAAAGTATACAGTCCGGGTCGTGTTCTATAAACACCCTGACAGGAAAAGCTTTTTCAATAATATCCTTTATGGGGATAATTTCTGCCTTGTTTTCAAAAAAGAATCTTTCACAAATTCCGTTTTGTTTATCTACAATTCCCTGCATTGCCACACCAATGGCAATAATTGAATTTTCCGCATAATTTTTAAATATTTCCGAAAGAAAATCAATTGATTTTTCCTCTAACTCTTCCCTGGTTTTAAAATCTGCCGGAGCCGAAAATCTTTCCAGTATTTCTCCCGTAAGATTCATTACTACGGCAGTAAGTCCCATTTGATTAAGGTCAAATCCTATTATAAAATTTTTCTCTGTATTGATGCTTAACAAAGAAGGTATCCTTCCCCGTAATGATGAATTACCCTCCTGCCCATTTTCAATTATGTAGCCGTTTTCCAGAAGCTTATTTACTATCTTGGTCATACCGCCCCAACTGAGTCCGCTGAACTCTATTATTTCTTTTCTGGAAACTGCACCGTTTTTCTGTATTATATTCAAAATATTGGAACAGTTCAGGTTGGCCATATCCTCTAAATCTATATACTTTTTCAAGCCAACACCTCCCAATAAAATATAACATTTTCAGGTGGTTTTGTCAACTTTATCTTACATAGATATAATACTCTCCCGGAGTAAACATATGAAATTTTTGCATAGGGTTTAAAGAGAAAATCCTATCTGTAAATTCAGCCGGATTTATACAGTTTACATCATATAAATCATAGTGTGTGGGAATAAGTAAATCTGCACCGATATTTTTTGCAACGGTAATTGCTTCAGTGGAATCAAAGCATCCTATTATGTCCAAGACTTGAGTTCTGTAATAGTCCCTGCCGTTTACAGGTAATATAAGTACGTCCGTCCCTTCCAATTTTTCTTCCAGCCCGTCGTAAGGACATCCATCGCCACCGTGAAAAATAGTAGTATCTCCTAATTTGAACTTAAAGCCTACTTCCAAAGCATTTCCATTTTCGTCAAAATGGATTTCCTCGTGAGCAGCAGGAATCGCCGTTACAAAGATACCGTCTTCAAGAAAGAATTCCATATCACTTTCCAGCCCGATAATTCTTTCTTTTTCTATGCCGTAGCTCTCAAGAGTTTTTGTATTAGCTTCAGAAACTATGAATCTTGCTTTGCTGTTAACTTCTTGAATCTCAGTAAGCGTATAAGGATCAGCATGATCATAGTGCATATGAGTACAGAAAACATAATCAACAAAATCAAGTTCTTTTGCATCAATAGGCGGAGCATATCTTCTTACCCATTTAACATTTTCACTGCAACAGTTTTTATCAACATAATCAGACAAATATCCGTCTATAAGAATATACTTTTCACGGTATTTTATTAAAAATCCCACCTGACCGAGATATTGAAGAGAAATTTGGTTTTCACATAGCTTTAAGTTTTTCATATAATCACCTCTTGACTATTATATCACAGCGTGATATAATAGTCAAGAGGTGATTATTGATGAGAGCAGTAGTAATAGAAAAACCTAATACCATTGCATTAAAAGATGTGGAAACCCCAACCCCTCCCAAGGGCTTTGCAAGAATAAAAGTAAAGGCTGCGGCAATTTGTGCCACAGACCTTGAAATAGTAGACGGAAACATTCCTGCAAACTATCCTATCACCCCCGGGCATGAGTGGAGCGGTATTGTTGATGCGGTCGGCGATGAATCTGACAGTCATTGGATAGGTAAAAGTGTTGTCGGAAGCAACGATATTATCTGCAGAAAATGTGAGGCGTGTCTTTCCGGCAACTGGAGATACTGCGACAGTTTTGAAGAAATCGGCTTTAAAAGAAACGGTGCATATGCAGAATATGTAATTGTCCCCGTCTATGGTCTTGTGGAAAAACCCGAAAACATTTCTTTTGAGCATGCAGCGCTTTGCGAACCGCTGGGAGTTGCTCTCGGCACATTCAAGAAAGCCAAGGCAAATATAGGCAGTACTCTTATGATTATAGGTGCAGGTTCTATCGGACTTTCTATGCTTGCAGTAGGAAAAGCTATGGGGATGCAGAAAATAGTCGTTTGTGCTACCAAGGATTCCAGACTACAGATGGCAAGAGATATGGGAGCGTATGCAACAATTGCTACAAATGAGGAAAATATGGAAGAAAAAATTAAAGAATACCATCCCGACGGCACAGATCTTGTTATAGATGCTACAGGTATAGAAGAGTGCATTCAGGGCTGCCTGAGAGTGGCAAAAAGAGGCGGTACTGTTATGCTGGCAGGCTATGGCAGAGGAAAAGTAATGAATATAAGAATAGATGATATTCATGTAAAAAATCTTAAGCTTATAGGTGCCGGAAATAACTGGAATATGTTCAAAAAAGCTATAGCACTGATGGAAAGCGGAAAGGTGGATTTATCCAGCTTTGTAACACACAGAATTGCTCTTGAAGATTACCAAAAAGGTCTGGACATGGCAAGAAAGCGCCCCGACGGATTTCTTAAGGCGGTTTTTGTAAATGAGTAAAGCATATTTAGGTATTGATATAGGAACATCTTCCGTAAAAGCCATTTTGAAAAACGAAAACGGTAACTTTCAAAAAGCAAGGGAAGGCTATGAGGAAATTTCTCCCAAAGGTTGGTACGATGCTGTAATCAAAGCCCTTTCATCATTTGATTATCCTGAAAATGTTGCAATAGGACTTTCTTCTCAGGTGGGGACATACATAATAAATGAAAAAGATGTAATAAGCTGGAACAACGCCATTGGAACAGCCGAGGTAGAAGATATACAAAAGCGTTATGAAAAAGGTACTTTTGTAAAGGAAATCTCCATGGTTCATCCGAAAATAGCATCTTATCCTATCCCAAGGCTCCGTCACATTGAGAAAATTTATGGCAAAGGCGCAGTTGTATGTCAGCCAAAAGACCTGATAGGGAAAATGCTTACCGGAGTATACCGGACTGATAAGTTTTCCTGGAGAGGGCTGGCTAACATAGAAAATGGCAGATACAGCGAATACTTTATAAACGAAGTTGGTAGCCCCATTCTGCCGGAAATAAGAAAGCATACAGACAAGCTGGGATATGTCAATTCCGAGGTATGCTCACTTACCGGAATTCCCGAAAACACCCCTGTCTATATAGGACTTAACGATTTTTTTGCATCACTTGTAGGAATGGGGATTGGGAAAGTAGGTGATATGTTCGACATCACCGGAACGAGCGAGCATCTGGGGGCTATAACGGATACTCTTGACAAAAACACCGCCATGGTTTCAGGTCCGTTTATCACTGATTTTGTTCATTATGGGGTTACTGCATCAAGCGGTGCTTCTCTGGATTTTGCAATATCTGAATTCGGAGCAGACAATATTTCGTTAAACAAAAGCCTTGTAGAAAATTCGCCAATATTTCTTCCGTATCTCAACGGAGAAAGAGCCCCGATTTTCGACAGCAATGCCCATGGAACATTTTTTGGAATAAATGCTGAATGTAATAAAACCAATCTTGCGTATTCCATATTGGAAGGTGTTGTTTTCAGTATTTATCATATATATGAAAATCTCGGTTCTCCATTTGCATCAAAACTTACAGTAAGTGGTGGTGCGGCAAAGAGCGATTTGCTTAATTATTTAAAAGCAGAGATTTTCAACATTCCTGTAAATATTCCGGAAGAAAGTGATACATCTGCATTGGGTTCACTTATGGTTGCTGCGAAGGAATGCGGATGCAGTACCGATTTTGTAAAGGTTAAGAAAACTGTAACTCCCGACGGAAAGTTGAGAGAACTACTTCTGAAAAGATTTCAGATATATAAAAAGTTGTATCCTGCATTAAAGGATACTTTCAAAGAATTTAAGGAGATGTGATTATGAGTTGTGTAATATTCGGCGCAGGAAAAATTGCAAGAGGATTTATCGGGCATCTACTTTACCTCAGCAATATTGATTTTGTATTTGTTGAAAAGGCAGATGCACTTGCCGACCTTATAAATGAGCGTGGAGAGTACACCGTAAATATCCTTGGAAACAGTGCGGAGAATTGTGTTGTAAAGAATGCAAAAGCATTTAAATTTTCTCAGAAAGAAGAAATTGCACAGGCAATTGCAAATAGTGATGCGGTATTCAATGCAGTTGGCGGAAAAAATCTTGGGGAGATAGTTCCTTTCCTTGCCGCAGGTATTGAAGCGAAAGCAAAAAAGGGCGGATACCTGAACTTTATTACCTGCGAAAACTGGAAAAAACCTGCCGATATTTTAAGAGACGGCATTTCAAATATAATTGATGCAAGCGCAAGAGAATATTTTGAAAACAATGTAGGTATAACCGAATCTGTTATTATGAGAAGTGCCATAGAATCCGATGCAGAGCTTCTTAAAAAAGATCCTCTTATCGTAAATGTCCAGAATTTCTGGGAGCTTCCCATCGATGCAACAAGACTTAAAGGCAATCTTCCCGATATAAAAGGAGTTAAGCTCCTTGACGAATTCACGGGATTTCTCGAAAGAAAGTTCTATACATATAACGCGGCAAACGGCACAACTTCTTTTGTCGGTGCGCTTTTCGGATATGAAAAAATTGCCGATGCTGCACACGATGAAAAAATTCTTGAAATCCTTGACGGTGTATATAAGGAAACTGCTCAGGCTCTTTCTATAAAACACGGAATTTCTTTTGAGGATCAGTGGGCGTTTACAAGAACATCTCTTGCAAAACTTCAGGATTATACCATCGTTGATTTTATTGAGCGTAATGCACGTGATCCCCTCAGAAAACTTGGCCCCGACGACAGACTCGTAGGCTCTGCAAGATTGGTTGATTCTGTAGGCATAAAACCTGAAAATCTTTGTATCGCCATTGCGGCAGCTATCCACTATTTTAATGAAACCGACGAGTTTGCCGTAGAACTTCGCAGAATGAGAAAAGAAAACGGGGTTGATTACATTCTTGAAAATGTTTGCAAAATAGATGCAAACGGTACTATCGGCACACTTGTCAAGGAAAAAATTGAGGTTTTAAAGAAAGAAGGATATATCAATGAGTAAAATAACCGTTATAGGTGCAGGTAAAACAGGAAGAGGCTTTATAGGACGACTGATAAGCGAAAGCAAACTGCCTTTTTCATTCATTGACAAAGACGAAAATCTTGTAAAAGAACTGGAAAAAGGCAGTTTCAAGGTTAGCTTTTTCGGTAATGTAAGGGAAGCCGTAACTGTCGATAATTATAAGATAACTACTTGGGAAAACGCTGATCTTTCAGATACGGAGCTTATATTCGTATCGGTATGCGGCGGAAATCTTGCCGATGTGGGAAAAGAACTTTCCAAAAGACTTTCCAAGGATAAAACCTATTACATAATCACTTGCGAAAATTATTCCAACCCTGCAGGAAAGCTTAAGGAATCAATCGGAATGGACAATGTCTATGTGAGCGAAGCTACTGTTTTCTGTACGACAATTGAAGATAAGGGAATCGACATTTCTTCCGAAAACTATCCCTATCTTCAGTGTAATGCAGAGCTTCTTGGCGGATATATCCCTGAAGTAAAGGCGGTTAAGCCGGTAGGTGAGTTCGGCAATTTCCTTACAAGGAAACTTTTTACATATAATGCCGCAAGCTGCATTATCGCATATCTTGGATGGCTTAACGGCTATACAGATTATGCAGAAGCTGCAAACGATGAAAAAATTCTCGAACTCCTTGATAAAAATTACGAAATCACAAACAAAGTTCTGTGCAGAGAATTTGGTTATGATGAGAAAGATCAGGCAGAGTTTGCACTTCTTTCAAGAAATAAATTTACCGATAGAACTATTTCCGATACTGTGGCAAGAAACGCGAGAGAACCGCAGAGGAAGTTGGGCAGCGCAGAGCGTATAATTGGCCCTATGACAGTCATTGACAAGTATGATGAAGATACTTCCATACTTGTGAAAACAGCGGCAACAATGCTTCTTTATGACAATGACGGTGAGGATGAATGGAGAAAAATTAAGAGTGAGAACACTCCCGGTGAAATCCTCGAATCAATCTGCGGACTTGAAAAGGAAAGCAGACTTTATAATAGCATTCTCAGAGCATACGACGAAATCTTGAAGGAGAAAAAATAATGCTGACAGCTAAAAATAAGAAATTTTACTTAGACGGCAAAGAATTCAAAATCCAAAGCGGTGCTTTTCATTATTTCAGAGCACTTCCTGAATATTGGGAAGATATTTTAACCAAAATCAAGGCGGCAGGTCTTAACACCGTTGAAACTTACACCGCGTGGAATCTGCACGAGCCAAAGAAAGGCGTATATGATTTTTCAGGTATGCTTGATCTTGAAAAATATATAAAAACCGCAGAAAAAGTCGGACTTAAGGTTATTTTAAGACCGGGGCCTTATATCTGTGCCGAATGGGAAAACGGCGGACTTCCGTCGTGGCTATTGAAAAAGGAATATAATGTAAGACTTCGTTGTAAAACCGAGCCATATATGACATTTTTCAAAAACTGGCTTCACGTTCTTTTTGAAAAAGTGCGTCCTCTTCTTGATGTAAATGGCGGACCTGTAATTGCATTGGCTGTTGAAAATGAATACGGCTCTTTCGGTGACGATTTTGAATATCTTAAAGAGGTTGAAAAAATCTACCGTGACGAAAAAATGGACTGCCTTTATTTTGCTGCCGACGGGGATAAGGACTACCATCTTTCAACGGGAAGAAGCGGCAACCACATCGTGCAGGGAATAGATTTTGGCGGTGTGGGAGATAAGGAAACTATGACAATAGTGGATAACTACGACCCGGAATCTCCCTATATAACATTGGAATATTGGGCAGGAAACTTTACTAACTGGGGATTTAAGGAATGTACTCATATTCCCGACCATGTTGTAAAAGAAACCGTAAACAACTTTGTGGATATGGGCTCGAGCTTTAATATCTATATGCTATTCGGCGGTACAAACTTCGGTTTTACAAGCGGTGCACAAGGCAACCTTACATGGATGGAAAAGGAATACAATCCGGTGGCAACAAGCTACGACTATGATGCCGCCATTACTGAATGGGGCGGATATACTCAGCGGTATTTTGACATAAAGGAAGCAATGGAGCGCGACCACGGAAAAGCAGATATTCCCGTTCCTCCCTCCCCTGTTTTGCAAAACATCGGAACTGTCCGCCTTACGGAAAGTGCAGAGCTTTTTGAAAATCTTCACATTGGCAAAAGCTACAAAAGTGTTACCGTTGAATCAATGGAGGAATTTGACCAGAGGTCAGGCTATATTCTTTACAGCAAGACATTTAACTATGATCCTGCAGAACACGCATTGAAGCTTGTAGGAGTTCACGACAGAGCATATGTATTTGTAAATAATAAGCTTATCGGCATTTTAATGCGCGGAGAAGACGAAAGAATTCTTGAATTTGAAAGAGATTTCAAAGCAGGTGACACAATAGACATTCTTGTTGAAAATATGGGTAGAATCTGCTATGGTGAAGATACATATTTCGGTGACAGAAAGGGTATTACGGGCGGAGTTTTCTTGACACACCGCAAGGGCGGAGCTTTACAAAACCCCGGCAAAGTGCTTTTTAACTGGGATGTAACTTGCCTTGAAATGGATAACCCCGAAAAGGTGGTTTTTAACGAGGGATTAACTGAAAACTCACCTGCTTTTTACAGAGGAACATTTAAAGCAGAAAACAAGAACTCCTGCTTTGTTCATTTTGATAATTTAACCAAAGGTGTAGTCTATGTGAACGGATTTAATTTGGGCAGATATTGGGAAAGAGGTCCTCTTGAGGCTCTTTATATACCGGGCGCAATTCTCAAAGAAGAAAATGAAATTGTAATATTCGAGGCAGAAAAAATAAAAGGCGAACCTACCGTTGAAATCAACAATATATGCGGAATACCCAATCATCATAAAGAAATTATAGTTTAAAGGAAAAAGGGGATGTAAAAAAAGTCCAGACCGCAAAAAGGCGAAAATAATATGTAATTTAAGTAGTTTATAAAGTATTAAAACATCTAAATATGGTAGAAAAATCTCATTTTATTCGATTTTTCCATATTTTTAAGCCTTTTTGCTACGAACAAACTTCGCCACTCGATCGTCGTAACTATCGCTTATGTCGTATTTGCTTTGCAAATATCGACGTTAACGCTTTGTTACTCCTCTCCCCTTAAAGTCTTACGACTTTCGGGGACCCCGAA
>SVJW01000098.1 GCA_015068735.1 Oscillospiraceae bacterium
GCTAGGTTTTACGAAAAGAATGGATTTAAGTTATCAAATGGAACTATATGTATGTACTGCGAATAATTGAAAGGTAGTTTATAGAACCACTTTTAGTTTGTCAGAGCGACAAATTCCAATTTATCGAACAGTTAAATATGTACCGCCGTACCCGTACCCACGAGTACGGCTTTTTCTTTTACATCATCACTCCAATTCACCCGACCGCTTGCGCTGAACATCACGCTGGCGGTCTTTTTCTTTTTCCTTCCCAAGAATCATATCCACATTTTTCATCACCATATCAAGCTCCTTGATTTCGGATTTTGCACTGTTATAAGAGCTATACAGCCTGTCCTTCTCGGCATAAAGCTTCTTTTGTTCAGCACGAAGCTCCTTGATAAGCGGAGCTTTCTCACCGCCAAACCTTTTCTTCAGATACTTCTCGACAGCAGTAAAAATAATCAGCTCGCTCTCGTGCTCACGCCTGAACTTTTCCTTGAAAACAACCGTTTCAAGCTTGTCAGCAACAGGCTTATGCTTGCGATAATTGTCGATGTTTTTTATATCCTCGGCAATAATTTTGAGTCGTTGCTCGATTTCTTTTATACGAGTTCGGTCAGCGTTGTACTTTTCCTTCAAAGCCGTATGCTTTTCTGATAACGCCGAATAGCTCAGCATATTTCTCTCGGTCAGATAGTTTACCGTATTCGCCATAGTTTTAAGATTCTGCACAGTTGCCCACTGCCTGAACGCTTCGGGATTTCTCTGTTTCTCCTTAAAGCAGTTTTCAATATCGATAATAAGCGATACTGTTGGATTTGTTCTTGCTCCTGAAATTCTTTCACGGAGTCTTTCTTCGGTATAATCAGTTCCGAGAGTTTTTGAACGGATGAAACGCTCCTGACCCTCAGCTCTGAATGAAATATATTTTCCTGACTTTATTTCATAATTCAGCTTCTGCATATACAGAAGAAACTCATCCCACGACTGCGTTTTCAGAATAGCCTTATCAATATTCTGACGAAGAAGAGACTTCCAGCTCTTGCCCTTTTTGTCGAGGCTATGCTCATACTGGCTTCTGCCTTTTTCCTTCGGCTCGGTTATGACAGATAAGCCGTTCTCACGACAAAGCTCGTCGCTGAAATTTCTGATATCATACATCGTGCGCTTTTTTGAAAGAAACTTGTCGCCGTTTTCAAAGCTGACGGAGTTTGCAATAATGTGATTGTGAACGTGTCCACGGTCAATGTGCGTAGCACAGACATATTGAAAACGTCCCTCAAAGATTTTATCTGCAAGCTCCATTCCGATTCTGTGAGCAGTTTCGTAATTTACCTCGCCCGGAGAAAATGACTGAATGATATGAAAGCCGAGAATGCCTTTCTCCTTGAGAAAATTTTTCTTCGTCAGTTCAAACTGTAAAGCTGCCGTTTCGGGAGAACAGCCAAAGCCGTCCACAAGCAGACGGTCATCGGTTTTCTTCGGATTCATAATGTAGTCAAGTGCCTTGTTCAGAGTAGTGCGGATAGCGTGGATTTCAGTAACTGCCATATCTTTTCAAGCTCCTGTTTTATTGCGATTACATCATCGGCGTAAATATCATTTGTGGAATTGATACGCTTTGCAATTTGGTTGATGTTTTTTGAAACGCCGCTGACCTGTCGGCACAGCTCGTCAAGACCTGAGGTTTCAACCTTTATAAGCCTTCCGTCAATGGCAATCTTGCGAAGATAAGCTGACATATTCCTGATACCGAACAGCTTCATTTTCTTACGGATAAGTTCTTTTTCATATTCCGAAACAAAGAATTTTATCTGCACAGGGCGAAGTCTTTTTGCCATAAATTTATTCCTTTCTCTAAAAAATTCCGAAGCAGTATTGCTGATTGCCGAGGGGTTCGGGGAGTATCACCGACAAGCGATTTTGACGGAGTGTGTCCACAAAATCATTGCTTGCTATGACACTCCCACGCCCGCAGGCTGATTAGCTTTTTCGAGAATTTCTAACGGCTCTGATAAACTTTTTCGGAACAAAATCTCCGTACCAGAGCTTTGTAAAGTCCTCCATATCTTCGGGAGCGATTACCTTTTCAGGATAGATTGCTTTGAGGAATTCAAGCTTTGCTTTTTCAAAATCCGAAAGGTTTTCGTCATCCTTATGAATTCTGATAACCGCATTTTCATCCACATCAGCGTTTGCTAAAATGAGTCCGAGTTTAATTTCCTTTCTGATAGCCGCAAGCTCTTCGGGAGTTCTCTTGATGGGAGACATATTGACAATCATATCCATGATGATGTCGATATCCTCTGGCGTCATTTCCTTTCCTACGGGGAAAAGATTGTTGATAGTTTCCATTAAAGGGTCGTTGTTCTTCTCGTTCTTCTTCTGATAATTCTTCTGATTTTTCTTCATAAAAGCCTCCATAAATTCAGTTGTCTTCTTGTCGTTTGCTTCATGCTTGATAATCATTTTCATTTTTCCTTTCGTTTTAAAATTTACATTGGTGTACCACGTACCAGACGGTGCAGATGTACCGGCTGTTACACTTGTTACGCGTGGTACACCTGGTACGTGGTACATTAACCT
>SVJW01000037.1 GCA_015068735.1 Oscillospiraceae bacterium
GCAAGCCCTCGGGCTTGCTTTTTTTCGTAAATTGCAGTAAAATAAAAAGAGAGGTGATCAAGATGCACGAGATTACAAACAAAGTAGGCTTTATCAGCGATATGGACGGGGTTATATACCATGGCAATAAGATTCTTCCCGGTGTTGCTGATTTTGTTAACTGGATGCTTGATAACGGCAAGAAATTTGTTTTCCTTACAAACAGCTCTGAGCGCACTCCTCACGAGCTTAGTATGAAGCTTGAAAGAATGGGTCTTTCCATTCCTGCAGGTTGTTTTTACACAAGTGCAATGGCAACTGCCGAATTCCTTCACAGCCAGCGTCCCGGTTGTACTGCGTATGTTATAGGTGAAGCAGCTCTTACAAAAGCACTTTATGACCACCATATCTATATGAACGATGTGAACCCCGACTACGTTGTTGTGGGCGAAACACGTACATACAGCTTTGAAAAAATCGAAAAGGCTATTGAACTTGTGAATAAAGGCGCTAAGCTTATCGGTACAAATCCAGATATTACGGGTCCCACGGAAAAAGGTGTTATGCCTGCAACGGGTGCACTCATTGCTCCCATTGAAATTGCAACAGGGAAGAAGGCATATTTTGTAGGTAAACCTAACCCCCTTATGCTCCGTCACGGACTTAAAAAACTTGACTGTCACAGCGATGAAATAGCATTTATCGGTGACAGAATGGATACAGATATAATAGCAGGCATTGAATCCAATATTGACACTGTGCTTGTTTTAAGCGGTGTAACAACTATGGATGATATTGACAAATTCCCCTATTGTCCCAAATATATATTAAATGGAGTAGGCGATCTTTTAAATTAAAAAATATAGAGAGGTGTATTTATGGATTACAGAGCAGAATTTGAAAAATGGATGAATTCCCCCAAGGTCACAGATGAAGTAAAGGCAGAACTTTCCAAGATTGATGAAAAGGAAAAGGAAGACCGTTTTTATAAGGAACTTGAATTCGGTACGGCAGGTATGCGTGGAATTATGTCCTACGGCATAAACCGTATGAATGTTTATACTGTAAGAAGAGCAACACAGGGACTTTGCCTTGAAATGATGGATAAGGGTGAAGAAACCGTTAAAAAAGGCGTTGTTATAGCATACGACTCCAGAAATAACTCCGCCCTTTTTGCTATGGAGTGCGCAAAGGTTCTTTGTGCAAACGGCATAAAGACATATCTTTTTGAATCACTCCGTCCCACTCCCGAGCTTTCCTTTGCACTCCGTTACCTTAAATGTGCACGCGGTATAGTTGTGACCGCAAGCCACAATCCCAAGGAATATAACGGATACAAAGTGTACGGCGAGGACGGTAGCCAGCTTCCTCCCGAGGATGCAGATGTTATCACAAGCTACATCAATAACATTGACCTTTTTGAAGGCGTTAAAATAACTGAAAATCCCGACTACATTTCAATCGGTGAAGATGTTGACAGAGCATATATTGACGCAATAAAAGAACAGTCTCTCGGTATAAAAATCCCCGAGGATTTCAAGGTTGTATATACTCCCATTCACGGAAGCGGTAACAAGCTTGTAAGACGTGTTCTTGACGAAATCGGTGTTAAGAATGTGTTTGTAGTTCCCGAGCAGGAAGCTCCCGACGGTGATTTCCCCACAGTAAACAGCCCCAATCCCGAAAATGCGGAAGCATTTACCCTTGCAATCGGATATGCAAAAGAGCAGAATGCTGACATTATTTTCGGTACAGACCCCGACAGCGACCGTCTCGGTGTAGTGGTAAGGCTTGATGACGGATCCTACAACGTACTTAACGGAAATCAGATAGGCGCACTCCTTTGTGAGTTCATTTTAAGAACAAGAAAGAATAACGGAACTCTTCCCAAAGAGGGCGCAGTTATTAAGTCTATTGTTTCTACTGAAATGATTCGTGCCATTACAAAAGATTACGGTATAGAAACAATCGATGTACTTACCGGATTCAAGTTTATCGGCGAAAAGATTAAGGAATTTGAAGCTGAGGGTAAGTTTGATAAGTATGTATTCGGTTTCGAGGAAAGCTACGGCTATCTTAAGGGTAGCTACTGCCGTGACAAAGATGCAGTTGTTGCTTCGATGCTTATTACAGAGCTTGCCGCTGACCTTAAAGCGCAGGGTAAGACACTTTATGACGGTCTTATAGGCTTGTATGAAAAGTATGGCTATTATCTTGAAAATGTGCAGACAAAAACTCTTGCAGGTATTGAAGGTCTTGCCCAGATTAAAGCAATTATGAAGAAATTCAGAGAAGAGGGCGTGCCTTTTGAGGTGGAAAAGGCACTTGATTATTCTACTGGTATTGACGGACTTCCTAAGAGTGATGTTCTTAAATACTTCCTTAAAGACGGCAGCCTTATCACAGTTCGTCCCTCCGGTACTGAGCCTAAGATAAAGTTCTACTTTGGCGTATGCGGAAAAACCCAGGCAGAAGCAGATACTAAAGTTAAGAATATGGTAGACAAAGTTTTCTCACAGATTTAAACTATGAAAGCTATAGCACATATTAAAACGGATTTCAAAGAAAAATTCGGTATCCCCAGGCAAAGCGGATTAGTTTCTGAAACCGTAGGAAAAATAGTTTTTGAAAAAGAATATCAAGTCCCCGAAGCATTTCGGGGACTTGAAGATTTTTCGCATATATGGATTTTGTGGAATTTCTCAAAGGCAGAAAGAGAAGATTGGTCACCTACTGTCCGTCCTCCGCTTTTGGGTGGAAACAAAAGAATGGGCGTGTTTGCTACCCGTTCTCCGTTCAGACCTAATCCCATAGGACTTTCTTCTGTGAAACTTGAAAAAATTGAGTACACAAAAGATGACGGTCCCGTACTTTATGTACGCGGTGCGGATTTGCTTGACGGTACACCAATATATGATATAAAACCCTACCTTGCTTATGCAGATTCTCACCCTGAGGCGATAGGCGGCTTCACAGAAGCCCTTGAAGAGCGTAAACTGGAGGTCAAGGTGGAGTGTGAAGACTTTTTAACAATACCTACCGACAAGCAGAACGAAATTATTAAAATTCTTGAACAGGACCCCACTCCGTCATATAAAAAGGACGGGGAGGAGTACGGTATGAAATATGGCGGATATGAGGTAAAATTCCATATTAAAGAAAAAATTCTGTACATAAGCAGTATAACTTAAAAGTTATGCTGCTTTACTTTATCTCATGCTTTACAATATAGTACTATTATGGTACAATATGATAAATAATTGTTTTGGAGGTAATATTATGGCAGAATTACTGGAAGTTATTATGATTGTGAGTTTTGGATGCTCTTGGCCACTTAATGTAATTAAATCCTACCGTGCAAGAACGACAAAGGGTAAGAGCCTTGGGTTTTTGCTGCTGATTTTCTTTGGTTACATAGCAGGTATTGCATCTAAGTTTGTTAACAAGGACTATATGGCGCACTTCTCTGAAAAGTGGTATGTTCTTTTCTTCTATGTACTTAATTTCATTATGGTTGGTGCAGACCTTGTCATGTATGTAAGAAACAGAAAACTTGATAAGGAGAACGGTGTATTATGAGGGTTATAGAAAATATTTGTTACGGAAAGGCACAGCATCCCGAGCAGTATCTTGATATTTATCTTCCCGACAAGGATTCTTTCAAGGTTTTGGTTTATATGCATGGCGGAGGGATTGAAGCGGGCGATAAAGCGAAAGGTTATCAGGAAACTATCAAGTATGTGACAGACCACGGATATTGCTTTGTATCTATAAATTACAGAATGTATCCTCAGGCGGTATACCCCGAATTTCTTCGCGATGGCGCTGAGGCAGTTGGTTGGATTTACAAAAATATATCCGAATACGGCAATTGTGAGGGTATCTATATCGGTGGAAGCAGTGCAGGCGGATATATGTCTATGATGCTTTGCTTTGATGATAAGTATCTTGCACCTTATAAAATCCCTCAGGGTGTAATAAAGGGGTATATTCACGATGCAGGTCAACCTACAACACATTTTAATGTACTCCGCGAACGCGGAATCGATTCAAGGCGTGTAATTATTGATGAAGCGGCACCTCTTTACCATATCGGAAAAGCTATCGAATACCCACCCATGATGTTTATTGTGTCGGATAATGACATGGCAAACCGTTATGAGCAGACACAACTTGTTCTTTCTACAATGAAGCATTTTGGCTATGACGAGAGTAAAATAGAGTACAGGCTTATGCACGGTACACATTGCCATTATGTGAGAACAGACGTTTTCGGAAAAATTGTCTGCGAATTCTTGGAAAAATTTTAATCTTGACAAATAATTGAAGCAGTAGTATAATATCGTTTAATACAGAGAAAGTGAGACGTATTAAAACTAAAGGTTTTGGTGCGTCTCATTATTTTAGATTTGAGAGGGAGATGGGAATGAAAGAGTTTTTTACAGACACAATACAGATTCAATTTATTTTCCGTATACTTCTTGCAGGTATATGCGGTATGATAATTGGTCTTGAAAGAAAAAACCGCAGTAAGGAGGCAGGTATCAGAACTCACTTCGTTGTTGCCTGCGGTGCGGCACTTATGATGGTTGTGTCAAAGTATGCATTCTTTGACGTAATCAGCAAGGGAATTTACGAAGGTGTGGAGGTAAGGCTTGACCCTTCCAGAATTGCATCCACCATTGCAAGCGGTATCGGTTTCTTGGGTGCAGGTATGATATTCGTACATAGAAATACTATCACAGGTCTTACAACAGCGGCAGGCATATGGGCAACCTCCGGTGTTGGTATGGCAATCGGTGCAGGTATGTACAGCATCGGTATATGTGCGACAGTACTTATTCTTTTTGCGCAGATTATTCTCCACAAAAACTTCCGTTGGATAAAACTTCCCAAAGCAAAGGTTCTTGTAATCAGGGGAGTAAATGAAGAGAACTTCCAGGAGAAGATGACAAATCTTCTTTCGGAAAAAGGAATTTCAGTTCGAGACGTATCAATTGATTCCGATGAGGAAAATAACAGAAAATATACTTTCCATATAGAAATGCCCTACGATGTTACGGAAGAAAGTATAGTAACAGAATTAAATTATAATGTATCATTAAAATCAGGTTCGTAAGAACAAAGTGACTCCGTCACTGCACCTGCGGTGCGGAGGTAATCACTTTGTTGTGCCATGTGCGTTTTCCGAGCATAGCGAGGAAATTCTCGCACGGCTTAAAATCAAATATTTTTACCGTATAGGAACGCAAATTCCTATACGGTAAAAAAAGCTTTATCAACTTAGGTTGATAAAGCTTTTTTTATGAATTATTTGATTTCGCGTCCGCCATCGCCTATGTCACATACATAGAATGTGGGGGCATAACCGATTTTTTCAGTATAGTTTTTACCGACTTTTTCTTTGAATTCATCCACAGCTTCTTCCTTAACAATAGAAACTGTACTTCCGCCAAATCCTGCACCTGTCATACGGCTGCCAAGCACACCGGGAATTTTCCATGCCTCGGCTGCCAAGGTGTCAAGCTCGTCGCCTGTAACCTCATAAAGGTCGCGGAGTGAAACGTGGCTCTCAGTCATGAGCTTTCCGAAAAGCTCTATATCACCGTCTGTAAGGGATTTTATACTGCGGAGAACTCTGTCATCCTCGTTGATTACATGAGTAATTCTGTTAAGTATTATTTCGTCCTTTATAAGATGTTTAACACCCTCAAACATTTCTACCGTTACATCACCAAGACAAGTGATTTCGGGGAGAGCTTCTTTAAGGATTGCATAACCTGTGTCACACTCACTTCTGCGCTCATTGTACTTACTGGAAGCAAGGGAGTGCTTTTTGTTTGTGTTTGTAATAACAAGTTTGCAACCGTCCATTTTAAGAGGAACAAGCTGATAGTCCATCTTTTTACAGTCGAGGAAAATGGCGTGATCGCGTTTGCCCATTGCAGAAGCAAACTGGTCCATTATACCGCAGTTTACATTGCAGTAATTATGCTCAGCCGCCTGACCGATAAATGCCATTTTAATCATATCAACAGGCTCGGTAATGCCGTTTTTCTCGTTAGAAAGTGTAGCAAATGCAAGAGCTGTTGCAACCTCAATAGCTGCAGAGGAGGAAAGACCGCCACCGTGAGGAAGAGTATCATCGTAGAGCATATCGCATCCTACAATGTCGTAGCCCTCCTTCAAAAGTTCTACACATACGCCTGCCTGATAGTTACCCCACCAAAGGTCGCGGTAATTGTCAAGATTATCAATATCCATCTCAACCAAATCAGGAAGGTCTGTTGCTTTCATACGGAGTTTGCTTTCTCCGTTAACTCTGAGGGCAATCATTGTACCCATTGTAAGAGCAGCAGGGAATACAAAACCGCCGTTGTAGTCTGTGTGTTCGCCTATAAGATTAACTCTGCCGGGGGAATAGAATATACGAATATCTTCTTCGCTTCCGCCATAAAGTTTTATAAATTCGGATTTGATTTCATTGGGTGTCATAATATACCTCACTTCTGTGACTGAATGTATTTCTTATATGCCGCACGAAGCTCCTCGCTTGTAGCTTCAGGAGCTGTAGGGTTACAATGTGCCCATGCTCCTGTTTCGCTGGAAGCGTTAAATTTCTGTTTGTCCGCACTTCTCATTGGTGGGAAGAATTCTATGTGGAAGTGATAGTAATCACTTGTATCGCCACTGTTCACGGGTCCCTGATGCATACACATCATATAAGGGAATGTGTAACCAAAAAGATTGTCAAGCGTTCCTGCCGCTTCTCTTACAGCTTTTGCAAGATTATCCTTTTCTCTTTCGGTAAATTCGGTAAGATACTGTTTATGTGATTTGGATGCTATGTACACACCGTAGGGATATTCTGAGAAAAAGGGAAGGAAGCAAATGAAATCTTCATTTTCAAAAATTACGCGTCTGCCGTCTTTTACTTCATCATTTATCATATCACAGAAAAGACAATGACCTGTTTCTTCGTGATGCTCCTTGCTTGAAGTAAGTTCAAGCTCAAGCTTCTTGGGAATGAAGCTGTAACCGTATATCTGTCCGTGGGGGTGGGGCATTGTAACGCCTACAACATCACCGCGGTTTTCAAATATAAATATGTACTTAATCTTCTCATCCTGACTAAGCTCGGAAAATCTTTCTGTCCATAAATCCACAAGCTTTCTCACATGGCTTTCGGGAAGCTCAGGAAGAGTTACGGTATGCTCGGGTGAATATAAAACAACTTCGCACTTACCGTAAGACGGAGCAGTCTTGTAAATCTTTGTTGCTACATCGTCCATAGCCGGAGGATTCTGAGAAAGTGCAGGAAAGTCATTATCGTATTTTAATACATCAAACGACTTAGGAACTTTGTCGTTATCGGGACCTGGGCAAAAAGGACACCAATCCTTGGGCATCTGCGGACGGTTCTGTCTGTGGGATGCTATCATAACCCAGTCTTTTGTTAATGGATGCCAACGTAATTCTGCCATTTAATAATTCTCTCCTTAATCAAATATTTTTTGTCAATATTGAAAGAAACTCTGAATAGAGTGTCTGCGGATCATTTTTGAATGCAGCGCACATTTTTTTTGCCATAAGTTCGTCACTGACGGAAATAGATACATTGAACATATCATAATTTCCTTCTGAAATTCCCAAAGAAATACTGTATTCGATGTCATTAACCTTTTTGTATTCGGCTTTTATACTAAGAGCATTTCTAAGGTCTTTTATTTTAATTTTTATTATCCTTAAAAGCCTTTCTCGAACTGTTTTTGGAATTCTTTGAGAGAAAAATTCCAAAGCTTGTTTCCCTTTCTCTGCCAGAGTGTAGAATCTGGCGTTATCCTCAACATAGTAAGCTACAAACTCGTCTTCTTCCAGTTCGCCTATCTGTTGCTGTAAATCAAAATAGTTAATAAAAGGCTCCAAGGCAAGAACATCGACTATATAAGAATTTGGTACGGGCATTTTAAAACCGTCAATAATAAATAAAGTAATCAGTTTTACATCTATTTTTTCGTCAAAAGAGTAATCCAAAAGAACTGCCTCCTGAAAATATTTTAATTAAGAGAAGAATTTTCTTCTTCCAGGTTTCTCAAAGCTCCGTTTTCATCAATAAACAACTCAGGCTGAGCATATTGGACAGGGAATGCCTTTGAAGCAAGGAAGTTAACTGCTGATAAAGTGAAAAATACAACTAATGTATCAACAATCAGTCCGGCAATAAATACCTCAACAAAAGCGGAGAACGTAACAAGCTCGACTTCTGAATATTTGTAGTGAAGAATAAACTCATAAATCGGATATTGGAAAGCTATGTACAGAATAAGACCTTTCAAAAGGACATTTATTACTATAGACACCATAAAGCGTGTTACAATAGTTTTTGCCAACAAGTCGGTGAAAAAGCCGCGGAATCTTGTACCGAACCACATTGTTTTATGCCTGTACAGAATCCATCCGTGAAGAAATCCTGCTACAGCGGCAAGAATAACATAACCGATAAAGAAGTCGTTATCGGGGGAAACAACCATTTTAACAAGGCAACAGAGTGTAACGCTGATGCAACTTGTAACAGGACCATAGAAAAATCCCAAAAGTGCATTTACAATAATATCGAGGCTGATTTTCATTTCACGGATATTTTCATTTATCGAAAATTCAAAGCCAACAATACCGGTAACGCCGAGAATTATGTATAATGCAACCAGAAAGATAATAACGATAATTGTGGAGGGAGCACGCAAATGATGGATAGAACTTGACATCATGGTTTTACAGTTGCCGAAATAATTCTGGATAGAAGCAAAAATCATCTCGCGACGATTGGAAAAACCATTGTATTTTTCATAGCGAGGATCATACTCTTCCTCATCCATACCAACGGCAAAGCGGGACCTTGCGGCTTGGTCCTCATAATAATTTTTTTCGTTTTTACTCATAAAAATCTCCATTCTGTCCAAAGGGACTTAAGTGATGTGAAAAATTCCGAGCATATCTCTTTTAATTATATAATATGTATATCTTTTTTTCAATACCTTTTTCATTAAACTCCGACTTTTTTACACACAGCAGAAGATGGACAAATGCTGCATTTTGGATTTCTGGCTGTGCAATATGCTCTTCCGTGAAGAACAAGCCTGTGACAAAAGTCGCTATGCTTGTCTCTGGAAAGAAGGTTTTCTGTGTCTTTTTCAACCTTTTCAGGTTCGGTTTCGTGGGTAAGCCCTACTCTTTTTAAAATCCTTTTTGCATGGGTGTCTATGACCATACCACCTTTTCCAAAAATGTCTCCCAGAACAAGATTTGCGGTTTTTCTGCCAACTCCTGCAAGGGAGAGCATATCTTCCATATTATCGGGGATTTCTCCGCCAAAATCCGAAAGTATTCTTTGGCAACAGGCAATTATATTTTTTGCCTTGTTATGGTAAAATCCCGTTGATTTTATGTCCTGTTCCAGTTCTTTCAATTCGGCATTTGCAAAGGAGGTAGCATCGGGATATTTTTTAAATAAATCTTTTGTAACTACATTCACTCTTGCATCGGTACATTGTGCCGAAAGCTGGGTTGCAATTAAAAGTTGAAGGGGAGTTTCGTATTCAAGTGAGCATATTCCATCGGGATAAGTCTCTGCCAAAATATCAAAAAAAGCTTCTGCTCTTTCTTTTCTTCTCATATTATCATCTCCTGTATACATTTTATCATAAAACTCTTGTTTTTGAAAGAAAAAGTTTGTATAATAGTATTTGATATTTCTGGAAAGGAAGAACGACTATGCGCAGTCCATTGGCAGACAGAATGCGCCCTCAGTCACTTTCGGATGTGGTAGGACAAAAACACATCCTTGGCGAGGGAAAAGTTCTTTACAATATAATACAGAGTGGCGATATTCCCAATATGATTTTCTACGGCCCCTCGGGAATAGGAAAGACAACCGTTGCCAATATTGCCGCAAAAAATGCGAACAAGCCTCTTTACAAGCTGAATGCAACAAACGCGTCCGTTTCTGACATAAAAGCTATTTTGCAGGAAGCGGAGACAATGCTTGGCGCAGATGGTGTGATTTTGTATCTTGACGAGATTCAGAACTTCAATAAAAAGCAGCAGCAGTCACTTCTTGAATGTATTGAAAATGGTAAAGTTACTCTTATTGCATCAACCACGGAAAATCCGTACTTTTACATATACAACGCAATTCTATCACGTTCAACGGTGTTTGAATTCTACTCCGTTGATACGGCTGATATAAAAGAAGCACTCTATCGTGCTAAGGATACTCTTGAATACCCCGTAATTCTGGAAGATGATGCAGCAGACAATATAGCCGCCAGTGCCTGTGGTGACGTGAGAAAGGCGCTTAACTCTCTGGAAGTTGCAGTTATGGCGGCAACTCCCGACGAGAATCAGAATATAGTAATTGACCTTGCTCTTGCGGAAGAAGTGACCATGAAAAAGGCATTCCGTCACGACCGTGACGGTGACAGTCACTATGATGTTTTGAGTGCTTTTCAGAAATCGGTCAGAGGTAGCGACCCCGATGCGGCACTTCACTATATGTCGCGCCTTGTAGCGGCAGGAGATTTGCAGAGCATTTGCAGAAGAATCCTTGTTATGGCGGCAGAGGATATAGGTCTTGCGTACCCCAATGCAATTGTCATTACCAAAGCATGTGTAGATGCGGCACTTCAGCTCGGCTTTCCGGAGGCGAGAATTCCACTTGCAGAGGCGGTAATAATGCTTGCAACCGCACCGAAATCGAACAGCGCAATCTGTGCAGTTGATGCAGCACTTTATGATATCCAAAGCGGACTTATGGGAGATATTCCACCGCATCTTAAAGATGCCCATTATCAGGGTGCGAAGAAGATGGGGCACGGAACAAACTACAAGTATCCCCATGAGTACCCGAATCACTATGTAAAGCAACAGTACTTGCCTGATACACTTTTGGGCAGAAAATACTATCAGTATGGCGAAAGTAAGTTAGAACAACAGACAAAAGCATATTGGGATAATATAAAAAAATAATAGCAGGTTAACCTGCTATTATTTTTATGCCATAATTTCATTTTTATATTTCATTAATGTCTGATACCCTATATCATACATTTCCTGGATTTTTTCGGGCCTTCTTTCAGTTCTTTTCCATCCCGATGTATCAATCTCAGGGGCAATCAGGATAATCCTTCCCTCTTTTTCAAGCTCTAAGAGCCTATGATGTCTGTCGTTATACATTTCGGTGCGATTTTCGAGAGCTTTTCGTAACTCGGGATATTTTCTGTAGAGAAAACCGCTTATTCCAAGCGCAGCTTCAGGCTTCTTTATGTAGCTGCGTTCACGGGTAAGTATAACTATAATTTTGTCACAACCGTCATCAATAGCCTTCTGAAAGGGGATAGATTCAGTAATTCCGCCGTCCATATAAAGCTGACCGTCAATCTCAACAGGCTGGAACATTATAGGAAGAGCGCAGCTTGCAACAACTGTTTTCCACTCAGGATCATCACCTGTTACATCGTGGTATTCACATTTACCTGTATTAAGGTTTGTAAGTGCAGCAACAACGCGGCATCCCGATTTGTCGAAAGCCTCCTTGTCAAAAGGAATAATCTTGTTGGGAAGTTCGCCGAAAACAAACTCAACATTGTAATAACTGCGTTTTTTGGGATTGAGAAGGTGTCTCATACCCATATAACGCTTGTCATTAAGGTATTCAAGTCCTATTCTGAGTCCTCTGCCACGCTGATTTGAAACGTAAGAAATTCCGTTTGCAATACCGGCGGAAGTTCCCACGAGATAATCTGCCTTAAATCCTATATCAATAAGAGCGTCAAGAGCACCTACCGTAAAGTAGCCGCGGCTTGCACCGCCCTCCAAAACAAGTCCTGTTTTCATAAATTTCACCTTTATAATGAGCTTACATCTGCTTGAATCTGTTTTTTTAGTTCTTCGATGTTGTCAAACTTTTTTTCTTCTCGGATAAATCCGATAAATTCGATGTTGATTTTTTCCCCGTAAAGATTTCCTTCAAAATCAGGAATATATGTTTCTGTACGGAGTGCTTCACCGCCAACTGTGGGGTTAATTCCTGTATTGGTAATGGCAGGATAGCCGTTACCTTTTACGGTTACAATGGTTTTATATACTCCGTTTTTAGGTATAATGGTATGCTTGCCAAAAAACACATTGGCTGTTGGAAAACCCAACTTTCTTCCAAGATGTTTACCTTCGCAAACTTCTCCCGAAAGAGAAAAATTTCTTCCGATAAGTTCATTTGCAGATTCTATATTCCCTTCGGAAATCAACTCTCTTATACGGCTGGAGGAAATTTTTTCTCCCCACAGAACTTCGCAGTCAAGAATTTCTACAGTAAAACCAAGGTTTTCACCCATTTTACAAAGTAGTTCTGTATCGCCTTTTCCACCTTTGCCGAAACGGTAGTCATATCCGCAAACAATGTGTTTTACATTATATTTATTAACCAGAATTTTCTCTATAAAATCCTCGGGAGACATATTGAGCAAATCCTTGCTGACTGTCAAAAATTCTGCCTTCGCGCCAAGTTTTTCTATAATTTCCTGTTTGCCCTCAAGTGTGGTGATATACCTCACTTTTTCAGGACAAAGTATCTCAAGGGGAGATTTGTCAAAGCTTAGCGCAATGGGAGTAAGCGAGTTTTCATTAGCAAAATCCACTGCCGATTTTATTATTTTTTGATGTGCAATATGCACCCCGTCGAAAAAACCGAGTGCTATAGAGGTAGCTTTCATTTATAAAACCCCTTTATAAGTCTGAGGCACTCTCTTTCATCAATAATATCTGCCTGAGTGAGTGCTATAAATACACCGTTCTCATCGTAAACACGATAAAAATTACCGATTGTCTTGCCACGGTAATAAATGGAAACACCGTTCTTTACGCGATCAGCTCTTTTTTTATCGAGTTTGATAGCTTCATAATTTTCAAAAAATGAATCAAGGGGAAGAATGGCTTTTTCCACTTCTCCTTTTTCGCTGAGTGCCATAAGTTCTTCAGGAGGAATAGCCTTATCAATGGTAAATACTCCTGAAGAAGTTCGCTCAAGTGCTTTTATACATCCGCCGCAACCTAATGCATCGCCTATATCGGATGCAAGTGTGCGGATATATGTACCCTTACTGCAATGTACATTGACGGTTATTTCGGGAAGTTCAATCTTTTCAATTTCAATTGAAAAGATTGTTATATCACGGGCTTCACGCTCAATTTCCACGCCTTGGCGTGCAAGGTGGTAAAGCCGCTGCCCGTTAACCTGAATGGCACTGTACATCGGAGGTATCTGTTTAATATCGCCGATGAATTTATTGATAACAAAGCGTATTTCTTCCTCAGTCACGTTTACGGGATTTTCCTCTAAAATTTCGCCTGCCATATCAAGAGTATCGGTTTTTGTTCCCAATAAAATTGTAGCACGGTAACGTTTGTCTTCAGTTGTTAAAAAGTCGGAGGCTCTTGTAGCAGGACCTACTAAAATAGGAAGAACACCGCTTGCCTCGGGATCGAGTGTTCCCGTGTGACCGACTTTCTTCATATCCAATGCCTTACGAACTATTCCTACGCACTTGTGGGAGGAAATCCCTACCGGTTTATTTAAAATTACTATTCCGCAATAATCGTTCATAATTTAATCAGTTCCTCAATAAGCTGTTTTTCAGCTTCTTCAATAGAAATTCCTTCAAAAGTGCAACCTGCAGCTTTTTTATGACCACCGCCACCGAAAATTTTCGCTACCGGCTCTACGCTGTAATCACCGAGACTGCGGAGATTAACACGGATGCTTCCGTCGGGAAGTTCCTTTAAAAATGCACTTATCATAACTCCGTCAATACTTCGGGGGAGCTGAGCCAGTGCATCGGCATCGCTTTTGTCAGCGTTGTATTTAACCATCGTTTCATTAGTGAGCTTTGCCGTTGCGATTGTACCGTTTTTATAGAGCTTTATAGAGTTTATAGCCTCTGCTTTTAATTTAAGCTGAGTTAAGCTGTTTCTTTCGTAAAGCATACTGCAAAGCCATGTTGTGTTAATACCTGTATCGGTAAGTGCAATCACAATTTCATAGGTGCGGCGGTTGACCGATGCATATTGGAAAGATCCCGTATCGGAAGAAATTGCACAATAAAGATAGCTTGCAATTTCTTTGGTGATTTCAAAACCGCCAAGAGTGAGCATTTCATATATAAGCTCGCCTGTAGCGCTTCTTTTTGGCTCTACATAACTGACTTTGCCGAAAGGCGCATTCAGATAGTGGTGGTCTATGCAAACAGTATTTTCTTTTTCGGCAACAAAAGTTCCCCATAAACCGATTCTGTCTGCACTTCCCACGTCAACTGCACAGTAGCATTCGTAATCAGGTGCAACTGCATTTTCTGAATAAGTTATAACATCCGTGTCGAGAATGCAAAGATGCCTTGATAGGGGTGTTTCTGTGAAAACGTCGGACTTAATTCCTATGCTTCGGAGCGCACATCTTAATGCCATAGCACTTCCGATACAATCCCAATCAGGATTAACATGTACGAAAATTGCCACGGAGCTTTGCTTTTTAAGGTGGTCAATTACTTTTTGCATAAATAAACCCCTTTCAGTTTTCTTTGCTTATATCATTAAGAAGTTTGTTGATGTGAGCACCGTATTCAATGGTTGTATCAAGCTCGAAAGTAAATTCCGGCACAGCGCGAAGATTAACACGGCTGCCAACCTCACGGCGGATAAAACCTGCCGCAGCCTTAAGTCCTTTTATAGCTTCCTTTTTTTCTTCATCGGTTCCCATAACGGATATAAATGCCTTTGCATAGCGAAGGTCGTTTGTAACGTTTACGTTTACAACACTTGTCATCATGGGAATTCTGGGATCTTTAAGATCTCTTATAATACTGCTTAATTCCTTTTTTATTTCTTCGTTTATACGATCTGTTCTTTTAAAAGACATAATATAGCCCTTCTTTCAAAAATAAGTAAATGAGGTTTTCCCTCATTTACTTATTTTGTCTTTGTTTTTAAATAAAATGTGCGATTATCTTTTTACTTCTTCCATTATAAAGCATTCTACTACGTCGCCTTCTTTGATGTCATTGAAGCGTACAAATCCCATACCACATTCGTAGCCGCTTGCTACTTCCTTAGCGTCGTCCTTGAATCTCTTAAGTGAATCAAGCTCACCTTCGTGGATAACGATACCGTCACGAACAATTCTTACGCTACAGTTACGCTGAATCTTACCGTCTGTAACGTAGCAACCGCCGATTGTACCTACACCGCTAACCTTGAAGGTCTGGCGGATTTCAGCATGACCGATAACTGCTTCGCGGAATGTGGGAGCAAGCATACCTTTCATAGCCGCTTCGATTTCTTCGATGGCTTCGTAAATAACTCTGTACATACGCATATCAACCTTATTAAGTTCAGCCGCATTTCTGCCACCTACGTCGGGACGTACGTTGAAACCTACAATAATAGCGTTGGATGCAGATGCAAGTGTTACGTCACTTTCTGTAATAGCACCAACTGCACCGTGGATAACTCTTACACGAACTTCCTCGTTGGAAAGCTTTTCAAGACTCTGTCTTACAGCTTCAACGCTACCCTGAACGTCCGCCTTAACGATGATGTTAAGATCCTTAACATCGCCCTGCTGAATCTGACTGAAGAGGTCGTCAAGGTTAACTCTCTGTCTTGCTTTGTTAGCTTCATCTTTAATCTTCTGCTTTCTCATTTCAACAACAGCACGAGCTGCACGCTCGTCTTCTACTACATAGAAAGGATCGCCACCATCAGGAGTTTCGCTGAGACCAACAATTTCAACGGGTGTAGAGGGGATAGCTTCCTTAATCTTCTTACCCTTGTCGTCAACCATTGCTCTTACTCTACCAACGGCAGTACCTGTTACGATGATGTCACCCTGACGGAGAGTACCGTTCTGTACAAGAACTGTTGCAACGGGACCGCGACCCTTATCAAGCTTAGCCTCGATAACAGTACCTCTTGCGTGACGGTTGGGGTTAGCTTTAAGTTCTTTTACTTCAGCGGTAAGGAGTACCATTTCAAGAAGTGAATCAATGTTTTTACGCTGTTTTGCACTTACTTCTACGCAGATAACGTCGCCGCCCCATTCTTCGGGAACAAGACCGTGTTCTGTAAGTTCCTGCTTAACTCTGTCGGGGTTAGCGCCCTCTTTATCAATCTTGTTGATAGCAACGATTACGCTTACTTCAGCCGCTTTTGCGTGGTTGATAGCTTCGATTGTCTGGGGCATGATACCGTCATCAGCCGCAACAACCAGGATAGCAATATCAGTAACCATTGCACCACGGGCACGCATTGCTGTGAATGCTTCATGTCCGGGAGTATCAAGGAATGCAATGGGACTGTCGTTGATTTTTACCATATATGCACCGATGTGCTGTGTGATACCGCCGGCTTCGCTTGCGGTAACATTTGTACTTCTGATAGCGTCAAGAAGACTTGTCTTACCGTGGTCAACGTGACCCATTACGCAGACAACGGGAGGACGGGGGAGAAGATCCTTTTCATCGTCGGGAGCTTCTGCATCGCTGAGGAGCTTATCCTCTGCTGTGATGATAATTTCTCGCTCAACCTCTGCACCCATATCTTCAGCAATAAGTGCAGCAACATCATATTCAATTTCCTGGTTCATAGCCGCCATAATACCAAGCTGCATAAGGCGTTTGATAATTTCGGTAGCACCAACCTTAAGCTTCTGTGCAAGCTCGCCTACTGTAATCGTATCGGGGATAATAACGTGAATAGGCTGAGGCTTTTCTTCTTTCTTGGGCTTCGGCATTTCAGGCTGCTTAGGCTGATTTTTCTTCTGAGGCTGCTGCTTGTTCTTGTTCTTCTTAACTCTCTGCTTGTTTGTTTCAGTATCCTTCATTTCGGGAGCAAGCTCTTCAGCCTTTTCCTTTGCAAGTTGCATATCAAGGTCAACTGCGTTAGTTCTTGTATCAACATAACGAACTGTCTTTTTTGTAGAAATTTCTACTTCTGCAGGCTCTTCGGCGGGAGCTTCTTCGACTGCAGGAGCTTCTTCTTTCTTAGCTTTCTTTTCAGCTTCAACCTTTTCCTGCTGAGCATTTACATATTCCTCGATGCTTGTGCCATCGTCAAACTTCTGTGTATAATACTCCATTACGAGGCTCATTTCTTCTACATCAAGAGATGCAGCGGTACTTTTTGTAATACCTGCTACTTCGGCAAGCATTTTAACAATTTCCTTGCCGGGAATATTTATATCTTTTGCTATTGCACTGATTTTCTGTTTTGCAATCATTTCTGAGCACCTCCGTAAATTTTAACGATAGCCTTACCAAATCCTTCGTCGCATACTGCCACAACGGGAGTATCCTTTTTTCCTATGGCTTTACTTAGGGATTCCTTATCGGAATAGAATATAAGGTCTGTATTCCATTCTTTGCATTTTCCTTCTATTTTGCGGCGGTTACTTGCCCCCATATCTTCCGCGGCTACTACCAGACAGGCTTTTCCGTCATTAAGAGCTTTTTCTGTCATAAATACACCAAAGCACACTTTACCTGCACGGACTGCCATACCCAGCATACCAAGTAATCTATCGTTCATTAAATCAGTTCCTTTTTTATATTTTCTTTAACTTCGGGGGGAACTGCACCTTTAAAAGCTCTCTCAAACGAACGCTGTTTGTCGAACTTTTCACGGCAACTGTCTCCCTTGCATATGTATGCACCTCTTCCGGGCAGTTTTCCCGAAACATCAACCGAAAATTCTCCATCCTTCTTAGCAATTCTTAAAAGTTCGGCCTTCGGCTTCATTTGTCTGCATACAACGCACATTCTGAGTGGGGTAGACATTACGCCTCAGTCCCCTCATAGTCTTTATCGCTCTTAATATCAATCTTCCATCCTGTAAGTCTTGCGGCAAGACGGGCATTTTGTCCTTCCTTACCAATAGCAAGCGAAAGCTGGAATTCAGGAACGATAACAAGTGCGGATTTGTTCTTTTCATCAATTTCAACGCTTACAACCTTTGCGGGGTTAAGAGCCGCGCTGATATATTCTGCAGGATCTTCACTGTACTGGATAACGTCAATCTTCTCGTCGTTAAGCTCCTGCACGATACCTGCTACACGAACGCCTTTCTGCCCTACACAAGCACCTACCGGATCAACATTGGGATCCTCAGAATATACTGCAAGCTTACTGCGGCTGCCTGCTTCTCTTGCGATTGACTTAATTTGAACTGTTCCGTCTGCAATTTCGGGAACTTCCTGTTCAAAAAGCTTCTTTACAAGACCGGGATGTGTTCTGGAAACGTTAAGGTTTACACTCTTTGTAGTCTTCTTAACTTCAAATACATATACTTTAAGTCTTCTGCCGGGAGTATAATCTTCACCGGGAATCTGCTCGGAGGGAGCAAGAAGAGCCTCTGCAGTACCGAGGTCAATCATGATACCTCTGCGGTCAAGCTTTTCAACCTTACCGCTCATAACGTCATTTTCCTTGTCGCTGTATTCATCGTACATATTTCCGCGTTCTGCTTCACGGATTTTCTGTACAACCATCTGCTTAGCTGTCTGTGCGGCAATTCTGCCGAACTTCGCGGGAGAAGCTTCAAAGTCAACGCTGTCACCGATCTGATAACGCTTGTTAACTGCCTGTGCTTCTTCAAGTGTGATTTCTGTGCAGGGGTCTTCTACCTCTTCAACAACAACTTTTGTGCAGTAAACACGCATATCACCGTTTTCACGGTTAACTTCTGCAAAGCAGTTGTAGCCTGCACCGAAATTCTTCTTGTAAGCAGTAACGAGTGCTGCTTCAAGAGCTTCAAACATAACTTCCTTTTTGATGCGCTTTTCTTGTTCAAGTGCGTCAAGTGCGAGTATAAGTTCCTTGTTCATTTTTTCTTAAACACTCCTATCAAAATTTGAATGCAAGTCTGATTGATGCAGCCTTGCTTTTTTCAATTGTAATCTCTTTATCGTTT
>SVJW01000038.1 GCA_015068735.1 Oscillospiraceae bacterium
TGAACTAAACAGCACATATATTCTAAAAGGAGCAAGGTTGAAATACACCTTGCTCCCTCTCATTTTCTATTATGTATTCATAAAAAGGTCATTTATGCATACCAATACTTATCTAATACAGAGACTTATTTAATCCTATATTTTGCTTTTATTCTTTCAAGTTTTTCTATCATTACAGGTGCACAAGTAAAAAGAAAAAATGCCGTTGACACTCCATGAATAAGATTAAAAGGCAGACCAAAACTCCAAGTGGCAAACATATATTCCAAAGTCGGGTTTTTCACCGTTGAAAGTGCACTCAAATCTGCTATGGGACCGTAAACAAGCATAATTACAGCTATGCCGAACAAGCACATTATTATCCGTGATTTTTTCATTACATCTTTGCGGAAAATAAGCCCTGCCAAAAAACCCACAGCCGCCATACCAAACATTTGCCAAGGAGTCCAAGGGCCTTGTGAAAAGTAAAAATTGGACACGAATGTACTTATCGCCCCTGTCAAAAAACCGGCTTCCACACCAAAACATATACCGGTTATGATTACTATTGCGGCAAGAGGTTTAAATTGTGGTAACATAAAAAACGCAATTCTCCCTGCAACAGCTATTGCACAAAGTGAGCTTATAACAACTACTTCTCTTGACGATGCTTTTCTCTTTTCAAAGGAGAACATAAAAGGAATCATTGCTTCAATTATAAGAATCACACTTATAAAATAGTATTTTTTGTCGTCAAGAAGATATATTCCCGCTGCCGCTGTCAGGGGCATAATGACCAAAACCATAATTACGCTCATCCAAATTGTGCTTCGGGGAACTTTCTCTCTCCTGACTTCTTCCTTTTCGGTGGGATTCTTTTTCAAATTATCAGTTATAATGCTTTTTTCTTTTTTTATTGATTTTTCTTTTTTACCGAAAGCATCCAGAATGTTTTCAACGGTTACTGCACCATCAATAATTCCTCGCGAAATTCTGTTTGCCGCAGTTGTATAAAAACTTTTTCCGGAGAAAAACTCTTTCGGGGCGCTTTCGCTGACAATTCCACCATCAAAAAACATAGCACATTTGTCGGCATATTTTGCACAAAATTCCACATCATGCGAAACCATAATAATTGTTGTGCCTGCTTTTTGAAGCGATTTAAGAATATCGGCAAAAATATTTTTAAACCCTGTATCCATTCCTTTTGTAGGTTCGTCGAGCAATAGAATCGAAGGCTTCCGTAAAAGGACTTTTGCAAGGGCAACCCTCTGCATTTCTCCGCCTGACAAATCGTAGGGATGACGGTCAAGAAGCTTTTTAAGTTCACAAAGGCTTACAATTTCATCAAATATATTTTTCTTTTCTTCTTTTGAAATTTTGGCGTCGGAAAGCATTTCGTACAGGTCTTTTTCCACAGTTTTTTCCACAAAAAGCGTCTGTGGATTTTGGGGAAGCAAACCAATTACAGTTTTCTCGTCTTTCAGGCTGACTGTCCCCCGATAAGGCTTATTTATACCTGAAATCATGGAAAGAGTTGTTGTTTTTCCGCTCCCATTACCTCCAAGAACAGCATAAAATTCACCTTTTTTTACGGTCATATTAAGAGCTTTCACCACATCGGGAAGGTTCTTTTCATATCTGAAATATGCATCTTCTATTTTAAGTATTTCCTCGTTGTTATTTTGAACAGGCTCAGATTTTATGTTTTCAAAGGAATATTTTTCTGCATATTCAAAAAGAAATCTTCTTCCCTCTCTTACTGTGACGGGAGAAATATCTGCCCCGTCCAAAGCTGCATATATTCTCATTGCCGCAGGCATTGCCTGAAGCATTTCACTTCCTGAATCTGATAGCGGTTTCGTTACGTTTTCAGGTTTCCCGCAATAAAGTACTTTTCCTTCTTCCAGAACAATTATCTTATCGCTGAGTTCAAGTGCATCTTCAAGACGGTGTTCAGAAAGAATAATTGTAACACCCAGTTCACGGTTTATTTTTGAAACGGCTCCTAAGAAAGTCTGCGCCGCAATAGGATCAAGCTGACTGGTGGGCTCGTCCAATATCAGAACGGACGGTTGCATCACCATTACGGATGCAAGATTGAGAAGCTGTTTCTGACCGCCCGAAAGGTCTGTTGTTTTTTTATGAAACCATTCTTCTATACCAAAAAACGATGCCATTTCAGCCACGCGTGTGCGTATCTCGGAATTTTTTACACCGAGACTTTCAAGTCCAAAAGCAAGCTCGTGCCAAACTTTATCCGTTACTATCTGACTTTCCGGAGACTGCATTACAAACCCGATTTTTCTTACTTGTCCTTCCGTGTCAAGGGAGAACAGATTGTTCTCTTCAAAAAGGATTTCTCCTTGCTTTTCTCCATTGGGAGACAGACAAGGTTTCAATAGTCTGAGAAGCGTTGATTTTCCCGATCCCGAATGTCCGCATATGGTGACAAATTCACCTTTCCCTATATCAAAGGTTATTCCGTCAATTGCACAGTCTTCAGAGGCAGGGTATTTAAATGTAAGGTTTTTTATTCTATAGCTTTCCATCTGTACTCCTCCCTCCATTCAATAATAATCGGTGTCATACACAAAAGGAAATATGACAAATGAATAAAACATGACACGGGCGTAAACTGTTCAACTTCAAAAATGGGAAAATAATTATAACTGAGATATCCTCCGAATATTCCTGCAACGGTTATTCCCGAAAGCACCAGCATCCACAGCAAAACTTTTACATCTCTTCTTTCAAAACGGAAATTGGAATATGCTGTTCTTCCCGGAAGTCCGTACCCCCTGCTTTTCATACTGTCTGCGGTATCTATTGCATTTTCCAAAGACCATGTAACAAGAATTGACAATATTCTCATTGCACATTTAAGGCGTTTTATTATACTGCCTTTCGAAATATCTCTGCCAAGAGTTTTTTGTGTGTTTGTTATTTCCTTAATACGAGAAATAAGATTGGGAACAAATCTTAATATCATTGAAAAAACCAGCGATAGTGTAGGAATTATTTTTCCGAAAAGATAAATAAATTTATCGCTTGTCATAACTGCGTTATAACATGAAAAATAGAGAATTACAGCCGCCAGCATTGTGCCTGCTGCAATACCGTAACAAACAGATTCTGCCGTCAAAGGATTTCCTGACGGAAAATACTCCAAAATAGTCACCCCTGCGTGATTAAACAGAGGATTTATCACTGCCGTAATTAAAATTATGGGTATAATCATAAGGATGCTCCTGAAAGCTGATTTCTTCCCCTTTAAAACAAAAGTGTAAGAAATTGCACATAAAAGAGCAATCCCTAACGAAAGAGGGTGCATCAGAAACATAGAAAAGCCTATTACGCACAGAAAGTATATGAAATTTACAAACGGATGATAGGATTTGAATTCGTTCATTCTGACACACTCCTTTCTTTTTTATTTTACATCTTTTCCGAGGTTACAGGTATATACCCACTCAATGTTGTCCCCGTTGTTAAGTATGTAATTTGAACAACCGTAATTGGGAAACCATCCATTTACGCTGTACATCCATCCTGAAAGCTCACCGCAATCAAACTCATACAGATTATGTATTCCCTCAATATATGCGCTGTCGTATACGGGGGTTTTTACATACTCCATATGTATTTTGCTATTACGAGTTTCCCTTAAAAGGACATCAAACACACTTTCCCCTTCATTAAAGGTGACTTCCTTTTTTTCAAGGATAATGCCGTCAGAGGGTATCAGAGGATGTTTTGCCTCATCAAGAGAATTCATATTATCAAGAATTGTATTACAACTTATGGTAATGGTGCAGGTCAGCACCTCATTATCTACAGAGTTTTCAACTTCTTTTTCCGTCGGCTGAGGAACAACAGGTTCAGGTTCTTCTTTAACTGTACTTTCGTCTGTAGGTACTACAGGTTCCTCCAACGGCAAACTGTCGGTTTCAATACTGCCTTCCATCGTCATTTCATCAGTTGTGCCTATTTCTCCGCTTTTATCAGCAGGGTTATCTCCGCAGAAAAAATATGTAAAAACCAATAGCAAAATCATTGCTCCTGCAAAAGCTATTATCCTGCGGTGTCTTTTTAAGTTATTCAATGACTTTCAACTCTTTTCCGTAGTTCAATAACACTTATAATATGACGCATAAAAATCTCTGTAATACTTTCACACTCGCCTGTCATATCATAAAGGTTTGATTTCCCGTTTTTATGGCGTTCAAGCGCAACCAAAGAATAAAACGCCTGCTCTGTAGCCATCAGATTTTCATCCCCTGTTTTTGTGTGTTTAAATCCTTTTCCCGTATAGTACGAAAGAACATCATCCAATACCGTTTTACCGTTTTTAGTAAATTCAGGGGAATCATAGTCAATACCGAGCATACATAAAGCCGTCAGAACTTGCGCTGAGCTTTCACAACTTGCTGTTCCAGAAAGGGAAAATCCGCCGTTTTCATTTTGGGAGTTCTGTAACAACACAAGTGCCTTTTCTACGGCTTTATCCACATTCGCCAGATGACGATAATTTGAAAGTGCCTGCAACACCATTGCCGTCACATCAATTTCAGAAGGCATATTTTCCGCCAGGCTCCACCCACCGTCATTGTTCTGCCGTTTTAAAATATAATCTACATACATTTCACGAGTAGCCTGTATTTTGGCATCTTTATTTTCGGGAATAGGATAACTTCCGCTATCAAGAGCAATAAGTGCCCAAACAGGACCGTTTATTCCCTGCCATACGGTTTTTTCAAAATCCCCCAATGGAATAAGAAGATTATATCCTCCCACATTCCGAGGATCTTTTCCTATTGCCGTAACGGCCAGTATAACTCGGGAATATTCTGTGTATTTTCTGTTGTGCAGAACACCGCTACACGCTTCAATGTGTTTTTCCAAATTATCATAATAACAATCATAATAGCCGGAATCTACTTCCACATTGCTTCGGGCAAGACCTATAACTGCCCATTCTCCCCCAATTGAGCCAACAGTAGGCGACTTAACATTTTCTGTTATGTAAGTAGCCGTTTCTTTTAAAATCGGATCGATATTTTCGCTGTTCGCCAAAGTTGTTGAGATTGAGGAAAGTATTATCGCCGTAATTATTATAAAAGATAAAATTCTTTTTTTCATTTTATCATTCCTTTATATGGTTGTCCAGCAAATTGCAAAGCATTTTTGCAGTCTGCGCCCTTGTAGATGTTTCTTTAGGAGCAAATGTACCATCTTCAAACCCGTTGATTATACCGTATTTCTGAGCTTTTGAAACGGCTGTTCCTGACCATTCGGAAAAATCAGATACATCGCTGAATTCTTTTTCTTCCACCATTCTAAATTCGTATTCCATATATTCGCAAAAACGGATAATGAATACCGCTGTTTGCTCACGGGTTACATATTCGTCAGGTTTAAACGTTCCTTTTCCCATTCCTCCGGCTATACCTTTTTCTTCTGCCCAGGAAATTGCCTGTATATACCAATCAGATTCTTTTACATCATTGAAATTACTTCTTTGGTATGTTTCTTCTGAACCGCTTAACCTGTATAAAAGGGTTACTAACTCTGCACGGGTAATTTTATCATCAGGAGCAAAACTTTTTTCCGTTTTGCCGTTTATTATATTCTGAGAAGCAAGCCTTTGTATATAGTTTTCTGCCCAATGACCTTTTGTATCTTCAAAATTTACAATTATATCTGTTTTCTCTTCTTCTGCAGGAGGAATCACTTTTTCAGGCACTTCCTCTTCTTCAGGTGCAGAGTTTCCTCCGCCTCCACCACCGCCGTAGGACTTCTTTGTAACCTTTACGGTGTAATAATTTTTAACAAATCCGCCGAGAGTTTCAACGGAAAAAGTTACATCATCTTCGTAGTTTGTCTGTTCAAGAATATTTGTAAGTCCTTCACCCTCTCCTATAACAAGATATTTTTCGTGAAGGCTTGTTTCTAACTTTGCGGTAAGTGATGTTATATCAGTTCTTGATGGAACTTCCACGGGAATAATGAATGGATTTTCATGACTTCCGTCACCCTCAATTTCAGTATTCTTTTTTCCTTCTCTGTATTCACCTAAATAATACGTTGTTGTACCTGTCCAGTCGTTTTCATCGGCATATACTGTATTGCTTGTAATTTTTGTTGTAACACCGCCAATAACCAATTTTTTTACCACAGGGCCGCCTGTAAAATAGCTTCCTACATCGGTGCCCCAACCCTCTACGGAATAATGAAGTTTAATGGTATCTCCATCATTTAAAACAGCCTCGTTTGCTCCTACGGAAAGAAATTCATCATTAACACTTATCATCCATCCGCTTTGCGAGGTGCAGTCCATTTCCGAAAGTCCGTTTACTGATGAAATGTAGCTACTGTAAGAATCAAGTGAATATGGTATCTGTGCATTGTTCAATATCTCTTTCAGCGCATCAAGTACAGTTGTATTTTCTGCAACAGTAAAACTCTCCGTTTCATATACAACACCTGTTTCGCTGACAACTGCATTGCATTCGGGATTATTTTCTTTATATGTAAGTGCCGTATAGTCATAAACGCCTGCGTTTATGTTAATTTCAGGATTTTCCTTTACAATATTGAACGAATATACAGTTCCAGGAACTTCTTCCGCACCTGAGCCGAACTCACCGTTGTTCATACTGTTCCAGTAACTAAGTCCGCAAACTACATAAATAACATCGCCGTCTAACACCGGAATTTCTTCCGTTCTTTTGTAAAGGCCGAACTCTGACGGTATTTCACCGGGAGCAGAAACACCGCAAAGTATATTTTCCAATTCAGCTTCGCCCTCAATGTACTTTTCTGTTTCTCCGTCAATAAATTCTGCGTTAAGATAAATTCTTGTCTGGAAGTTTTTATTAACGGCAGTAGGTGTAACTTTTATGCTTTCGGTTCCTGAAGAAATCGTAAGGGTGTATTCATACACCTCCGATGAAAAATCTTCGTTCAGTTCACCTGCTGAAAACGATATATCGGAAAGATTTTTAATATTATTGTTCCAACTGCTTCCGATGTCTTCACCAAGTCCTGTCGAGGTAAATCTGACGTTTATTATATCACCGTCCGACACATAAAATGCATCTATTCCGGCGTTTATAAACCAGTCATTCAGCGAAACCATCCATCCTCCTGTCTTTCCGCTTGAAAACTCGCCAAGACCGTTTATATCGGTGATATATCCTTCCTCTGCGCCTGTCTGCGCATGCCCTTTTTCGGAAAGTCCCGACGTAATTACATCAACAATTTTTGTTTCACCCTCGGTAATCTCTACGGGAATGGTGTCTAATAATTTTCCATCCCAGGGAGCACCCTCTTCAACAGAATAAGTGGTGTTTTCTACAGTAAGATACACAACACTTGTTCCGTCTGCAGATACCACTGCAGGAAAAAGAGAAATAATCATTACAAGTGCAATTATGAATGCAAATATTTTTTTAGATTGTGACATTTTTATATTCCTTTCATTTTGAGTTCGCTTTTTTTATTATGACTACACCTCCACGCTACGGAAATGCGTAAAATAAAAAAACCGTAGCAAAAAATGCCACAGCTGTGTGCCTGTGAAATCTTCGTATTTGTCGCACAACAAATACAAACCACTCCCTATCGCCAAAAATTGTGGCAGGGAGTGACACCAACAATGCAGGTCTTCTGACTCGCGTTCTAAGCCGAAAGTAAAGCGAAAATACATCAGCCTTCCCAATTCCTCAGTGACCGACTTTCGTCACGACGTATTCTCTCAAACGCATACAGCGGCAGTTCCGTTCGGGATTCGCACCCGATTCTCTTTTCACCATATACGCCCATACAGCGTATACGACACATTGTGTGAATTTATTCAATTCTTTCCAATGATACCATAACTTTTCTTTAAAGTCAATAAAATCACCGATTTTATGATTGTAAACTTTTTGCTTTTAGGTGGACAAACAACAATATTTATTGTATAATAAAATCAATAAATATTAAGGAGTTGCAAAATGAAAAAATTTTTATTTGCATTCATTTTAATATTGTTATGTCTTATCCCGATTTCCTCCTTTGCTTCTGAGGAATTTTCGTATTCTTTTGAAACACAGGATGACGCTCTTATGTGGTCCGGCGGCGTTGTTGACGAATCAAACCCGTTTGAAGGAAGTCGCTCCCTTTATGTAAACAATCCATTTGGCGAAGTAAGAAACGGTCAGATAACACATGTTCTTGACTATTCTCCCAAAATCACCCTTGAAAAAGGCAAGGTTTATACCTTAAGCGGATATGTAATAAACCCAATCAGCGATTATTCATCTTCCCCCCGAACTCATGCTACAAAGGGGAATGGTTCAAACACAGTCATTGTATCGGTTGACGGCATTGGCGATGAGTGGGGATATTTTTCAACTACATTTTATGCCGGAGAAAGCGGTGAATACAATCTTGCCATTCATTTTGAAGATGGAAATATAGATTTCGGTTTTTTTGTTGACAAGCTTATATTTGAAGAAACATCTTGTACACTTTCTTCACTTAATCTGAGTGGTCCGGGAGAGGTAATCATTCCTGCTACGGGAAGTATAACAAACTATTACAGACCATATCTTATCACTACAGAAAACCAGGTTGTTGATATTCTTTCCGACAGCAGCCTGCATTTTTCAGTACCAAAGACATATGGAGTTTTTTTTAATCCCCATAATTATTCATTAACCATAACTTCCGAAGCATCAGAAAAGTCAACAGTATCAATAAGTTGTGCATTAAAAAACTACAACAATCTTTCCCCTGCCTTTTTACCTATTACATTGACAACCAACATAATAGATAATTCCGACTTTTCCGATGAAAGCACTTTGTGGTCAAGTACGGCAAAGATTTCAAGATCTTCTGAAGATGGAAATACTTATATTTCCATTCCTACGAATAATTACGGTGGATACGGTTACTATACAACAATCACTTATGAAAATCCTCAGCTTCTGCAGGAGGGTGTAATGTATGTAATCCGCGCCCGCATAAAATCAGATAATCCGGAAAAACTTGCGCCTATACATGCAAAAAACTTTGCTGGAATATACGATACAACGCTTTACTTCACTGTAACTGATATTTCAGGTGAAGATTGGGTTGATGTATTCGCTGCATTCGTTCCGGAAAACAGCGGTATTTACGATATTGCGCTTAACCTGTGTTCTCAGAATGACTGCACTGTATATGTTGATGATATAAAGCTTTCTTGCGAATCGCCTGCACCGGAATATATTACGATGCACGCCCCGGGAAATATAGCTTTGCCGAATGTTCAGACATCTTATCCGTTCTCTGCACTTCTCCGTGACCAATTGGGAAATATTCTTCCTACCGAAGATGTAAAGATTGAAATTTCACACAATGACGGATCTCTGTATTTTAACAACACGGAAAACTATATTACAGTATACCCCGACACTACTGCAGGGATATATACTCTTACTGCAACTTATCTTCCTGATCCTGAAATTACAGCATCACTTGATTTTACAATAAGTTTCGATTATATCGGTGACGGTACTTTTGAAAAAACCATTCCCAATGAATGGTGGATGGTTGCATCTCCCTATGAGAGCTCTCTTTATATGCGACATGACGGAGAAAGCAGACGGGCACTTATAAACTGCAAAGGCAACTATTTTATGCTTCTCAACAACTCTTACGTTCATCTCAGGAAAAATACGGCATATGTATTTAATTCCTCGTTTGCCGCAGCTACAGACTGTACCGGAACGCTGTTTATTGAAACCCTGGATGGAGCAATGATTCCTTTGGCGCAGTTTTTCATTTGGGAAGGAGAAACTTTTAACGAAAAGCGTCTTCCCGAACTTTTCCTGGCGGAAGAAAATGCCGTAGGAAGACTCTTTCTCTATGTAGAGTCCAATAACGGAAAACCTTTCTCTCTGTACGCAGACAATCTTTCGATGAAGATTGCCTCCATTGTTGCGGTTAATCCTCACGTTATAGGTACGCCTGAAATTAACAATGCTGTTGAGGCAGGGTTTACACTATTTAACAATGTTGCCGAAAATTCCGACAACTCTGCATGTTTTGTTAACTGGTATGTCAGCGATACACAAAACGGTGTTTATACTGAGGTGGCAACTACGGGAAAAAATATTTATTTTGATACTACTTTTCTGAATAAATATGTGTATTTTGAAGTTATTCCCGTATGTCCTTTAACAGGCTTTTCAGGAAATACAATCCGTTCCCTGCCTTTCCTTGTAACTTATGATTCCTATGAAGAAGATAACTTAGCCTTTACCCCTATATTGGATAATGAAAGTTATCCCGATATTGAATTTTCTGACGTAAAATCCCATTGGGGTGAAGAATATATAATGATGCTTGCAAAATGTGGCGTTATAAACGGGAAAGGAATGAATCTTTTCAAACCCGACGACAGCATAACCCGTGCAGAATTTGCAAAAATGCTCAGCGTAGCCTTTGCCGTTGACAATCCTGCAGATTTAACTCTGTTTGAAGATGTCAAGAGTTCTTCATGGTATTATAGACATGTAAATTCCCTCTACCTTTCCGGAATTATAAAAGGAACTTCCACAGCAAAATTTTCACCGGATAAAACAGTTACCCGTGAGGAAGCTACAGTGATGATGATAAGGCTTTATGAAAAAGCTGTGGGAAATGTCTCTCCCACCCCTGAATATAACATACCTGATAAAGGAGATATTTCTTCCTGGGCGGTTTCCTCCGTAAATAAAGCCGTTGAACTAAGATTGGTACAAGGTACTTCAAGCGGAATTTTTGCACCAAAGAGAAATCTCACAAGAGCAGAAGCCGCGGCACTTATTGTAAGGCTTGCAGAAATATTGAAGTAAAAGAAAGAGTATGATTAACAGGCAGTTAATCATACTCTTTTTATGTCGTCAGGAATGGGAGCAATAACTGTAATTTCCTGCTTTCTCATAGGGTGAGTGAACGTAATCTTTTCACAATGAAGCCGCGTTTTCTCCCCTGTTTGTGTTGCTCCGTACATACTGTCTCCGTAAATGGGATTTCCAATATAGCTCATATGCACCCTCAACTGATGCGTTCTTCCCGTTATGGGAAAAAGCTTTACCAAAGAAATATTATCCCATGTTTTTAAAGTTTCGTATTCTGTTACCGCTTCTTTTCCGTCAGGAGAAACACAGCGCATAATACCGTGCTCCTCTTTTTTCTTTATAGGTGCAGCTATTTTTCCTACCGGAGGATTTGGTGTTCCGTTCACAACTGCTATATACTCTTTCTTTATCCTCTTATTTTTCATTTCCTCGGTTAAAATCGCTGCTGCAACAGAATTTTTTGCAATAAGTACAACGCCTGATGTATCTTTGTCAAGTCGTGTAATCACATGAAATTCTTTTGCATCTAAATAATATAATACACCGTTTGCAAGAGTATCTTCCCTGTGATTTCGCACAGGGTGTGTGGGCATGGAACGGGGTTTGTTTATAACAAGTAGGTCCTCGTCCTCGTAGAGTATATCAAGGGGAATCTCTGCTGGGATTATATTTTTCGATTCTTTTTCTGATACAGTAATTTTTAAAGTATCTCCCTCTTTTACTCTTTCAATTACCTTAGCTGTTTTACCATTGAGAAGAATACTTCCATCGCATCTTTTCAATCTTCCTGTAAGAGTTTCGGAAAGTCCCAAATGCTTTTTCAATATATGCTCTATTTTCAATCCATCGTAATTTTTCTCTATTTCCAAAGTTATTATCTTTTCCATATCAATAGAATACCTCTACAAGTTTCAGCCCACAGGCAGGAAGTGTCGCTCCTGCCTTTTCTCGGGTTTTATCTTCAAAAATTTCGCCGATAACAGTTTCTTGTTTTTTCCCGATACCTATTTCATATAGTGTTCCCGAAATAATTCGTACCATATTATACAAAAATCCGTTTCCGTTGATTTTTATTCTGATTATTCCCTGCTTCTGTGTAATTTCAATTGAGTTAATCGTTCTTACCGTGGATTTTTTTGTTTTTCCCAATGAGCTGAAACCTTTGAAATCGTGTGTTCCCAAAAGAAGTTTTGAAGCGTGCATCATCTTTTCAATATCGGGCTTTGCATCTGCAACAAAAACATATTTTCGGATAAAAACATCCGGCTTTTCGATTGCTATACTGTATTCATAGGTTTTTGAAACAGCGTTAAGTCTACTGTGAAATCTCTCATCCACTTCTTCTACTAAGGTAATGAGAACATCCGCAGGAAGATAGTGATTAAGATAATCTTTAATTTCATTGCAGGTCAAATCTGTATCGCATTTAAAGTTTGCCACTTGACTTTCTGCATGAACGCCTGCATCCGTTCTTCCCGATGCAAAAATTTCAATAGTTCTCCCACACATCTGCGAAAGTACATTTTCAAAGCGCTCTTGTATGGTGTTTCTTGTATTTCCCTGCTTTTGCCAGCCGTTATATTTTGTACCATCGTACCGAATGGTGATTTTATAATTTTTCATATGATATTCACCTTGATAAATATTTTGTGTATATATTGTATCACAAAAAAACAGAAATGGCAACTTTAACAGACTATACTCTTACCCCTTCGATATGCAAAAACCGCACTGCTTCATATCGGTAGCGCGACAGGGGTCTGTTCAGAGCATCTGCGCTGTGTGATGCTACGAGAATTCGCGGCGACACGGCTGTAATAATTGCCGTATGATAGAATTTACCCTCTCTTGTCCCAAATTGAACAATATCACCGGGTTTTGCCTCCCTTCTCGGCACAAGACTTGCAAAAGGCCCTACAGATTTATTATTTATAAGAAAATCATAAAGATATTCAACACCTGTCCATGATGCCGTTCGATCAGAAAGGGAGAGATAGTACCATCCGAAAACAGGAGTAAAATTCATTATTCCCGAACCTGCATATAGGCATTGGGAAACAAAATTGGTGCAATCACCGCCTATGCCGTCAAAATTGTAGTAAGCGGGATTTCTCCCCAACGCCCATTTTCGGGCATAGTTTACTGCAGTTCTTCTGTTATATGGTATAGTTTGCATATAAAATCCTCCTTCATATTATGGTATGAAGGAGGAATGAGAATTGTTTTTTATAAAATAGTTTTCTTTATTATGTAGTAAGGCACCATTACAAAAAGAAGTGCCGCAACCCACGCTACAGGCTCGATAAAAAACAAAGTGTCAACACCAAGCCAATGAATTACAACTTTTCCCATTATAACGCGTACAAAGAGTTCTCCGAAGCCCGAAACCATCGACCATACGGAAATTTCCGCTGCCTGGAGTACGCTTCGGTAAACATAAATTATATACAGAATTGCCATACAAAGCGCCATTATCCACAGATAATGCCAGCCTATCTCCAATGCCTCCATTCCGCCTTTTTCATTTACATCAAGGAAAAGCTGAAGCATCGATTTCCCGAAAACAAGGATTATTGCAGAAACGACTAAAGATGCAATGATGCACAATTTAATTCCTGTTTTTATTCCTTGTTCTACCCTCTGTTTTTTCCCTGCGCCAAAGTTCTGAGCGAAAAAGGTTGTAAAGGCAGCACCCAGGGAAATTGCTGTACATTCTAAAAATCCGTACAATTTATTTACAGCAGTATAACCTGCCACAAAAGCCTTTCCCTGCAGGTTTATTGTTGATTGCAGAATAATTCCACCAAGAGCGATAACCATATATTGAAGTGCAAGCGGAATACTGAAACCTAAGAGTTTTTTCAGCATCGGGAAACTGATTTTCCATGAGCTGCGTCCAAGTTTTACACAATCAATTTTTCTAATCTGAACGAAGCAATATATGAACGAAACAAACTGAGCCAACACAGAGGCAAAAGCTGCACCGAATATTCCCCAGTTAAAAGTCATAACAAAAAGAAGATCCAACCCTATATTCAGAACTGCCGCTATCAGCATTGCAATAAGTGGTGATTTTCCGTCACCGAAAGCACGCAGAATGGAAGATGCCATATTATATGCAGAAACTGCCAATGTTCCCGATACCATTGTAATAAGATAAATCTCCGCTCCGTTAATAATGTCGGAGGGAGTATCCAATGCTTCAAGAATAGGCCGTGCGGAAAGTATTCCTGCAACTGTCAGAATTACGCCTATTAAAGCACATAGTATAACTGACATTGCAATAGTTCTATTCATATCTTTATAGTTTTTGTCTCCGAAAAACCTTGATACAAATGTAGAAAACCCCTGCGTAAGCCCTATTATAGTCCATAGGATGAGCCAGTATATCCAATCCGCCGCACCAACCGATGCAAGTGCATCTACACCTACGCCCCTGCCTACAATTGCGGCATCGGCTATCATATAAAACTGCTGTCCCATATTTGTTACGACAAGAGGAAGTGCAAACTGCAATATCAGTTTTGACGGAGATCCTACTGTCATATCTTTTGTTCTGCTCATATTTTTCAATCCTTGATATATATTCTACTCTATTATATATAAATTACTTAGTAAGAGCAAGATTTTTTTGAAACAAAGAAAGACATCCTTACGGATGTCTTTCTTTTGGTGGGCCTTCAGGGACTCGAACCCCGGACCGACCGGTTATGAGCCGGTTGCTCTAACCAACTGAGCTAAAAGCCCTTATGGTGACCCGTACGAGATTTGAACTCGTGTTACCGCCGTGAAAGGGCGGTGTCTTAACCGCTTGACCAACGGGCCGCTTTTTAATCCGCCATATCGCGGACACTTGAATAGTATACAATAGAACTACTGGTTTGTCAAGATTTTTTTAGAAAAAAATCCGCCTGTATCGCAGGCGGATTTTCATTTAATTAACTTATGCAAGTTCAGCGAAGTACTTAATTGTACGAACCATCTGGCTTGTGTAAGAGTTTTCGTTATCATACCAGGAAACAACCTGTACCTGATAAAGGTCTTCACCGATAGGAGCTACCATTGTCTGTGTAGCATCTAAGAGAGAACCGTCCGATGATGTCGGACTGGATTGCAAAGCAATCTACTTCCTTCTTTGTTAATTAAGACACTTTACTCCATTAATCCTCTTGAAAGCGCATCAATTTTCATTGCATTCAAATCTGATGCGAAAGTCGGACACGGTAATCCATTGCTGTTTATAAGGTTTGCCGCTGTTTTTGGTGCTGACATATAAAACGCATATCTTACACCGGTTGCATTAGTAACCCCTGTTAAAACAACAGTATCCTCGCCTTCAATTCTTGCTGTTGCCGGATAAGCTACGCCATCCTTAATAAGCTCAAATCCTACAAGCGTATCTCCGCTGCCGGAAGCCAAAGCAAGTCCGTTACCAACATTTTCAAACTTAATTCTCACATTGTCAGTATTATATTCTATAGTTGTATATTTCGGTGCAAACGGTTCTATTCCATCATTTCCGTATATAACTTTTAATGCAATATTTGCTAAACGTTCACCTATGACTTTTTTATACTTCGGATGTGCAACAAGGCTCTGTAACTGAGTGATATTTGTTACTCCTTCAATGTCAGCCTCTTTAACACCCTGATCCAATGACGGAACCATATAAATTTCGTGGTCGAAATCATTTGCCAAATCGTACTGGAAAGCTCTCATTCTGGGAACATTCCAAGACAATGTCGTTGTGTTCGTATGAGACGAAAGCTGAACCATAAACACCTTCAGGTCATTGTTTGAAACACTCTTCAGATGATCAATGTAATCTGAAAACATATCTTCATAAACCTGTGTTGCTGCATCAACAGTATTTTGTCCCGACTCATTTTCACCCTGATACCAGATAAGTCCTGCTGCAGGGAATTTTTCTACAGGAGCACCGAGTGCATTATACACTTGAGAACGGTTCGCATAACTCTTAGAAAACGCATACTTATCAGCAATATTCAACGGAACGTGTTCGTGTAAGCCGGTTCCACCCAAAGAAGTCTGTATCAAGCCAATCGGCACTGTGTCGTCATTTTCAACAATTGTTTTTGCAAAATAACATCCGATAGCAGAAAATTTTCCCATCGTTGATTCAGTGAGCGGCTCCCATTTCGTACCATCAGGAGGATCGAGTTGAACATTTTCTTTTTTGGCTGAAGTTTGATAGAATATTCTGATATTATCCTCTTGTGTGAAGGATGCCTTATCTGCCGCATAGGTGTCGGTTCTGTCTGCTCTGTACTCTGAGTTAGACTGACCTCCTACAAAATATACATCGCCGATTAGAATATCATTGATAACGATATTTGTATCAGCCGCTTGCACCGTCAAGGTCTGAGGCTCAGTTGTTGCATCCATCGGGGGAAGCTCTGCCTCCCAAAGACCGGCATACACATACGCTGTGGTGCTGTTTTCACCAAGAGATACATTTACTTTTGTAAAATCGTCATCTCCTGCATATCCCCATACTTTGATGTTTTTATTTCTCTGAAGGACCATTGAATCAGAAAACGCACCTGATAATGTTACATTTTTTGCATCAGGGAAAACAAGGTTTCCGTTAACACATATGTTTTCTGCTTCCATAACGGGCACGAGGGTTGTCATGTTTTTCCATAAGAAAAATTTCACATCGCCCCAGCCTGTAGTATTATCCATTTCTACGGTTTTTTTATCTTTTCCAATATCCAAGTCAACTACCGCGCCATTCTGGTATTTAACCAAAATAGGTACATCGTTGCAATTATCGTTTACTGTAACAACTACCTTTGTTGCCTTGCTTGGGTCTTCACATTCTGTTCCATCTGCTGCCAGATAGCTTTTTTGATACATTACATCCTCGTCCCAAATTATTTTGGGAGTTTTTGCATTAAACACATAATCTATGGAATATTCATTCTGTGTATCTGAAATTGTTGCTATCAGTTCAACAGTCTTATTTGAATTTTCTCTCTTTAATGTTACGGTATTGTTTTCAATACTGATATCCCCGGATGACCATGTAACTTTATAACCACTAAATCCACTTACCTTTGTGGGTAAAACGGTTCCCTGCTCGATATCTTCAGGAACTATATTTACTAATTCAGAAAGAACAGTTCTACGCTCATCGCGGTAAACTTTCAAATTATCATAGCTTATAGTAGCCTGCGGAGTTTCCTTGTGATATCCAAGCCCGATTGCAAAACCTCCACCGTTCATTATACCGTTAGAAGTACCTGCAAACCTTCCAAGACTTATATCGTCTCCGGTAAGCATGCCATCGATGTAAAAATCAGCAGTAAGTGATTCAAAATCTACATAAAGTACAAAATGGTGAGTTTGTCCGAGGGTGGTTGTACCAATCTTTTCCTTTCCCTGTAGCTCATGATACCATGTGGAATAAATCTCACCATACTGATTTACACCAATTCTTATACCTCCGGAATTTGATGCACCTACAACCGAAATTATCGGAGCATATACATTTTCTTCCGTTGCAGTAAATGAGGGAATGGTAACATCGCCTTCAATAACAACATTATCATCTGCTACAAAGGAATCTATAACAGCTCCCCCACCGTTTGCGGTAGTAACGAGTTTTCCTCCGCTTATCTGTAGTGTTGCTCCTTTACCTCCCAATACGGAGAGTCCCAATTCCGCAACACCTGTTAAATTGGCGTTTGCAGTATTTCCGTTCCAAACTGTACCATCCGGATAGAAATTGAAATCATTGGCATAAAGCTTTTCATATCCTACAGGCTCTCTGTAAATACGCATATCATCATATACATATCTTACACCAACATTACAGTCATATTCCATTACATAAGGAAGGTTTATACCTACATTACTCCAGTTAACACCATTTGCAGGAATAAACTCTACATCTTCTGCTACAAGAGAACCATTAAGGTAAACGCAGTATGTTGAATTGTTTGTATTCACAAGAACTTTTACAACATACCAGTCAGGTGTTTTCTTCGCAAGGTCTGCAGTTACACCACTTGCAGCCTTTTGAAACCAGTCTCCCTCATCCCAAGTCCAGTAGCTGTTAAGATTAAAACCTGCTGTCCACGCATGGGAAGTGGAGTTTATAAAATACTGTTTATTTCCGCTCTTATCCACATAATAAGGTTTATCGTCTTTATCAATACCTAATTTTATAGCAAGATTTGTGTTTGTTCCGTCTGTATATCCTGCACCAAAAAACATAATATCCGTTGTCGCTTCACTCGCTTTTCCGGCATTGATAGTATGGTTCTGTGTCTTATTGAACTTAAATTCAATAGCATACTCACCATTAAATGCATTTTCACTTTTTAAAATATAGTAAGGAGTTTTCTCCTTATTAGCTTCACTGATGTTGTTTATCCACAAAAAGTTCTTTGTTCCATCTGTTGAACTCGGTGCTCTACTTACAACACTCAATGGATTTGCACTTGACGTTCCGATGGCAGAGCCTGTTGTGTCACTCCCGTCAAAACTTTCACTGAAAAGAACTTCCTTTACTGGCACAAGGCCGTAAGAGTCTCCTGTATCAATGGTATAGCTCGGTACTGCCAAAACAGACAAACTCATCGATAACAGAATTGCAGTTATCAGCATAATTGTTGTCATTTTTTTAAGAATTTTGCTCATTTTTCATCCTCCTTTTTTAGCACTTAGATGCCATATTTTTATTATACAGACCAAAAATCTTAAAGACAAGTGCGTAGATATAAATACACAAGAATTGTATATTCCAAAACAAAATTAATACAAAATTTGTAAAAACAAAAACCCACTTGCAATCGCAAGTGGGTTTTACTGCCTTATAACTTTTAAACTTATGCAAGTTCAGCGAAGTACTTAATTGTACGAACCATCTGGCTTGTGTAAGAGTTTTCGTTATCATACCAGGAAACAACCTGTACCTGATAAAGGTCTTCACCGATAGGAGCTACCATTGTCTGTGTAGCATCGAAGAGAGAACCGTATGTGATACCGATGATATCGGAAGAAACGATCTGATCTTCATTGTAACCGA
>SVJW01000099.1 GCA_015068735.1 Oscillospiraceae bacterium
GTAAGTGCAGGAAAGTTTCTGGTAACAATACTAAGCTGACCGTCACCTGATTTTTCTACCGAAAGAACATTATCGCCATTATAATTTTCTACTGAAATGTTCCCATCAGTATAGTTTGCAATATATTCTGCGGGAAGAGTTCCTATCTGAACACTTTCAAAGTCATCAATAAATGATGTAAACTCTTCATTTCCGGCAGAAAATACCGTAAGATTAATTGAAGTTAACGCAATTACCGTCGAACAAACGACAGCAACAAACTTCTTTAAAGATACATTTTTCACTTTCTTTTCTCCCTTCTTAGTTATTCTTCGTATTCGCCACACATAATTGCGAATGCACCGCTTCCGTGCAAATCGTTTATGCAAACGTCACGGCTTATGTAATGTTCATAGGTACCCTCATCAATACAGGTTCCTATGCATATATCACCAACGAGTAATTCTCCCTCTTCGCTCCATTTAAGAGAGTTTATTACTCCTTCGTAACCTTTTTTAGCGTTTTCTTTATATTTAGAATCAATGTATCCCATTCTTATTGCTTTTGAAAGAGCATATACAAAGAGACATGATCCGGAATTTTCAAGCCAGTTACCTTCCCAATCGCCTTTATCAACAACTTCGTACCATCTGCCATCCTCTTTATCCTGATATTTAACTATTGCAGAAAGCATATTTTCGAGTATTTTAATTATATTTTCTCTTTTCGGATGAGTTTTGGGGAGATAGTCAAGAATATCAACGGTGGCAGTAACAAACCAGCCCATTGCTCTCGCCCATACCTCCTGAGATTTTCCGGTTACCTTGTCTGCCCACTCAGCTTCCTTAGAATCATCCCATCCGTGAATAAGAAGGCCTGTCTTCTCGTCGAGCATATTTTCATACATAAGTTCAACCTGATTAGCAGCTATGTCGAAAAATTCGGGCTTATTCATCTTGTCTGCATACATAACCATAATAGGTCCTGCCATATAAAGTCCGTCAAGCCACATCTGGTTAGGTTGACTTACCATATGCCAGAAACCGCCTTTGGAATTGGTGGGAAATTCCTTAAGGCTTTCAACAAGGTACGCAGCATTTTTCATATATTGCTCGTCCCCTGTTCTTTCATACAACGGAAAGAACAGTATTCCCGGCTGACGGAAGTCAAGAGTTTCAAGAGAAACCCATCCGGTTCCGCGATCTTTAACGGAGCCATCTTCGTTAAGAGATGATTTAACCCACGCTTCCATATAATTGAAAAGTTCTTCATTTCCTATTTTTTCATATACCTTAAGCATACCTGAAAGAAAAACTCCCTGATGATAGGTAAACAAGTTTTTTGGGGGTAACTTTTCCGCATCATATTTTTTCATAAGTGTTTTACAAGCTTCATATCCATACTGCGATGGTGAAAGTTTTTTATTCATGTGTTTCTTCCTTTCCGATAGAGTTTTTCTTATATTCCGTAGGAGTCATACCGGTTAAGCTCTGGAACTGTCTGTTAAATGTTCTGATGCTTAATATTCCAACAGATTTTGCAGCTTCATTAACAGGAATGTTCTGCATCATCAATTCCTTCGCTTTTTCTATTCTGTAATAGTTCAGGTATGCTACTATGGTAGATGAATATTCCTGTTTAAACAAGTTATTGATATATACAAATGAATAATTCATTTCTTCAGCAATAATCCTTGCAGTCAGCTGAGAATTACTGTAATTTGAATGAATATACTCACGGACTTTATTTGCAATTTTATTTTCACCCTGTATATTTTTACTTGCCTCACACATTTTTTCGGCAAATTCACAACATGCACTGGACAGCACAGTCAAATCGTCGGTATTTTTAAGCAAATATGCAACACTATGCGTGTCAAAGTTTTCTCCGAAAAGCAAGTCCGCAATACGCATTAATGAATAAACAAGGCCAACAGAAATATTCATATAAAGGAAAGTTTTATCGGGGTTAATTCTTCCTATTGCGTTAATTATTATCGCTTTAGCTTCTTCACTTTTACCGGCTTTGATTGTTTCTGCTAATCTCATTTCATCTTCCATGCTGAATTTATGAGCATTTTCACTTCCGATTACATCTCTGTAAAAAATTATTTTAGATTTATCATAAAGTTCATCATTACTCAATGCTTCCATAGACTCGGCATAAGCTTTTGAAATATGCCAATATCTTGTATGCATATTTGAAATTGCTATAGACGCAACAAAGTCATCATTATTCTCAAGCTCTCTTATAACATCAAAAACACTTGAGCCAAATTTATCAAGGTTGAAGTCTTTTTCAGTATTACATATAGCAACAATATACTGCTTTTCCAAAACGAAATAGACAGCCCCGTCTTCTTCAATGATAGCTTTGATTTCGTCCTCAATGGCGCTAATAAGATTTATATTTTCTTTTTCAGTTATATCGCTGTCTGTATAAAGATGAATTGCAACAACAAAACAGCCTTCTTTTGTAAATTTAATACCTAAGTTTTCAAGGTCTTTCATAAATTCTTTACTTAAATCTCC
>SVJW01000039.1 GCA_015068735.1 Oscillospiraceae bacterium
GTTTGATAAAGAAAGTGATGTTATTAAAAAAGGAGTTGCAAACACAGTACTTGGAATTTTTTCTAATTGCTACCCTCAGGTGGATAGGAAGCATAACGGTGAAGCGCGCCTTCTCGTGGATGCACTTGTATACATAAATGAAAATTTCAGAAATGAAATAAAATTAGAGGATATAAGCAGAAAGTTTGGCTATTCAAAGAATTATTTTTCTTTTCTTTTCAACAAATTTACCGGTATGAATTTAAGAGAATATATAAACCGCAGGAGAGTAAACGAATTTGAACGTTTAAAAGCTACAAATCCGGGAGTACCTTCATATGTACTGGCAGAAGATAGTGGCTTTTCAAATAGCAAAACATTTTACCGTGCCTATAAGAAATATAAAGAAAAATCGTAATTTTTGAGACATTCTTCGTAAGTATCGCTATTGAGTCACGATATAAATCTGTTATAATTATGTCGGAGGCGATAGTTATGAGAAAATTAAAAGTAATTGTTATTGGTGCAGGTGGAAGAGGAAGTACATATACTTCCCATATGCCTGAAGATAAATTCGAAATTATAGCGGTGGCAGACCCCAATGAACAAAGACGTGAAAATTTCAGACAAAAATACAATATATCCGAAAAAATGTGCTTTGACACATGGGAAAAGCTTCTTGAAAATCCTAAAATGGCAGATATTGCACTTATCACAACTTCAGACAGTATGCACTATGCGCCAGCGATGAAGGCTATTGAACTTGGTTATAACCTTCTACTGGAGAAACCTATTGCACCTACTGCCCAAGAATGTGTGGATATCGCTAACAAAGCCACAGAAAAAGGTGTAAAAATTTTGGTGTGTCATGTTCTCAGATACACTCCGTTCTTTATGAAGATAAAATCAATGATAAAAAATGGAGATCTCGGCAAAGTTATTTCAATACACCACAGCGAGTGTGTTGGAAATGTACACCACAGTCACAGTTATGTCAGGGGCAACTGGGGAAATACCGAAAAAAGCTCAAATATGCTTCTTGCGAAGTCGTGCCACGATATAGACATTATCCAATGGCTCATAGACTCAAAATGTGTAAATGTTCACTCGTTCGGTACACTTTCATACTTCAAAAAGGAAAATGCCCCCAAGGACGCTCCTGATTACTGTATCGATAACTGTCCGCACAGAGGAAAATGTTACTATGATGCAACGGCTATTTATTCTGTAGATAATAAAGGTTGGTATAAAACCCATGCTCTCCAGAAAGAGGATCCAACTCAGGAGGAACTTGATAATCTTCTCAGAAACACACAGTATGGTAAATGCGTTTTCAAATGCGATAACGATGTTGTTGACCATCAGGTAGTAAACCTTGAATACGAAAACGGTGCGACAGCGTCGTTTAATATGTCCTCTTTTAACAAAGGTGGAAGATTTATACGAGTTATGGGAACTGACGGTGAGCTGTACGGTGATATGTCGACCAATACCATTGAGTATTTCAGCTTCGGAACAAGGGAGCGCACTGTCATAAATCCATGGGATAAGAACCTTGACGATTCTATTACATCGGGGCACGGTGGAGGCGACAGCGGTCTTGTGGATACTTTGTATAAGTACATAGCAGAAGATTATGACGGAGATATGCTGAGCGAAATAGCAATTTCCACAGAAAATCATCTCACTGTTTTTGCTGCAGAAAAAGCACGCCTTGAAAAGATGGTTGTAAATATGGATGAATTCAACGCAGAAAACGGTTTACAAATTAAATAAAAGAAATAACCGAGGATTTTTAATCCTCGGTTATTGTTATTTAATGAGTTCTTTAACACATTTTTTCGCAATTGCAATTTCTTCGGAAGTTACTTCTTCGTCAAAATCACAGAATGTATTTTCCGAAATATCATTTCCGGAAAGAAGAGAATACCACAAAAGCCCTACTGCATAGCGACTAAGTCCTCTTCTTAAATGGAATGTATCGCGATGCACCTTTTCAATTCCGTTCTCAAGAAGCATTTCCATAAGCTTTCCTGAGGGAATGATGAATTCTGCATTTACATCTTTTGCGGCTTTGTTGTAGGCTTTTTCAATATCCTTAAACATTTCTTCGTGGCTTCTGTAACCGGTATCTTTAAGACGGATGCTTTCGTTTTCATAGCCCCAGGTCTGATGTATCAGAAGTTTAGCCTTGGGACAGAGCTCTCTTATATAATCGCATATCTCGTTAAGGTAAGGCTGGTAGGAATCATAATCGTAGCTACGGTGACTTGCCTGCTGAATGGTTATGTAGTCCCATTCGCGGTTTAAAAGAGCTTCTTCAAGAGAAACCTTAAAGAAAGTAAGCTCACCGTTATATTCAAGCTCATAATCACGGCTGCCTGAAATCATATTTCTGAAATGCCTGTCAATAGGGCAACCGCCTATGTAAAGGTTAGTAACATTTAAATTAAAACCGTCGCTTCGTGCAATGCGATGAATATAACGCGTTGCGTCCTGTGAAAAACTGTTTCCTATAGCAAGAATATTCATAATAATTCTCCTTTGATTTATTGGTTTTATTATAGGGTAAAGAAAATCAATTGTCAATATAAAACTTACCTTTAAAATTTTTCGGTGAATGCCCGGTTTCCTTCTTGAAAAAGCGGCTAAAGTACAGACTGTCCTCAAACCCCAGCATATGAGCAATTTCCGACATATTAAGGTTTGTATCTGCCATAAGTTCAATTGCCTTATTGACAGTTATTTCAGCCATATAACGGTGTGGCGTCACTCCTGTTACCTTTTTGAATGTCCGTATAAAATGGTATTCACTCAGACCGCACACCTGTGCACAGTCGTTATTGGAAATAGTATTTATGTTGTTATTCTGCATATAGGTTAAAACCTTGTGCAGAGGGTTTTTTGGGATATGAAGCCTTTTTGAAAGCTGGGAAAGGAGCATATGTATACACGAGGATAGGTATGAATCTGTTGTGAAATCCTCAATAACCGTAGCTTTTGCCATCAATGTAATGACATCACGGAATTCATGAAAATCTCCTACTTCAAAAATGTTCCCACCAATACGGAGCTTTTTGAGCAGATTCGGAACACCTACCCCTGTAAAATGTATCCAGTAATAGTCGGAAAGAGAATCTGAAGAAAATTCATAGTGATTTTTTTCAAAAGGCGGGAGAATTATGATGCTTCCACTTTCGACTTTAACGAATTTATCAGCAAGTAGAAAGTTTCCGTATCCCTTATCTATATAAATAATCTGGTAGTCAACTCTGCCATTCTCTCTTATGGTACATATGTTCTGATTTATACGCTTATTATATCCGAAATTGTTCACACGAATGAATTCATCCGAGGTCTTGTCGGTACTGACAGTTCCTCTTCCGTAATAGGATTCCATCAAATCACCTTCTTGAATTGATTATAGCCTTAATTGATGGATGTGTCAATAGAGAACAGCAATTTTGTCCATAATTAAGCAGTTATGTGTATTTCAAATAAATTTCGAATGTAGTAATATGTATTCGAGGTGGTAAATATGAAATCAGTTTATTATGATGACAATAAAATCTATATAAATGGAACAGCGACCAAGCTTGTTTCAGGTGCAATGCACTATTTCCGCATTCATCCTGATTATTGGAATGACAGACTTTTAAAGCTGAAAGAAGCAGGTTGTAACTGCGTGGAAACTTATGTGTGCTGGAATCTTCATGAAAAGACAGAGGGTGAATTTGACTTTTCCGGTTGGCTTGACCTTGGAAAGTTTATCGATATGGCAAATAGCATGGGGCTTTACGCTATCGTCCGTCCCGGCCCTTATATTTGCTCCGAGTGGGATTTTGGCGGGCTTCCCTGGTGGATTCTTAAATATGGAGACATAGAGCTTCGCTGTAATAATGACAGATTCAAGAAGGTGTGTGTCCCTTATCTTGAAAAAGTATGCGAAATAATAAAGCCCCGCCTTATTACAAACGGCGGAAATATTATTTTCGTGCAGATAGAAAACGAATACGGAAGCTACGGCAACGACAAGGAATATCTTGGCTGGATGAAAGCTCTTTATGAAAATAATGGGATAGACTGCGGATTTTTAACCTCTGACGGTGAGACGGAGCTTCTTCTTAAAAACGGCACTCTTGACGGTGTGCTTGCCACAGTAAACTATCGTAAGGATAGTGAAAGATGTATCGGTATGCTCAAAAAGCATGTCCCCAATCAACCCGGTGCAGTATTAGAACTCTGGAACGGCAGAGCGATGCAGTGGGGAGAGAAGTTTGAACGCCGAAATGTGGAGGAGGTAAAGGAATCTGTCCGCACCGCCCTTGAATATGCCGAACTTATTAATATGTATATGTTCCACGGCGGTACAAACTTTGGCTTTATGAACGGCTCTCTTGATCTTAAAGACAATTTCAAAGTTCAGATGTCAAGCTACGATGTTGATGCTCCCCTTGACGAATACGGAAGACGCACTCCCAAGTATTACGCCGAGCAGGAAGTTATATGTAAGGCTATGGGAAAAGAAATAGAAAACACGGCAACCGATACTACTCTTACCAAATATAAAGACATCACTTTTGTCGGAGAATGTTCTCTTAAAGAAAGCGGAGTTGAGGTAGAATCACTGGCTATGCCTATGCCCAAACCTATGGAGCTTTGTGACCAGGGTTACGGATATATTGTTTATGAAACAACCTTTTTTGCTGATTCCGAGGGTGCTACAATCCGACTTCCCGAAATTCACGACTTTTCACACGTGTATGTAGACGGGGAATATGTAACCTCTTTCCATCGCCACAGCGAGAATAAAAACATTGATGTAACAAGCGGTAATCATACCATTGCAATCCTTGTGGAAAATATGGGCAGAATCAATTACGGTGTAAAGCTTAAGGACTACAAGGGTATTTTAGGAAATATTATTCTGCACGACAAGCTCTACGATGTAGAAAATATCCTGCTTGGATTGACGGTGTATAAGCTTCCGCTTGAAACCTTGCCTGAGAGTTATAGCGGAAAGGCAGAAGAAAACACACCTGCATTTTATAAATATGAACTTACAGTAGGCGAAATTTCGGATACAGTAATGCATTTTGAAGGTTTCACACGAGGTGTAGCATTTATAAACGGTTTCAATCTTGGCAGACATTGGACTGTTGAAAACTCTGAAAACAAACTGTTTATCCCTGCTCCTTTCATAAAACAGGGAGTAAATGAAATCGTTGTTTTCGATGTGCTTCATAATACGAAGGAAAAGAAAATATCCTTTGGCGAGTTTAAGTGAAAGGAATAACTTAAATGGGTTATTTATTTTTAGCAATTGCACTTACGGCAGGATGTATTAAAGGCTTTTGCGGTAAAAAATCAGCGGAAAAGTTAATAGCCTGAAAGGTGTATTTTATATAAATACAATCAGAAGGGTACTGTGTACTGTGATAGGCTTTTTTATCGTAATATCCGGGAATATAAACGGATTTAAAGTCAGTTCATATACTCTCTTTATTACCGCGGTATCAGGAGTTACCACAGCTCTTTTTGTTGCATCGTGGATACTGCTACGGTGACTTGCCTGCTGAATGGTTATGTAGTCCCACTCTCGGTTTAAAAGAGCCTCTTCAAGAGAAACCTTAAAGAAAGTAAGCTCACCGTTATATTCAAGCTCATAATCACGGCTGCCTGAAATCATATTTCTGAAATGCCTGTCAATAGGGCAACCGCTTATGTAAAGGTTAGTAACATTTAAATTAAAACCGTCGCTTCGTGTAATGCGGTGAATATAACGTGTTGCATCCTGTGAGAAACTGTTTCCTATAGCAAGAATATTCAAATTATTCAATAGTTTTCCTTATTGTTTGCTTATATTCTGATGGTGTCATGCCCTCAATGGATTTAAACTGCTGGGTAAAGTAAGCAGGGCTGATGAAACCTAAATGGTCCGAAATCTCACAAACCGTCATATCTTCGTATTCAAGATAAAGTTTTGCCTTTTCAATTTTTCCTTTTATGCGGAATTTTATCGGAGACATTCCCGAATATTCCTTAAACAATCTGCGGAAATAAATCTCACTCACATTGCAAAGCTTTGCAATCTCGGCTATACTCAGCTTCTGCTGCTCATTATGCTCCAGATAATTTATCCCCTCGGAAATCACGCCAAATTTTTCTTTGTGAAGATTTTTTGAACGCATCCCCTCGCTGAGAATGGATAATATATCATACATTGCCGCTTTCATTTTTGAAGGGCGCTTTATAGCAGTTTCGCTATACTTGTCAAGTTTCGTGAAAAGGGAAGAGCAACTTGAACTTTTGAGATTAAATATAATGATTTCGTCTCTTAATATAAAAGGGGCATTATCCTGATCGTATAAAAATAAATTTACTCCGATAGTGTAATGATCTTCCTCAAAGTCATAGAAACGGACGCTGTACTCATAATTGATAGGGGTATAGACAATGTCACCGCTTTTCGCATACACTTTGCTTTTGTCGGGGAGAGTATACTCAGCCTTGCATCCGTAAAGGTAAAGAAGCATATTTTTCTCCTTGGGACGACCAATACAACTGAAACTGCAACGATTCTTCCAGTTCTGCTTCATGGCATTGATTACGTCTACTGAATAGTTATAGTCGTATAATTTGTCTATTGAGATAATTTTCACGGTTGACACCCCCAATTAAAACCTATATTATTATAAATTAGCAAGCAAATAATGTCAATTGAAAAGTATCGAAAAATTATATTTTTGTATCGATTGTAATATTGCTTTGCTTTCTGGCTTGTGTTACTATTTGCTTAATAAAATCGAAAGGATGTATTCTTATGGATAAAAGAAACTGGAAAGTATTATTTTCCGACTACAGCGGAATGGAGAAAAAGGCAGTTGAACTTGTAAGTACCGAAATGGGCAGATTCCTTAACCGCGACAAGGGAATATACAGAATTCATGTATTTGCCTGCGAACAGTCCATAACTCTTCCCACCGATTGCAATGCCGTTATAATTGGTCTTTACGATACAAACGAGCTTGTAAGAAAATTTATAAAAAAAGACGAAATCCCCGAAAACGGATTCGTCGTAAAAGTAATGGATAATCCTGAAAATGAGGCTATGAAACTTTCTGTAATCACATCTGATACACAGGCAGGTGTTTTTTACGGAGCAACTGATTTTGTAGATGATTATTTCCCCGATGCAGCAGAATTTCACGGTGGACTTAAAATGGTGGAAAACATTTTTGAACAGGAAAAATTGCCCGATTATTACCATGCGTCCGCACCAAAGTTTAGAACAAGAAGCATTTTCTCCTGGGGACATCCTCTTAACGATTACCGTAAGTACATAGAAAATATGGCACGCCTTAAAATGAATCAGCTTATACTATGGAACGACCATGTTCCGCTGAATGCCAACGATATTGTTGATTACGCACACGAGTACGGAATTGAAGTTATCTGGGGTTATTCCTGGGGCTGGAGAAAGAGCTGCGCAGACGAAGACTATTTAAAGGAAATTATGTCAGACATTCCTGCCCTCAAACAGCGAGTTCTTGACGAGTATGAAGAAAAGTACAGTCACATCAAGGGTGACGGCATTTACTTCCAGTCTTTTACGGAACTGAGAAAGCACGAAGTAGGAGGAAAGGTTGTTGCCGAAACAGTTACTGATTTTGTTAATGAAACTGCAGATGCACTCCTTAAAAAATATCCCGACCTTAAAATTCAGTTTGGTCTCCATGCTACAAGTGTTCGTGACAAAATGAATTATCTTGCCAAAGTTGACGGCAGAATAGAAATCCTCTGGGAAGACTGCGGATGTTTCCCTTATCAGTATTTCTCCTTTGTTGACAGCGAGGAGGAATTCATTGAAACACAGAACTTTACAGAGGAAATGATAAACCTCCGCGAAGTAAACCCCATCGGTCTTGTTTATAAAGGACAGATGACAATGGACTGGAGAATGTTTGAAAATCAGCGAGGCAGATACGTTCTTGGCAGGGAACATGAAGAAATCATTCAAAACGATATTGAAATTATGCGCCCCATCTGGAAAATATTCCAGGCTGACTGGGTGCGTTACGGAAAATATGCACACCGAATGAGTAACTTTATCTTAGAGAAGACCGGCGGAAATGTAAATATGAATCTCGCAGGAACGCTTTCAGGCGGAATTTGGATGCCCTTTGCAGTAACGGCACAGCTTTTCTGGGATTGTACAGAAGATTTTGATAAACTACTTCACAGAGTTATGAAACGCCGCTATGTAAAAATGGCGTAAGGAGAAAGTATGGGTTATTTATTTTTAGCAATTGCACTTATGGCAGGATGTATTAAAGGCTTTTGCGGTAAAAAAATCAGCGGAAAAGTTAATAGCCTGAAAGGTGTATTTTACATAAATACAATCAGAATGGTACTGTGTACTGTAATAGGCTTTTTTATCGTAATGTCCGGAAATATAACCGGAATTAAAGTTGATTCATATACACTCCTTATCACCGCGGTATCAGGCATTGCCACAGCTCTTTTCATTGCATCATGGATACTATGTGTGCGAAAAGGCGCCTATGTTATGATAGATGTGTTCTTGATGATGGGCGTTGGAGTAACTGTTGTTTTATGCAAGATCTTTTTCAATGAAGATATAACTTTGTATCACGGAATCGGATTTTTGCTTTTGCTGTTTGGCTCTTTTGTAATGTGCTCCTACAGTTCCAATATAAAAGGCGAATTCACTTTAAAATCATTGGTGATGCTGATCTTTTGCGGATTATGTAACGGACTGGCCGACTTTTCGCAAAAGTGGTTTATAAAGGCTATTCCTGACGGGAGTATTGCTGTATTTAATTTTTATACTTATGTTTTTGCCGCACTTACACTTATGGTGTTCTTTGCAGTAACACACAAGTTTGAAAAATCAGAAAACGATGGAAAATCTTTTAATATCTTTTTGGTAATATGCGTTATGGCGGCAAGCCTTTTTGCATACTCCTATTTTAAAACAATGGCGGCAAAAGATATTGATTCTGCAATTTTGTATCCGCTGTCAAGCGGCTCGGCAATAGTGCTTTCAGCAATTATGGCATCAACATTTTTCGGAGAAAAAATCACGAAAAAGTGTGTTGCAGGAATTTTAGTAACAATTGCAGCTTTACTTATTATGAATCTGCAAAATATGTGATAGAAGGCGGAAGATTTTAAATAAAATCTTCCGCCTTTAGTATGCAAAATATTTAGTACCCATTTGCAGGACTCAGATTCGATTCCCCGTATATTTCTAATAAAAAAACGAAGTACATTAAAGCGTACTTCGTTCTTTTTGGTGACCCCACGGGGAAACAGGTGCTATGCACCTTGATTGCTTGACGACCGCAAGCAAGGCTTGCAGTACCCGTCTGCGCACCAACATCGCTAAAAACGATTAACAATCGTTTTTTATACGCTCGTTGCCCTCTCAGGGTTCGATTCCCCGTATATTTCTAATAAAAAGAACGAAGTACATTAAAGCGTACTTCGTTCTTTTTGGTGACCCCACGGGGAATCGAACCCCGGTCTTCGCCGTGAGAGGGCGACGTCCTAGGCCGCTAGACTATGGGGCCTTTTTGCTACTCGAATATTATAATATGAAAAAGTTATATTGTCAACATTTTTTTCAACTAATTTAGAAAAAACTCAGTTATTTTCTTGCAATATCTTACAATTAGTGCTAAAATGATTACTTGTGAAAAAGGAGATGTACATAATGAAAGATCTTAAACCGATGCTTTTCACTTCAATGAAATCATACAGTAAGGAAAAGCTTATAAAGGATATTATCGCAGGTATAATTGTTGCAATTATTGCACTTCCGCTTTCGATTGCACTTGCACTTGCTTCGGGAGTAGGTCCTCAGGAAGGTATTTATACCGCTATCGTTGCAGGTTTTATTATTTCTTTCCTTGGCGGCAGCACTGTGCAGATTGCAGGTCCTACAGCGGCATTTGCTACTATTGTAGCAGGAATAGTTGCGAAAAACGGTATGGACGGTCTTGTTGTAGCTACTGTTCTGGCAGGCGTTTTTCTTATTCTGATGGGCGTTTTCAAACTGGGAAGCCTCATCAAGTATATACCTTATACCATTACCACAGGATTTACTGCAGGTATTGCTGTGACTATTCTTATTGGTCAGTTAAAGGATTTCTTCGGAATTACATATCTGGGCGGAGAAAAACCCATTGAAGCAGTTGAAAAACTTGAGGTATTCTTTGAGTATATAGGCACAATCAACGTGGAGGCAGTTCTGGTTGGCGCAGTCAGCCTTGCAATACTTATTGTATGGCCCTTTATCAATAAAAAAATTCCGGGATCTCTTATAGCTGTTATCGTGGGAAGCCTTATAGCTGTTAATCTGGATGTGCCTACAATCGGAAGTTCATTTGAATTAAGCAGCTCTTTGCCGAAATTTAACTTGCCGTCATTTGACCTTGGTCTTGTGAAAAATGTTCTTCCAGATGCGTTTACAATCGCCATTCTTGCGGCTATTGAATCTCTGCTTTCCTGCGTCGTGGCAGATGGAATGACAAATACAAAGCACCGATCCAATGCAGAACTTGTAGCACAGGGTGTAGGTAATATGGGTAGTGCTCTTTTTGGAGGTATTCCGGCAACAGGCGCAATTGCAAGAACGGCGGCAAATATTAAAAACGGCGGTAGTTCTCCCATTGCAGGTATGGTACATGCTGTTGTTTTACTTCTTGTGCTTGTATTCCTTATGCCTTATGCAGGTTATATTCCCATGCCTACCATTGCGGCAATTCTTTTTGTGGTAGCTTATAATATGTGTCAGTGGAGACCGTTTGTACATCTTTGCAAAACTGCACCCAAGAGTGATATTGCAGTTCTCGTAATAACATTCGTGCTTACAGTTGTATTTGACCTTGTAATTGCAATCGAGGTTGGTTTCGTTCTTGCTTGTCTTCTTTTTATGAAGCGTATGAGCGATGAAACAGGTGTTGTTGGTTGGAAATATGCGGAGGAAGATACCGACGACAGCGACAAACTTCGTGTTCTTCCGAAAGAAATCCGTGTTTATGAAATTACAGGACCGTTGTTCTTCGGCGCGGCAGACACTCTTGCACAAATCACAACTAAAGATTTCACAAAATGCCTTATTATAAGAATGCGTAGTGTACCTGCCATAGATGTAACGGCTATGAATGCACTTGAAGAAATCTATAATAAATGTGAAGAAAACGGAATAAAGCTTATTTTCTCACATGTAAACGAACAGCCCTTGCGTGTTATGGAAAAGGCAGGATTCGTTGAAAAGATTGGCAGACAGAATTTCTGTGACCATATAGAGGGTGCAATCGTGCTTGCAAAGCAGAGCATTGGCGGAGGTAATCAGCAATGAAATTATACATGATTCGTCATGGACAAAGCGAAGAGAATCTAAGGAAGGCTTATTCAGGACAGATGGATTCACGCCTCACGGAGCAAGGTGAGAAAGATGCCCTTGGTGTAAGAAAAGTTTTGCAAGGAATTTCTTTTGACAAGGTATATTCCAGCGATCTTTCCCGTGCAGTGCGCACTCAGGAAATAGCTCTTCCAGGAATAATCTCCGAAAAACTTCCACTGGTAAGAGAAATCAGTGTAGGAAACCTGGAAGGAAAGAAATTTGAGGAGCTGGGGGAAAGTTTCATTTTAAACAGGAGTACCTATAATTTTGTTCCTTATGGGGGCGAAAATTATGAAATGCTTCAGGAAAGAGCAAAAAAATTCCTTGAAATGATGTCAAAGGAAGACTGTGACATAGTAGCGGTTTTTTCTCATGGAGGATTTATAAATGTGGTGCTCGGCTGCATCTTGGGATGTCGGGTTACTAACGAAAATGCTCTCAGCGATAACTGTGGTGTCAGCGTGTTTGAATACAATGACAGCAGATGGGCACTCCGTAAATGGAATATGACAGCAGATGATAAACTAACCGAATATAACGGTGAAGTAATCTGAAAAATTTGTTGACAAATAATCTAATCGCTTGACTTTTACAGAGTATAATGATATAATAATAAAAAATAATTTTTGGGAGGCTACTTAAAGTGAGCAGAATTAAAACAATCGAAACAAGAAACATTGAAAAATCAGTTAAAAACGGTGGTTGTGGCGAGTGCCAGACATCTTGTCAGTCCGCTTGCAAAACTTCCTGCGGTGTTGCTAATCAGCAGTGCGAAAACAACAATAAATAATTAAAATCATTGAATTGCCGCCACAAAGTGGCGGCAATTTTTAGTTTAAAGGATTGAAAGATATGGTTCATCAGTATAAATTAAACGGATATAATATAGTTCTTGATACAGCAAGCGGCTCTGTTCATGTTGTGGACGAGGTGGCATACGATATAATAGCTATGTATAAGGAAAAAACTTCTGCGGAGATTACAGAAGAAATTCTTAAAAAGTATTCACATCTTCCTGATGTAAATGAAGAAGAAATTGCAGAATGTCTTGAGGATATTGAAGCCCTTGAAGAACAGGGAAAGCTTTTTTCAGAGGACAAGTATGAAGAGCTTGCAAAAAACTATAAGTCCACATCTAATGTTGTAAAAGCTCTTTGCCTGCACATTGCTCATACCTGTAATCTTAACTGTTCTTATTGTTTTGCAAGTCAGGGCAAGTATCAGGGAGAGCGTTCTCTTATGAGTTTTGAGGTAGGTAAACAGGCCTTTGATTTCCTTATTGCCAACTCGGGAAGCCGTCGCAATCTTGAGGTTGACTTCTTCGGCGGTGAGCCACTTATGAACTGGGATGTTGTGGTTAAACTTGTAGAATATGCAAGAAGCGTAGAAAAGGAACATAACAAGAACTTCCGCTTTACGCTTACTACAAACGGAATGTTGCTTGACGAGGATAAAATAGAATTTTTAAATAAAGAAATGAGCAATGTCGTTCTTAGCCTTGACGGAAGAAAAGAAGTTCATGACCATTTCCGCAAGGATTACAACGGAAACGGAAGCTATGATACCATTTTACCGAAATTCAAAAACTTTGTGGAAAAGCGCGATGGAAAAAATTACTATATGCGCGGAACATTTACGCATAATAATACAGATTTCACAAAGGATATTTTCCATATGGCGGATCTCGGTTTTACAGAACTCAGTATGGAACCGGTAGTTTGTCCGCCTGATGACCCCTATGCACTTACACAGGAAGACATGCCAAAACTTTTTGAACAGTACGAAATTCTTGCTAAAGAGATGATAAAGCGCAAAAAAGAGGGAAGACCGTTTACCTTCTATCACTATATGCTTGACTTAAAGAACGGCCCCTGTATTTATAAAAGAATTACCGGATGTGGCTCCGGCACCGAGTATATGGCTGTTACTCCTTGGGGCGAATTGTTCCCCTGTCATCAGTTTGTAGGTGATGAAAAGTACAGTCTCGGTAATATCTGGGATGGAGTTAAAAATACTGAAATTCAGGATGAATTCCGTAAATGTAACGCATATTCACGCCCCGAATGTAACGATTGTTGGGCAAGGCTCTATTGCTCAGGCGGATGTGCTGCAAACTCATACCATTCAACCGGAAGTATAAGCGGTGTCTATGAATACGGATGTGAACTATTTAAAAAACGTATTGAATGTGCAATCATGATGCAGGTTGCAGAGGAAGAAATATGAAAACTCCTATTGCGGATTTTGTAAAAGAATATGCTAAAAGCGGTGTTTCACGTTTTCATATGCCGGGGCATAAAGGAAAGTCATTCCTCGGTTGTGAAAAATACGATATAACAGAAGTTTCCGGTGCAGATGTATTAAGTAACGCTGAAGGGATAATAGAAGAAAGTGAAAAGAACGCTTCCTTATTATTTGGTACGGCACATACATACTATACCACGGAAGGCTCTACGGCGGCAATCTGCGGTATGCTGGCACTGGTAAAAGGGGAGAAGTCTCTTATCTTAGCGGCAAGGAATGTACACAAAGCCTTTATACACGCTTGCGCACTTTTGGACTACAATATTGAATGGCTTATGTCTGACGAGTTTTCAACTATATTGAAGTGTGAGATTACCGCAAAAACTGTGGAGGAAAAGCTTTCTTCATTACATAAAAAATGTGCGGCGGTTTATCTGACCTCGCCTGACTACCTCGGAAATATTCAGAATATTCCCGAGATTGCACAGGTGTGCAAAAAGTACAATGTTCCGCTTTTTGTTGACAATGCCCACGGAGCATATCTCGGCTTTCTTGAAATGTCGTTGCATCCCATACATTTGGGTGCTGCAGCTTGCTGCGATTCAGGTCACAAGACTCTTCCTGTCCTCACAGGTGGTGCATATCTTCATATTTCAAAGGATGCACCTTGCGAATTTGTAAACAATGCAAGAAAAGCCCTTTCGCTTTTTACATCTACAAGTCCCTCATATCTTACTATGCAGTCCCTGGATTTGTGCAATAGTTATTTAGCAAATGAATTCAGAGAAGAGCTTGCAGAATGTATAAAAAAATTAGACTGTTTAAAAGAGTTGATTAAAAAATCGGGATTTTCAGTTTTGGACAGTGAGCCTTTGAAATTAACAATTGACGCATCAGCATCGGGATATACGGGAGAAGAACTTGCTGAAATTCTCAGACAAAATAATGCAGAACCTGAGTTTTATGACGATAAATTTCTCGTGTTGATGATTACTCCTCAAAACGGTGATAGAGATTTTGAAATTTTGAATAATATTTTTTCTGCTTTGAAACCGAGGAAACCAAAGTCTGAACAAAGCTTTAAAATAGGTTATCCAATAACAAAAATGTCTGTAAGAGAAGCTGTTTTTGCTGAGTCTGAGCTTATAGCTGTTTCTTCTTCGGTCGGAAGAATATGTGCAGTGCCTACGGTTTCCTGTCCGCCTGCAATTCCTATTGCAGTAAGCGGAGAAGAAATAACAGAAGAAACTGCAGCGTTGTTTAAAAAGTACAACATAGGAAAAATATATGTAGTCAAGGAATAGAAGGAAGATATAGCCGGATGAAAACACTAATTGAACTTTTTGATAATTGCCAACTTAAAAATGTAATAGCCGGTCTTAATTTTAAACCGGAAAAGATTATTTTTGTAGGTTTCAAACAAAATATGCGTCCTCAGCTTTTGAATTCACTTGAAAAGTTCTTTAATATGAAGAATATAAAAGCAGACATAAAGTATGAGTATGTAAGCCGATATGATTACAGTTCGATTGTGGAAAGGCTCAACAACATCATCGATAAAAATGAAGATTGCTGTTTTGATCTTACCGGTGGCAGGGAACTTGTGCTGGTTGCAATGGGTGAGGTTTCAGCTACAAGAAAAATTCCCATGTTTCAGTTTGATTTAAAAACCGGAGAACTTATTCATGTGAATAACTGCAGCAGTATTCCTCTCCCGAAAAAAGAAAACATTTCTATAGAAGAATGTGTTACCCTTAACGGCGGTGCAGTTGTAAATCCTAAAACAGATTGGGATATGAACGAGGAATTCTGTAAAGATATTTATTCAATGTGGAATATATGCAAAAAGAATCCCAACGCGTGGAATAATAATTCATCTGTATTGGCGTCTTTGGAAAAAAGAGCGTTTAACGATATGTCTCTTTCCGTAGGGTCTAAAATAAAGGAAAGAGACAGTCGGGAAATTGATAATTCCATTATACAGTCACTTGCTGATTGCGGAGTGATTAAAGAACTCAGACTGCAAAAGGAATATATAAGCTTCCGATATAAAAATGAGCAGGTGAGAAAATGCCTTGTAAAATCGGGAAATGTGCTTGAACTTGTGGCATATATGCTTACCCGTGAAATTTCGGCAGAGAATAATAATTGCTATAACGACATAAAGGTAGGAGTTATGGTTGACTGGGACGGAATTGTTAACGGAGATATAAGAACTTCCCGTGACACCAGAAATGAAGTAGATGTGTTTTTAATGCGAGGACATACACCGATTTTCGTTTCCTGCAAAAACGGTGCAGTTACAAAAGAAGCCCTTTACGAACTTGAATCGGTGGCAGAAAAGTTTGGTGGAAGCTTCTCAAGAAAAGTTCTTCTTACTACTTATATAAATAGGAACTATAGCGCACGCAATTTTATAATTCAGCGCGCAAAAGATATGAAAATTGAAATTATTGAAGGTATTGATAAGATGGACAGGGAAGAGTTTAAAAACGCTTTGGCACAGCGGGTAAGATAAAGTTGAAAAAATTACAAAATTTTCTTGACATAAATATCCCTTTGTGTTATACTGTCACAGTAACCGCGTAGAAAAGGTTTTAAAAGCAAACAGCTGCCTTAATAGCGAGTCTGTAAAAACGGGAGGTGCAACAAAATGTACGCAGTAATTAAGACCGGTGGCAAGCAGTATCAGGTTAAAGTTGGCGACGTTGTTTTTGTAGAGAAGATCGAAGCAGAAGCAGGCGCAGAAATCAAGTTTAACGAAGTTCTTGCAATCGGTGACGACGGTAAGTTTACAGCAGGTGCTCCTATAGTTGAGGGTGCTACTGTATCTGCTAAGGTTCTCAGCCAGACAAAGGGCAAGAAGGTTATCGTTTTCAAGATGAAGCCTAAGAAAGGCTACAGAAACAAGAACGGTCATCGTCAGCCTTATACAAAGGTTGAAATCACAGCAATCAATGCGTAATTATGATTAAGTTCACTACGGTAGCAGATACCGATGGAAAGATTACACAGTTTACGGTGAACGGGCACAGTGGCTACGCTGAAAGCGGTAGCGATATTGTTTGTGCATCAGTTTCCTCGGCTGTGTGGATTACAATTAACGGCATTGAAAAACAAAACCTGGCTACACTTTCTTATGAAGAAAGGGACGGTTTTGTAAAGTGCATCATTTCCAATAAATCGGAGGGTGCAGACATACTGCTTGATTCACTTGTTATGTTTATAACAGAACTTGGTGGGCAGTATAAAGAATTTTTGAAATTTACACAGATGTAAATCTGTATCTATTTATTCGGAAGGAGTGAAATTATAATGTTCGCATTGAATATTCAGTTGTTCGCTCATAAAAAGGGTGTTGGTTCTACAAAGAACGGTCGTGACAGTGAGTCTAAGC
>SVJW01000040.1 GCA_015068735.1 Oscillospiraceae bacterium
ATAAAAAATTGCTTGATTGGTTGAAATCATTATAAAATGTTATGTAAAGATATTTTCCTGTAAATAGCGTATTTTTCGCATTTGCAGGAAGTGTCTTTACATAATCTATTACTTTCCAATACAATTTCCGCATGATTTGTAACCTAAGTTAATAGCTTCTTCTTTAGAAGCTAATTCTATTCTGTTCTTTTCCCCCGGAAGATTCGGGCAAGTTTCCAAATGGAATACTTTAGATTTTTTGTTTCCTATATAGGCTAACGGAGTTTTTTCTTTATCGCTGGACAGTTCATAGTTTTCGCCATTAGAGCGTTGAATTGTTTTTCCATCGGTTATAAGCACAATGGTGCCTTCCTGATCACAACGTAAAACTGAACAGTCAATATCAGCTAATCTGTCCAGAACCTCCTGATGCGGATGCCCGTATGAATTACCTTCTTCACTTTGAATGACAGCAACAGAAGGATAGACAGCATATAAGAATTCTTTTGTGGAAGCGTATTTGCTTCCGTGATGGCCTACTTTCAGAATGTCGGCACTTATATCGGTGCCGGTTGAAAGGAGATATGATTCAACAGCACGTTCTGCATCTCCTGTAAAAAGAGCTTTCACATCTCCGAACTGAACCATAAGGACGAGAGAATTATTGTTTTCATCTTCAAAATCCTTGGTTGGTGAAAGAAACTTCAGTCTCAGATCTCCAATTTTATAAACGCAATCCATATCAGGAAATTCCGGTTGAATATTTCTTTCAATCATAAGCGTCAAGAAGTTTTCGTAAAAGTAAGAAGTAGAACCCTCCATATTCAGAAAAATACAACCAACATCAATCCCTGTAAGCAAAGACGCAGCGCCACCGAGATGATCTTCATGTGGGTGAGTGCCAATAAAATAGTCGAGATAATCGATCCCCAATTTTCTTAAATATTCATATATAACAGGTCCGCTTTCTGATGTTCCTGCATCAATAAGAATATTAGTGTTTCCGTTTTGTATCAGAATTGAGTCGCCCTGTCCGACATCAATGAAATGAAATTGAACTGTGTCGTCTGATTTTGTAATTTGTGTATCAGCGTTTTGTGAATTGTTAAATTTTTCACTCTTTTTTCCAATATTGTCAGATCCTATACAAGCGGAGAGAGTAAGTGCTATAATTAGAATTATTACAGCGAAACGGCGATTATACATATTAAATCTCCTTTTTGGAAAAAGTTAAAAAAGACCTGACTGATGTCAGGTCTTTATGGCTTATTCAGCAAAGTTAGATGCAACCAAACTTATCAACGCTTCTAAAGCTGCGTCTTCGTCTGAACCGTCGGCTGTCAAAGTAACTGTTGTGCCGCGTGTAATTCCGAGAGACAAAACACCAAGCAAGCTCTTCGCATTTACTTTTCGCTCATCTTTTGAAATCCATATAGACGAGGCGAACTCATTTGCCTTCTGTATAAAAAATGTCGCGGGACGCGCATGTAAACCAACTTGATTGGATACAACAATCTCTTTTGAAACCATAAAATGAATGCTCCTTATTCAAAATTCATATATAATTATATAACTATTTCTGTAATTAGTCAACAAAATTTTAGTAAAATTATTTTTTATTGAAATAGGTTTTCGGGACTGTTCCGACGATGAGCGTTTGTGCGATGGGCATTTGTGAATCTACCGTCATTATGCTGTGCGAAAACGGAAGCAAAATTTCCACATCCACAGATACTGTCAACATGATAGTGTGAATTGTCTGATTTATCCCTGCCTCTTCAAAAGAATGGGTCACATCGGCGTTTGTTACTGATACCGGCTGAAATCTTATGGGAATTTTAGGACCTATTCCGGATAAAAAGTCACTTCCAACTAAACTTGTAAGATATACATAGTTTTTTATTGTATCAGTATTATCGATTCTATTACCGATGTTTATGTCAAGCTCGTTTGCAAAGTTGTTTATTAAAACAGAATTTATACTTATGGAATTTATTTTGCCTTCAACATCTCTGTCAATCAATGTGATTTTATCATAACTGAGGAATTCTTCAAGCATTAACCCTTTTATTTCTTCATCCACAATCATTGAAACTTCGTTTTCAACAAACCGTTGGGAAATAGAAAGTATTCTTGGCCTCAGATATAGTGTGAAAACGAAAAAGAAAAGTACTGTTAGTATTCCTGAGATAATGAATATATATGCAATCAGTTTTTTCAAGTCTAACACTCCCAATATATATTATGCATAAAATATTGAGTTAGTTATAAAATCTGCTATGAGGAAAAACAAAACCCTCGACAGATATTCCTGTCGAGGATTTAAGTTACTGTTTCGGTTTCGCTATCTTTTCAAGCCTGATTGTATTGGTTTCGCCTGAGCGACCGCTTGTAGTACCGCCTACGATTATAAGGTTGTCACCGTCTTTAAGTCGAAGAAGCTTTGTGGTTTTCCTGCTTGCATTATAGAACATAACTTCGGCAGAAGGATATTCCTCGCACAGCACGGGCATTACACCCCAGGAAAGAGCGAGCTTTCTCCAAACCTTTTTACTTGTGGTAAGAGCAACAATATCTGCAACAGGACGAAATCTTGAGACGAAGCGTGCGGTTCTGCCGGAAATAGAGCACACCGCAATCGCTTTTGCATTTACACCGATTGCCATTGTGCATGCAGAGTGTGAAATAGCGTCAATATTGTTCTTTATCTCAAATTCGCTATTGTGAAATCTCTTATTATAATGAATGTTTTTCTCTGTTTCTTCACAGATGTCGCTCATAATCTGTACTGTCTGAACCGGGTATTTACCTGCTGCTGTTTCGCCTGAAAGCATAACAGCACTTGTTCCGTCATAAACGGCGTTTGCAACGTCGGAAATTTCCGCACGGGTGGGGCGGGGGTTATGAATCATAGACTCAAGCATTTCAGTTGCAGTTATAATACGTTTGCCAAGCATACGGCAGGCAGTTACAAGCTTCTTCTGAACTGCAGGTAGTTCTTTGAAAGGAATTTCAACACCAAGGTCGCCGCGGGCAATCATTACACCTTCACAATGCTTGCTGATGTCATAAAGATTATCAACACCGAATCTGTTTTCGATTTTTGCTACAAGACCAATATCTTCGCCACCGTTTGCATGAAGAAAAGTTTTTATATCAATCATATCCTGTTCGCAGGAAACAAATGAAGCGGCAATATAATCAATATCGTTTTCTATTCCGAAAAGAATGTCTTTCTTATCCTGCTCGCTGAGGAATGTCTGTTTGAGAACTTTATTGGGAAAGCTCATACTCTTCTGATTGGAAAGCTCTCCGCCTGTAATAACATCACAGATTGCTTCGCTGTCAGTAAGCTCCTTAACTTTAAAAATTACAAGTCCGTTGTTTACCAGAATTGTATCTCCGATTTCAAGATCATCAATCATACCCTTATAGTTAACGCTTACTCGTGTTTCATCGCCAACAATATCCTTTGTTGTGAAAATAAATTTATCTCCGTCATTAAGAGTGATTTTATCATTTTCAAAAGTTTTGATTCTGTATTCCGGCCCTTTGGTATCGAGCATAATCGCAATAGGCATATTGAGCTTTTCACGCACTTTTTTGATTAAGTCAATCATTTCTTTGTGCTGCTCGTGAGTTCCGTGGGAAAAGTTCAACCTTGCAACATTCATACCTGCTTCACACATTTTTGTAAGTGTTTCTTCGTTGTTACAAGCAGGACCTACTGTACATATAATTTTAGTCTTTCTCATAATAACTCCTTATTCATTAAATAAGTTTACCGCCTGAAAAGACGGTAAACTTACTATTTTATTTTGTTGTCTGTTAATCCGTATCCTTTGGCAATTCTGTTGGAATAGTAATATTCGTCTTTCTTTTCATCAACAAGAACATCTTCATCACTATCCAATTCTTCATAAATCGCATCTTCCGGTAAATCTGACATTTCGGCATATTCTCGGTCGACCATACGGGAAAGCAGTTTTTCAAAACCGTTGCCTCTCATAGAAATTTCCTTAAATTCCGTCAACGAATCCCTCGGAATTGTCTCCGTTGTCGATAGTGCCTGAATCGGGAACAGATGGAGCGGGAGCAGGGGGCGCCGGTGTTGCAGGTGTACTGGGTGCCGGATTAGAAGGCTTGGGAGCAGAAGGAACAGATGGAGCAGAAGGCGCAGTAGGCGTAGTGGGTTTATCAGGTTCTTCAACAACCGGTTCATCGTCCTTTTCTTCTTTGTCTTCCGGAGTTACAGTATTGATGGAATTATCGTCAATTTCAATTGTTTCAGAGTCAAAAGTTTTATCCTCTTTTTTGTCATTTCCCTGCGTTGTGGTAGTGGTAGTCGGCGATTGATCGTCTTTCTTATTATTAGAAGATGGTGCAGAGAAATATGTATAAGCTATAAGAAATGAAATTACAAAAACTAACAAAAACCCTAATACTGTAATAAGAACTGTAAGAGCCACACGGTTTTTCTTCTTCTTTTTTCTCTTTCTGTTGCCTGTGCCACGCACCGGAGCGTTGCCGGTTCTCTTTGTTGTTTTCTTTTCCGTAAAACGATTGTCTACCATTTGTTCAACGGCTTCATCGTCAACTATTTTTTTTATCTGTTTTGTCTCATCTGACATATATACAATACCTCCATATGATAAAAATGCGAACAAACTCACACATATATTATATCACTTTTGTGTGTTAAGTAAAGACATTTTTGTATTATTTTATCCTTAAATTTGATTTTAAGTGCTTTTTCGTAATAATACAGTTGCTTTTTATATTTTTCTGCTATTTCCATAGGATCATCATAATAATCTGTCTTATAATCTACCAGATAAACTTTATTCCGGTATTCAAAATAGCAATCAATAACTCCCTGCACACATATCTCATCATCATCAGCCAAAGTGGAATCCAATTCGTTTGCCTTTATGCTGATTACAAACGGCATTTCCCTGTATATTTTGTCTGTGTTTTTCAACATATTGCCAAGTTCACTGTTCAGAAAATGTTCAATGACATAAAAGTTAATTATTTCATATTCACGTGATGTAATAAATCCCTTATCGAGAAGTTTATTACACTCCTCCTTTACAGATTTGCAATTGAAGTCAATGTGCTGAAATACTTTATGATGTACTGTCCCGAAAAATGCACCTCTTTGCGGATTTAAATCCAACTCTGGTTTTAAAAGTGTTATCTTTTTGTGCGATGACTTGTTTAATAACGGTATGCATCCGTCATCAGAGGGTGAAAGATTAAAATCCAGAGACTTAAGATAGGAAACGGATGCCTTGTTGGGCAAAACAACAGAAGTTTTGTGTGGGTATTCGTAATCAAGAAGGGAAGATACTTCTTGGTTTTCTGTAAATTCGCTTATTTCAATTTCTGTTTCAGTTTCCTGCTTCTGTTGTTCCTGAGGTTGTATAAATTGTATGTTCCATGAATTATCAGCTCCTCGCGGGAATGACAGCGCCATAAGTGAAAAATATGAATTAGCACGCAGTATATCCGTTGCTGTCAGTTTTTCAATATCGGATAACTGATATTCTTCAAATTTTTCTAAACTTCCCAAAGTGCCTACAGCATAAAGTTTTTCTCTTGCTCTTGTAAGTGCAACGTATAAAAGTCGCATTTCTTCACGGGCGCTGTCTTTAGTCTCTATATCAATTAAAACCGTGCGCATAGGTGACGGATATTTGCAGCGAAGAAGCGGATTTATCACGTCCATTCCGATTCCTGCATGACTGTTCATTATAAGACCACCCGCCTTTGGCTTAATTGCCTGATAAGTATTTCCGCAACCTGCAAGGAAAACAATCGGAAATTCCAGCCCTTTTGACTTGTGTATTGTCATTATTCGCACAACGTCCATTTTCTCCGATACTGACTTAGCCTCGCTGACTGTATCGGAAGACTTTTTGATTTTTTGTACATAGTTAACAAAGTTAAATAGTCCGGTATATGTTGATCTTTCAAACTCTTCTGCTTTTTCAAGGAGCAAATCAAGATTAGCTCTTCTTAATTGTCCGTCTGGGAAAGAAAGAACATTGCTGTATATGTTTGTATCTGTATAAATTCTCCTTATCAGTTCTTCGACAGAAGCAAATCCGGAAATATACCTCCAGAATTTTAATGTGTTGTTAAATTTGCGGCACTTTTCACCGAGAGTGGGCGAAACCTTGTACTTATATGAACAAATTCCGTAAAAAGCATCGCAAAAATCCTTATCACTTTTAATTCTGATTTCCAGAAGTTCATTTTCGTCAAACAAAAACATCGGGCTTCTGAGTGCGCTGGCAAGAGCTATTTCGTTCTGGGAATTGTCAATCAGCTTCAGAAGTTCCAGTATCTGTCCAACTTCAACGGTTTCATAAAGATCGTTGCTTCCGTCAACATAGCAGGGGATACCTGCTTGAGAAAAGGCGCTTTCATAAATTGATGCGGATGACTTAAGAGAACGAGCAAGTATAGCTATATCATTGTAACGGACTTTTCTTTGTACGTTTTCGTTTTTGTCCCACACAAGACGTTCTGATCTGACTATATTTTTAATTTCATTTGCAATATAAAGTGCCTCGTTGAACTTTTTGTTTTCAGAGTTTCCGTCTTCTTCAATAATTATCAGTTCGCATTTTTCTCCCGGAATACTTTCCGGCATAAATTCTGCACCGAAATCAAGTCTGTGTTCGTTTTTATAATCAACATTGCATACCTCAGATGTCATAACAGCATCAAAGATACTGTTTACGCCGTTTATTACGGAACTTCCGCTACGGAAGTTCTTAGACAGAAAAATTTTGCGTTTTGCGGCATCTTCATCGAAAAGCGAAACGTCACATTTTTTCATAAAAATTGAAGGATCGGCATTTCGAAAACCATATATACTCTGTTTTACATCGCCAACAAGGAAAATTCTTCCTTTTGATATAAGACCAAACAGCATATCCTGCAGATCGTTGGAGTCCTGGAATTCGTCAATATATATTTCGTCGAACTTTTTTTGAAGAGACAATCCGGCATCTGTTAAGTTTGTTCCATCTTCGGAAATTATACTGAGAGCAAGATGTTCGCAGGTGGAAAAATCGATTATTTTTCTTGCTGTCATTTTTTCATAATATAATCTTCCAAGAAGAATTGCAGCAGAACAAAGTGCTTTTATTTGCGGATAAAGCTGAGTTCTCAAAGCGTTGCATTCTTCAGCGGAAAACTCCAGCAGCGGGGAGAGAATTTTTTTCTTAAGATAATCACGGATTTTCCCTCTTGTGGCGGTTATACTGCTTTTGATTTCTTTGTTACATTTTGTTTTTCCGCCCGTGATTCGCGGAAATAATTCCGTGTTTTTGTAGATGTTTAAAAGCTCATCGTAACTATCTGTGTTTGAAAAGTGGAGCAATTTATCGCTTTCGTTTCTTAAAAAATCTTCATAACCGATATCGTTTGATTCGGAAATTTCGGCAAGCTGAGAAATTGTCTCTGCGGCATTTTTCAGTGAAGTTTTGCATGTTTCAAAAGCGTATTTACAGAAGAATGTATCCTGATAGTCTACGCATTCTTCATTGTACATATCCGAAACAAATTCAAGCCATTTTTCGGGGTATGCTGCTGATTGAGCCTTTTTGTACAGGTCAGAAATCATAGTGGAATAATCACCGGCACCTAAAATATTTTCAGAAAATTCCGAGTCGTGTTTATCATATGAACAAGTTTTTGTCAATGCATCAAAACCATCTAATATAAAGGAAAGCTCGCTTTCATCTGAAAAATTTCTTTCAATAATTGATGCTAATTCAAGGTTCTCTTCGGAAAGCTCAGCCCCGTTTCTTTTTTCAAGAGCACAGTAGAAGGCATTTACCGTTTCTTCAAGTGCAGATAATCTTAAAAGAGAAAGCTCACCGTTTTCACCAATAGAAATATCGGAGGGAAGATTAACTTTAAAAAAGTTTTGCTTGACTACATCATAACAAAAAGAATCAATTGTACAGATATGTGCACTTCCAACCAGTGACAACTGTTCCTTTAGGTGCTTCATTACAGACGGATCTGTTGTTTCTTTAAGCTCTTTTCGGAGTGCTTTTCCTATACGTTCCTTCATTTCGGCTGCTGCAGCCTTGGTGAATGTAACAATAAGAAGTTTTTCAACAGAAACAGGGGAGGTGTTGTCCTTTATACGCTCAATAATTCTGGTCGTAAGCACCTGCGTTTTTCCGCTTCCGGCAGCCGCACTGACAACAATTTCCGATGGCTTTGCAAATATTGATTTTTTCTGGTCATCGGTCCATTTCATTGTCACTTTCCTCCTTATCAAGTAAATTCCAGATTTCTTCCTCATTTATTTTAGCAACAGAATTTATGCTGCAACCTGAAAATGAAGAATCGAACCTGCATAATTGGCTGTAATCACACCATTTACATGCATCATCTGTGCATTTAATCGGGAAATTTCCGTTGTAAATCTTTTCTGCTGTATTTTTAATTACTTTGTTAATGTGCCTGAACATCTGGTTGAAATTCTTTGCGGTAAGTGTTTTTCCGGATTTCAGTATTTCTTTTCCTCCCATATGTTCAAACATCTCATGTTCAGAAAGAACAATTCCGTTGAGTCTGCGACTTTCAAACCTTTTTTTCTCAATATCTTCCTCTGTCGCGTTTGGATTGACATTAACTACCGGATCTGATAAATTACAGTAAAGAATTCCGGCAGGAGAAAAACCGTTGTCACAAAGAGTTGAAAGGTAAACAAAAAGTTGTAATTGAACTCCGTGATACACTTCTGAAAGTGAAAGTTCTTTTTCACCGCTTTTGTAGTCTACAATGCGTACAAATTTTCCTTCAGTTCCGTCGGAGAGTTTCACATTGAATTCGTCGGCACGGTCAATTCTTCCTCTTAAAATAATGGTTTTACCGTCGGGAAGTTTTATTTTCCTTGGCTTAAAATTCCCATTCTCATCAAAACTGATTTCATAACCGATAGGAATAAAATCACTTTTAGATATGTGCCTTTTTACTGCATAAGCAGACTGTTCTGCTGTTCTGCATAATCTTTCAAACAGATGTTTGATTCTTGGGATTTCAAACATACGTGAATTAACCCCTGAAAGAACTTCTTTGAGAATATCGGGAGTATGGATGCGTATAAAATCATTGTCAATTGTTTTCCATGTAAGCTTGTTGCCGTTTTCGTCAAAGGAAATTGAAATAAATTGGGAAAACTTATCCAGAAAATCGTGGAGAAATGAGCCACTGTCAGACACGTTGACTTCAAACGTCTGTTTAGGCTTTAATCTCAAAACATATTTGGCAAAGAAAGAGAACGGACATTTATTGTAAGCTTCAAGCCTTGATATACTGGTTTTCATATCTTCGCCTATCAATTCGTCAATCAGCCATGGTTTGATTCTTGAAACTGCATTAGTGAAGCCTGTCATATCTGTTGCCTGTTTTAAAAGAGGAGCATATACTTCGTCTTTGCTGAAATAATATGCTGCAGCGCTCATCATAGGAGATAAGGGCTTCTTGCTTGCGGAGTAATTCCTTAAATCGGAGCAAAGCATATCAAATACTGCTTTTTTTGTTGTAATTATATTTTCATCATGGGTGAGAGAAAGTACATCGTCTTTGAATTCAATATCAGGGAATATTGATGTTACCCTTTCAACAATTTCAGATGGAAACATTGCCTTTGACTCATTATCGGCAGATGCATAACTCAAATAAAGTTTATTTGATGCACAAGTTAAAGCATCGTATATAAGTAACTGCTCGTTTTGAGTAAGCTGGAGAAGACAAGGTGGCATTTCTATCCCAAGTTTCTCCATAGCTTTTTTATCATCGTCGCTGAAAAGACCGTTTTCAGTAGGATAACAGGGAAACACTCCGCTGTTTGCGCCTATCAGGAAAACGACTTTTGCCCCGTGTCCTTTTATTCTGTCAATACTTCCGACGGTAACACAGTCTGAAGAAATCGGAATAGTACCGATTTCTACTGAACAAAGACCTGCCTGTACAGTTGTGTAAAATTCATGTAATGTAAGCTTTTTATGTCCGAGAACGGCACAGATGTCGTTAAATAGCTCTATAAGAATGTTGTAAACCTGGACTGTCTGCAGAGCATATAAATTTTCATCTAAATCTTCAAGTTTCTGTGCATGCTGTTTTACTTTAAGTTCTAATTTTGTTTCTTCAAAGTATTCAAACAGATATGCACATAATTCTCGTACGGTAGAATCCTTCTTTAAACTTTTAATCAGTTTGCTCAGCGGGAGATACACTTTTTCGCGAAGTTTGTTTATTTCGTCAATTTTTTCTGAAGAATAATAAGCATTGACATCATCAGGGTTATTGCAGTATATTTTTCTTTCAGGTGAAAAGGGTTTATTCCACGCATAGGGACGTATCCCTGTAGCAAGACAGTAGTTTTCCAATTCGTCGGCTTCCTCAATAGTAAGGGGGGAAAATGGACTTTTTATATGAGAGAATATATTTTCGTAACTGAAACCGCTAATGGCAATATCAAGTGTGCTCATAATAAACATTGAGATACAGTGCCCGGAAAGAGGCATTTTTCTGTCGAGAAAGACCGGTATGTCATAAAACGGGAATACTCTGTCAATAATTCCTTTATAGATTTCTACGTCTCTTGCTACGATAGAAATGTCACGAAAACGCATTTTGCTTTGGCGAACTAAATGAACTATTTGTCGAGCTACATTGTGTATTTCTGAAAATCTGTTTTTTCCGCAAAAAACGCTTATACTTCCATCATTTCCGGCAAATTGCATAACTTTGTCATTAAAATAACTCTCTTCAAGATGCTTTATCATAGGCGCAGCACCTATCATCGCAGTGTTAAGTTTGATTGTGGGCTCAACTATGATATTTTCTTCTTTTGCATATTGCAGAAGTTTGTTATATGTTGTATTGATTGTGGAAAATTCTTCGCTACCGTCAGTACATAATGCAACAGTAACATTTTCAGCACGCTTTAACATCTGCTTTATACATTCATATTCGCTTGGATCAAAGTCAGCAAACTGGTCGATATAAATATGCTTTCCGCATAAGTAATCACAGTCTTCATCGGACAGAATATTTGAAAGAACATGCAATTTGTCGTTATGGTCAGCAACCCCTGAAAGAGCCAGTTCCTCCGTATATGCTTCAAAGACTGCAAGCGAGTCTGTAAGTTTTTTCTTTAAAAGCTCATCTTCTGCATTTGCAATGGCATATTTAATCTGATCAGGTGTAATACGGTATCTTTTAAACGTGGTGATGATATTTGACGCCGTTGCAGCAAGTTCACTCTTTTTAACAAGTCCGTTAAAAAGCCATAAATCATCAGGTTTGATAGAATTGGCACAATAGCTTACAAGCATTTCAAAAGAGGCTGTATCAGCCATAAATTCAGGCGAGCCGTATTTTGAGAATACTGTGTCAGCAAGGCGCATAAAACTAAGGACTTGTGGCATACCAAGACCGACGATTCCGAATTTATCTATAATCATTTTTTCGGCAGAAAAGGAGAACTGTTCCGGAACAATGTACAACACATCTTTGTTTTCCGGCATATTGTTCAGCATATATGTACTTTTTCCGCTTCCGCCACGTCCGCATATAATTCTCAGAGACATGAAAATCCCACCCATAATAAGATAATTGTATTATACTATATATTGTTGAAAGTTTCAACAATAAACTCAAATTATTGTTGAAATTGTAATTATAGTGTGCTATAATACCAAAGAAGAAGGAGAGAATTGTTATGGATAAAAAGAAAATTGAAAGAATTAACGAACTCGCACATAAAAAGAAAACGGTAGGTCTTACTGAGGAGGAGCTTAAAGAACAGGCTGAACTCAGAAAAGAATATCTTGATGCTATCAGGGCAAATTTCAGACAGACTCTTGACAGTATAGAGTATAAAGATTGAAAGGGATGCACACGCGCATCCCTTTTTCAGTAAATACTTTTTGCATATGAAGTTGGTGACATTCCGACAGATTTTTTAAATGCCCGTGAAAAAATATGAATAGACGAATACCCGAGAATATCAGAGATCTGACTTACAGAATGGTTTTTCTCACGGATAAGCTTTTTTGCTTCTTTCATTTTTAAATTCATATAGTATTCCATTGGACTTTGATCTGTGTTTTCACGAAAGATTTTGCAAAGCTGAGTTTTTCCGAGAAGAAATTGTGTGCAGACATCTTTAAGAGTTATATTACCATAGATATTGTTTTTTAAATAATCACAGATAAGTTCACTTATTGAGTTGTTTGCAATATCACGGGATTTTTTAGAAGAAATTACATTCTCACTCAAAGAATTTCCGCTTCGGATAAGTCTTATCAGAAATTCCGTGAAATAACATTGTAGAAGTTGAGAAGAGCCAAAAACTTCATGTAAAAAATGCAGATTGTTTTTATTTTCATAATCTCCGGGAATATTTCCGAGTGCGTTTTTTGCCTCATCAAGAAAAAGCCCGAGAAGGGTTTTACTTGTTTTGTCAAGTGTGAATGTTTTGTTTTTAAAATAGTGCATAATTTCACTGTCGGTAGAGAAAGAAACTACCAGCATATTGTTGGAAACTTTGTTATCGGAAATATGTGCGTGCGGTTCCAATGGTTCATGGAAAATTGCTTGCCCTTGTTCGAGCGTACAACCAATGCCGTTAGTTATGGCGTTAATCTGGCCGCTGTCAACATAAACCATCTCCCAAAAATTATGCTTTTCCGGAGCGTGAGAAAAATCTTTGCCGAATTCAAAATAGTAGATACTGTTGAAACCGTCTATTTCTATTTCGGTTTTTATTTTTTGCATATCAAACACAAAATCACCTCATGCGGACAAAATGATAAAAATAACGCAAACATTGTTAAATACATAGACATGAGATAATTGTATAATAAAAACAGGAGAAAGTCAATTCATATCTTAAAATAACGGAGGTTAATGAAAATGAATGTACTTGCAATAGGATGCCATCCTGATGACATCGAAATCGCTTGTTGCGGAACACTTGCAAAATGTGTGAAACGTGGTGATAAGGTTACTGTATGCCATGTTGCCAACGGAAATATGGGTCATGAGATAATTCCACCGGATGAACTTCGTGATATAAGAGCCAAAGAAGCGAAGGCTGCAGGAGCTCTTGCCGGAATCGAGGTAGTGACAATAGATATTGGCGACTTACTTCTTAACGGATACGACCTTGCACAGCGTGACAAGATTGTTGAACTGATAAGAAAGGTACAGCCGGACTTTATTATTACTCATAGCCCTAATGATTATATGTCTGATCATCTTGCAGTATCAAGAATGGTTGTTGACGCATCTTTCGTTGCCAGCGTTCCTCAGTACGGTACTGGCGGAAAAGCAGCCGTTGTTCCGATTTTTTATATGGATACGCTTGCAGGAATGAACTTCAACCCTACAGAATATGTGGATATTACAGATGAAATAGACCTGAAGATTGAAATGCTCGAATGCCATGTAAGCCAGCTTAAATGGATGCGTGACCACGACCATATTGATTTTGCCGAATTTGTGCGTACTTGTTCAAGGTTCCGTGGGCTTCAGTGTGGCGCAGGTTATGCGGAAGCGTTTACACAGGAATATGTATGGCCTAAGGTTGTTGCAAGGAGGCTGTTGCCGTGAAAAAAGTGGCTAGCGTGGGAATATTGGTTGCAGATGTTATTGTTGAACCTGTCATCAAATATCCCGAAAAAGGCATTTTAGAACCCGTGAATTCAATTACAGTTCACAATGGCGGCAATGCAATGACGGCGGCGATAAATTTAAGTAAACTGGGCGTTGAATCCTCAATGATTGGCATGGTCGGGGATGATATGTTCGGAACCTTTCTTAAAAATAAACTTGAGGAATCCGGTGCAGATACGAGAGGTCTTAAAATTAGCACAGATGAACAAACCTCTGCATCTGTGCTTATGATTGATAAAAGCGGAGAGCGATCGTTTTTCCATACAAGAGGTGTAAATGCAGTATTTTCTGAAAAAGATATTGACTACAATATAATTGAGGAATGTGACGCTGTATTTGTTACAGGAACCTTCCTTATGGACAGGTTTGACGGTGAAGAAACGATGAAATTTCTTCGTAAGTGTAAAGAGATGGGAAAGACCACGTTCCTTGATGTCTGCTGGGATGCAACGGGAAGGTGGGGGAAACTTCTTGATATGTCAATGCCTTATATTGATTACCTTATGCCCAGCATCGACGAAGCCGTTTGTATTGCAGAAAAAGATTCTCCTGAGGAAATAGCCGATGTTTTTGTGTCAAAGGGTGCTAAAAATGTAATTATTAAACTTGGCTCCAAGGGAAGCTATCTTCGTAAAGAGGGAGAAACATCAGGATGTATTTTCCAACCCTATTACATAGAAAATCCCGTTGATACCACCGGTGCAGGAGATAGCTTTTGTTCTGGATTTCTCGCAGCATTTGCAAGAGGAGAAAGTTTGGAAAACTGTATGATATTTGCCAATGCTACAGGTGCACATTGTGTAATGGCAAAAGGTGCAACAACAGGAATAAAAACCTATGAAGAAATTCTTGAATTTATAAACGACAGAAAGGAGATATAAATATGCTCGTAACTCTGAAAGAAATTTTAAAGGATGCCGAAGAAAGAAAATACGGTGTAGGTCTTTTCAATATGCTTAATCTTGAAATGGCTCGCGGTATTATTGAAGCGGCAGAGGAAGAAAAATCACCTCTTATCCTTGGTGTAGCTGAGGTACATTTACCGCTTATTCCTTTTGAGTATGCTTCACTGATAATGAATAAAATCGCAAAAGAGGCAACTGTTCCTGTGTGTCTGCATTTTGACCACGGAACAGACTTTAGTAAAATTGAAGCGGCAATAAACGGTGGATTCAGTTCTGTTATGTATGACGGAAGTGCACTTCCTTATGAGGAAAATATTGCGAACACTAAAAAAATCAGCACCATAGCACACGTTAAAGGTGTAAGTGTTGAAGCTGAACTGGGACACGTTGGCGGTGCAGAAGGTGGAGCTGACGATGGTATCGAGGAGATGTACACAAAAGTTGATCAGGTGAATGACTTCATCGAACGTGCAGATATAGACGCTCTTGCCGTTGCGATTGGTACTGCACACGGTCAGTATAAAACCAAGCCGAAGCTTGATATTAACCGCCTTGCAGAAATTTATTCCGTGAGTGAAAAACCGCTTGTGCTTCATGGCGGTAGCGGGCTTTCTGATAATGATTTCAGAAATACCATTAAAAACGGTATCAGAAAAATTAATATCTGTACCGAAATGTGTGTTGCGCTTCGTGATGCTTATCTAAAAAGTGCAAATCACGAAATACTTTTTAATGACGGTAAAAATGCCGTAAAAGAAATTGTAAAAGGAAAAATGCAGCTTTTCGGAAGCAGCAATAAAGCATAAAAGGAGGAAATATAATGGATTTTTTAAGCACAGTTAAAGGTAGTTTGTTGGAAAACTTTTACCCCAAGGGATGGGATATGAAAAAAATCGATGAATGTTGTGAAAAAGGTGTGCAGCGCGAAGATTTCTGGCACAAGGATTTTACCCCTGTTGAATGTGAGAATATTTATGAGTTTGACACTCTTATGGGACACGAAATTGCCCTTGAAATTAAAGAAGCCCGCGAAAGAGGGGAGAAGCTTGCTATGATTCTTCCCGTTGGCCCTATGGGTATGTATAAGTGGGCTGCTTATTTCCTTAACTCTTGGAATATAAAGTGCGACCACGTTTATACATTCAATATGGATGAATGGGCAGACAGTGAAGGCAATACACTTGACAGCAGTAATCCTGCATCATTTGAATATAGTATGAAGCAGGCTTTCTTTGATAAGCTTGGAGAAAATACAGTTCCTCCGGTTCAGCGTAATTTTGCTACGAAGGAAAATCTTCCTACATATCCTGAAAAGATAGCTGCACTTAAGGCTGAAGGAGCAAAACTTGTTCTGGTATTCGGCATAGGCAGAGCTTGTCATATTGCTTTCTGGGAACCTCACTTTGCTGATGAGTTTGATACAGTTGAAGAGTGGAAGAAACAGTGCTACAGAATAGGTGCAAAGCTTCATCCCCTTACAATTGAGCAGAATGCAATAACAAGCTTTAAGAGCCGTACAACATTAGTTCCCTGTAGTGCAAATACAATAGGTCCCGGACTTTTCCTTCAGGCTGATACAATTATCGGTGGATGTGACGGATGGCTCGGAAGAGGTATGAGCTGGCAGGCAATGAGTTTCCTTACAACTCTTCATTACGGTCCTGATAAGAGCATTACATCTTCCTTTATGCCAACACTTCCCGGCAAGCTTTTCTACCTTAAAGAACTTGCAGGTCCTCTTACAGCGGAATGTAACTAAAAATAACTATGAAGAACCCCATAGTGTAATAATCACTGTGGGGTTCTCAAAGTTTTTGATATTTTTAGATTTTTTGCTTGACAATCACTATCTGTTTGAATATAATGTAATGGTAGCAAATAAAGGGGTATAGTTCAGCTGGTAGAATATCGGTCTCCAAAACCGCAGGTCGTGGGTTCGAATCCTACTGCCCCTGCCAAAAAAAGCAAGCGTAAACTAAGGTTTATGCCTGCTTTTTCTTCGTAGTGAGGATTCGAACCCTGAGAGGGCAACGAACGTATAAAAACGATTAATAATCGTTTTTAGTGAAGTTGGTGCGAAACGGGTACTGCAAACAAAGTTTGCGGTCGTTGAGCAATTAAGACGCGTAGCGGCTGTATCCTACTGCCCCTGCCATAAAAAGACCTTAACTTTGATAAAAAGTTAAGGTCTTTTTCAATTAAATCCGAGCCGGGCGAGGATTTAATCTAAACTTGTTTGGATTTCACCGTGAGCAAAACGAACGCTTTCATTATTGAATCTTTAAAAATTTATGGTATATTGTTCTGCTATTATTTGTCAACTTCTTGACAGATAATAGCGTTTATGCTATAATCACTGCGTAGATTAAGCTAAATTTGAACAACTTTGTTTGACAGTGCGACGAG
>SVJW01000041.1 GCA_015068735.1 Oscillospiraceae bacterium
ATATGGAGAAAGGATATGGATGACTTTCCTCATCTGAAAAATTCATTCACGGACATCAGAAATATCATCAGAGAAACAGCGAAAAAATATAATTTCAACGTAATTGACGGATTTGACTTTGTTCCGCGTATTGAAAAACTGTATTTCGACGGATTTTTGCATCCTAACGAAATGGGCTTTACTTTTTACGCGGATTCTCTTGAAAAATGGATAACAGCAAGGTTTTAAAGGCGACAGGCCTTAAAAAAGAGGACTTTAAATCAATAAAAGAAGGCCTCGAAATAGAAATTGCAATTGCGAAAGGAGATATAAAATGAAAGCAATTTTAGTTAACGATGACAGAAGTTTGAGGTGGGACAATGTTCCCGATCCCGTAATAAAAAGCGAGGAAGTGTTAGTTAAAATCGAGGCGGCTGCACTTAACCGTGCCGACCTGATGCAGAGAGAGGGCGACTATCCGCCGCCTCCCGGATGTCCCGAATGGATGGGACTTGAAATCGCAGGTACAATCACCGAAATGGGCGAGGAAGCCAAGGCGAAATCAAACTGGAAAATAGGCGACAAAGTATGCGCACTTCTTGGCGGTGGTGGTTATGCCGAGTATGTAGCTGTTAAATACGATATGCTTATGCCCGTTCCCGAAAACTGCACTATGGTTGAGGCGGCAGCTATTCCCGAAGCATTTGCAACAGCATACCTTAACCTCTTTATCGAGGGTGGTATCAAGGAGGGCAACACCCTTCTTATGAATGCAGGCGCAAGCGGTCTTGCATCGGTTATTATCCCTATGGCGAAGGCTTTCGGTGCGAGAGTTATCACAACCGTTCTTACTGATGAAATTGCAAATTCCATCAAGCATCTAAACGCTGACAGAGTAGTTGTTACCACAAAAGAGGATATTTCCGAGGTTCTTAAGGAAGAACTTGAAAATGGCCACGGTGTAGACGTTGCAATCGACTGCCTCGGCGGTGAAATTATGGGTAAATGTATCCATTACCTCACCCATGGTGCAAGATGGATTATGATTGCCGCACTTGCAGGTACAAAAACGGAGATTGACCTTAAAAATATCTATGTAAGAAATGTCCGCATTATCGGTAGTACACTCCGCTCAAGAACTCCCGAAATGAAGGCGTTTATCCTTTCCGAGCTTGTGAAAAACGTATTCCCGAAAATTGCAACGGGCGAGGTTAAGCCCACAATCCACGCAGTTCTTCCAATTCAGGAAGCTGAAGCGGCACATGATATTCTCTACAAAGGACAGAATGTGGGTAAAGTAGTTCTTACCGTGGAGGGATAAATCATGAGTAAAAAAATTCTTATACTTGGTGCAACGGGGGCAATGGCAACATATCTTATCCCCGAACTTCTCGGAAAAGGCTATAAAGTTGACGGCGTAACCATTGAGGAAGTAGTAAGCGACAATGAAAACCTCACCTATATCACTCACGATGCAAAGGATATGGCGTTTCTCAAGGAGATTCTCAAGAACGGATATGATGCTGTTGTAGATTTTATGATTTACAATGTGCTTGAAGACTTCAAACCGTATTATAATCTTTTCTCGGAAAATACCGAGCATTACTTATTCTTTTCGACCTACCGCGTGTATGCAGGTGAATATCCCATTACAGAAAATTCAAAAAGGCTCTGGGATGAATTACCCGAAGGCTACATCACAGAGCGTGAATATTCCATATACAAAGCGCAGGAAGAGGATTATATCAGGGCATCGGGACGCAAAAACTACACAATTGTCCGTCCTGCCATCACATATTCCACAAGAAGACTTCAGCTCACCACGTTGGAAGCGAATACTTTCGTATACCGTATGCTGACGGGAAAAACAGTTGTTCTCCCCGAGAGTGCTATGGATAAGCAGGCTACAATGACATGGGCAGGCGATGTGGCAAAGATGCTTTCCGCAATTATTCTTAACCCGGATGCATATGGAGAAACATATACAGTTTCAACCGCGGAGCATATGACATGGCGCGAGGTTGTAAAGATTTTTGAGGAAGTAGGCGGACTCAAGTACATCACGGTTGATGATGATACATATGTAAGCCTTGTGGCAAGCGAGGCTTGGGCTCCCTATGCACGTCAACAGCTTACACACGACCGTTGCCTGAATAGAGTTGTGGACAACAGTAAAATCCTCGCCCTTATGGGAGTAAAGCAGGAAGACCTGATGCCACTTTATGAAGGTATTAAGAAGGAATTTTCACAGATGACGGTAGAGAAAATCGGCTGCAATGAGGCAATAAATCAAAGAATGGACGAATATTTGGCTGCTTTATCAAGCCGATAAAGGCGCAGAGAAAGTAGTGCAGAATTCACGAACTGAACCACGGCTTGCCGTGGGTTACCCGAAGGTGTACGATGGTACACCGAGAGGTGAAGTTCGCGGATAGAAAAACGCATAAAATCAAGGAGTCCCAAAAGGGACTCCTTTCCTTAATCTATCAAAGCAATTATGTAAATTAACTATATAAAAGCATCTTCCTATATAATAGCCTCGCGTTTTTCGGTCGGTGCTGCTTTATCAAGCCTCACTGATTTTATTTCTTATATATCTTCCGATTGCCGTAATCAGGCACATAACTTCTTTTCTGACTTCTTCGGGCATTACGAGTATTCCGCGACCGCATTCAAAGGAGATATTTCCCTTGTATCCTATCTCTTTAAGCCCTTTTAAAAAGCCTTCCCAATCACCTGTGGTGATTGGCTTTTCCTCAAAAATCTGTGTAAACGGAATCATATGGCTGTCGTTAATGGAATCGGATTCCTGCAGATGCAGAAGTGTCAGCCTGTGACCAAGACCTTTTACAAAACGGTAGGGGTTTATACCTCTTACGGTGGCGTGACCAATGTCAAAGCAGAAACCGAATAAATCCTCACCAGCTTCCTCGTTAAGTGTATCGATAAAATAGCACGCTTCCTCCACTTTTTCGCAGTTTCCCTCAAAAATATGACCATCTTTTCTGCGGAAAACATTTTCAAGGCATACCTTCACCCCTGTCCTTTTCGCCATGGGGATAAGGCTTCTGCACATAAAGAACGTAACCTCGTGCTGAACTTCTTTAAGTTCGTGAACATAGGGGTGAATAACAATTGCAGGGCAACCGAGAAACTGACACACAACCATACATTTTTCAATAATGGAAATCATTTTTCGGTTATCCTCATCCTCACCGTACACGGCAATGGGAAAAGGTGCGTGGGATTGGGAAAATGCAATACCGTACTTTTCCGACATTTCCTTAACGGGACGGAAAAGTTCAATAAGCTCCTCCTCGCTCTTGTCAAAAAATCCGTCATATCCTTCAAAGCCTTCACGGATATTTGTATTCAGAAATGCGTGAAAGCTGAAATCAATCGCCTCAACACCGCATTCTTTTGCGAATTTAAAGGTTTCGGCAATATAGTGGGGGTCCAGGTTTGTAACCTTGTACCACGGGTTTGTAGCTAAACTGATAAGCGACATTTTAACCGCCTCCATAGAAAATTAGTTTTTAGTGATTGTAACCTGATGGATAGCTCCTTCCCATTCTACCGCATATCCTAAAGTTTCAGCAATAAAACGTACGGGAAGCATCACTTTGTCACCACTTATTTCAGGAACAACATCCAATGTTACTGCATTTCCGTTCACAACGGCAACATTGCTGTCTTTGGTAAACTTAATTGTGTTTTCTTCGCAAACAACCGTCGCTTCATCATTATTTTCATTCATATAGAGTTCTCCGCCCAATGTATTTATAACATACTCGTGAACGAGAGTTCTCTTATTTCCGATAACGGGGGCATTTTCTGCATCAACAGTTTTCGATACGCCGTTTATATTCATTACGGGATTTCCTATCTGCAAAGTGATACTAACAGAATTGTCGCCATTTTGCAATGCTTTCTGCCTGTTCCAGATTGTTTCAAGGTCTATGTAGTTGCTGTTTTCATCTCTTGACCATACGGTGTAGGGTGCAACTGCGTTTCTGCAAGCCTCTACCATAGTCTTTGCTTCGGCAACAGACATTTTTAAGGGTTCTTCGCCAAGAACTGTATAGGTTGCTTCATCCATGCTTTCGTCTGTAGGAATCTTCACAGTAAGAGAAGCACTGGGAACAGAACTGCTTTTACTAAGATCATACTCCGTAAAGGTGTAGATAGTATACTCGGAGGGGATTTGCATATCGGTATTGTCCTTGTACAGATACATACTTCCGTCCTCGCCAAGAAGAAAACCGTAATTTTCATTGATTCCCGTTCCGCGTTCGCAGGTAATGGTATCGTGGAGTTTTACTGTGCCGTCCTTGACTTTGTATACTGACAGACCGTAGAAATACGCTCCGGCACTTACCAGAAGTTCAGGCTCTTTATCGTTGTCAACATCGGCTAAAAACGCCACTTCAATCTTGGCATTCGGGTCGAGGAAAAGTATATCCTTGTAGTTGTTGTAAAAGTCCGTGAGCATTTTTTCCGCACTTTCGTCAGGGGCGGCAAAAGCTGTGGTTGAAAACACCATCATAAGGCAAATTAAAAGCGATAAAAATTTTTTCATTGTCAAAGATCCCTTCCAAAATTTATTTATTGAACATCTCCGTGGACAAATATCTCTCTCCGCTATCGGGAAGTAACACCACAATTGTTTTTCCCTTGTTTTCGGGACGTTGGGCGAGAATTTTTGCACCGTGGAGTGCCGCACCTGAGGATATTCCAACAAGGAATCCCTCTTTTGTGGCGAGGGTGCGACCTGCAATAAAGGCATCCTCCGCCTCAATTGTGATAATTTCATCACAGATATTTTTGTCGAAAGTGTCGGGAATGAAGTTTGCACCTATTCCCTGCAATTTATGACTTCCGCTTCTGCCCTCGGTAATAAGAGGGGAAGAAGCAGGCTCAATCCCTACAATTTTAATTTGGGGATTTTTCTCTTTCAGATACTTTCCCGTGCCGCTGATTGTACCGCCTGTTCCGATGCCTGCAACGAATATGTCAATCTGCCCTTCTGTATCTTCCCAAATTTCGGGGCCTGTTGTTTCATAATGCGCCTTGGGGTTGTCGGGATTTACAAACTGCCCGGGGATGAAACTCCCCTCGTGGGATGCCTTGAGTTCTTCCGCCTTTGCCACGGCACCGTTCATACCGAGGCTTCCCTCAGTCAGGACAATTTCCGCACCGTATGCTTTAAGGAGGTTTCTTCTTTCAACACTCATTGTGTCGGGCATTGTAAGGATGACCTTGTAACCCTTTGCCGCCGCCGCGGAAGCAAGTCCTATTCCCGTGTTTCCGCTGGTAGGCTCGATTATGACGCTTCCTTCTTTAAGAAGCCCCTTTTTCTCCGCTTCCTCAATCATTTTCACGGCAATGCGGTCCTTACTGCTTCCTGCAGGATTCATACATTCTAACTTGGCAATGATTTTTGCCTCAAGATTATTCTCTTTTTCGTAATTGCAAAGCTCCATGAGAGGAGTTTTGCCAACAAGCTCCGTTATTTGTTTGTATATCATTTTCTATTCCCCTTTTTTTGCACTTTCCGAGAATGGGAGAAAGTGGTGCAGAATTGACAAACTGAACCCGCAGGGGGAACCCGAAGCTGTATGTGTATACAGCGAGAGGTGAAGTTTGTCGATAGCAAAACGAAGCAATAATAGGAATTTGCTTTTTTGCAAATTCCAACCAAAAACAAATCAAAGAAAAAATGTTTTCGCATTTTTAATAAAAGTAATCCCTATATACTTTTTCGTTTTGCGGTCGGTGCTGCTTTATCACGTTCGCTTAATAACCTAACTTATCTCCTAAACTGTCGTCATTTTCAATCCAGTCTTTTTCAACATCGAAAATCTCATAATTATTTTCGTCACGGCGCACGATAACCTTTGAAATTCCTGCATTTATAATGTGCCTTTTACACATTGCACAGCTTGTTGCATCGTGAACAAGCTCGCCTGTCTTACAGTCGCGACCTGCAAGGTAGAGCGTTGCACCGATCATATCACGGCGGGGCGCACTTATAATCGCATTTGCCTCGCTATGTACACTTCTGCAAAGCTCATAACGCTCCCCTCTGGGAACCTGAAGCTGCTCTCTGCGACAGTAACCAAGATCCATACAGTTTTTTCTGCCTCTCGGCGCACCTGTGTAGCCGGTGGAGATGATTTCATCGTTCTTTACAATGATCGAACCGTAATTTCTGCGAAGACAGGTTCCGCGCTCCAATACGGTTGTAGCTATATCAAGATAATAGTTGTGTTTGTCTCTTCTTTCCATAGGTATTATACCCCCTTTCACTATATTTTATAATATATCGGGCTTTTTGTCAATTCAGGAGATTGACAAATTCTTCGCTCTTTGTTAAAATATAATAGATATATAATAACATCTAAGGGGATTTTAACCATGAGTAAAGAAAAGAAATTAGTTGAAGAAATCACATCAATGGATGAGGATTTTGCCCGTTGGTATACCGACATTGTAAAAAAGGCAGACCTTATCGAATATACAAGTATCAAGGGCTGTTGTGTGTTCCGTCCCTATGCTTATGCGCTTTGGGAGAATATTCAGCACGTTCTTGATTCAAAATTCAAGGAGCTGGGGCACGAGAATGTTTATATGCCTATGTTCATTCCCGAAAGCCTTCTTGAAAAGGAAAAGGATCATGTTGAGGGCTTCGCTCCCGAGGTTGCATGGGTAACACATGGCGGTCATGAAAAGCTTCAGGAAAGAATGTGCGTTCGTCCCACAAGTGAGACACTTTTCTGTGAGCATTACAGTAATATTATCCAGTCACACCGCGACCTTCCCAAGCTTTATAACCAGTGGTGCAGCGTTGTAAGATGGGAAAAGACAACCCGTCCTTTCCTCCGCAGTATGGAATTTTTGTGGCAGGAGGGTCACACGGCACACGCTACAGCGGAAGAAGCGCAGGAAGAAACAATCCGTATGCTTAACGTATACGCTGATTTCTGTGAGCAGTACCTTGCAATCCCCGTTGTTAAGGGAAGAAAGACTGACAAGGAAAAGTTTGCAGGCGCAGTTGCAACATATACTATCGAAAGCCTTATGCACGACGGTAAGGCACTTCAGTCAGGCACAAGCCATAACTTCGGTAACGGCTTTGCAAAGGCGTTCGGAATTCAGTATTCAGACAAAGAAAATAAGCTTCAGTACGTTTATCAGACATCCTGGGGCGTTACAACCCGTCTTATCGGTGCACTCATTATGGTACACGGCGACAACAGCGGTCTTGTACTTCCTCCCCGCATTGCGCCCAAGCAGGTTATGATTGTTCCCATTGCAATGCACAAGGAAGGCGTAGCCGAAAAAGCAACCGAGCTTTGCAATACACTTAAGAAAACACTTCGTGCAGATATCGACCTTTCCGACAAGACTCCCGGCTGGAAGTTTGCAGAATATGAGATGAAGGGTATCCCCGTAAGACTTGAAATCGGTCCTAAGGATATTGAAAATAACTGTTGTGTACTTGTAAGACGTGACACAGGAGAAAAGATAAATGTGTCACTTGACGGTATTGAAGAAACAGTTGCAAATCTTTTGGAAGATATTCAGAATAACCTTTATAATAAGGCTCTCAAGCACCGTAACGAGCATACTTATACAGCTACCGATTACGATAGCTTTAAGGAAATCATCGAGACAAAGCCCGGATTTGTAAAATCCATGTGGTGCGGTGATGAAGAATGTGAAAACAAGATTAAGGAAGACACCGGCGCAACAGCACGTTGTATGCCTTTTGAGCAGGAAGAACTTCACACGAAGTGTGTTTGCTGCGGTAAGGAAGCCAAGAAAATGGTTTACTGGGGCAGAGCGTACTGATAATTAGACCCTTACTAATGATAAAGAGGTGGATTTGATGTTTTCAGCGTATTATTTCCTCTATGCGACATTGGGTATTTTACTCATTGCATATATCCCGGCAATAATTGCGGCAAATAAAGAGAGAAGTTTTTCAAAATGGTATGTTTACGGGGCAGTTTTGTTTCCCGTTGCCTTTATCCACTCTTTGATACTGAAAAAACCAATTCACCGTGCGAATATTTTTATTCATGATAAAGAAAATCCGACAAAACGAAAGAGAAAGACCTATTTATTGGTGCCTAAGGAAAAAAGGAAAATAAGCGTTTCTGTTAAGTACCTGTATATGGTTTTCTTTTCCAAGTTTATCTTTGGTGCATTTGTAGCCTTTTCCGTTTTTGCAATATTCAGAACTATTGTACACGGAACGGAAACCCTTATGCAGGCATGTGCCGTTTTTGCCATTTTGTTCTCGGTTATGCTTTCCATTGTGGAGATTTGCAGACTTTCAAAATTTCCCTATCTGGCGGACGAAATAACAAAGCGTGCCCTTATAATGATTGCATATTCGACGATTTGTTCGTTGCCGCTTTATCTGATTAAAACCTATATTGCAGATCCGATGCTGTCAGAAAAGCATAAAGATCTGGCAATGTTCTTGTTTACGTTGGTTGCGTCCGGAGTATTCATTGCTCTTTTGCTGAGAAGACAGCGTGTTTTCTATTCTGTATTCAATAAATTCAGAGATTACTGTGTCCTCAGCGTATGTGCTTATGCAATGGTTGCGGCTCTTGCGTTAGTCTTTATGGCATCTAATTTCAGAGAAATTATATATGCCGTAGCAATGCCAAGTCAGCTTTTCAATGTGACATACCTTTCCGATGTAAAGGTTATTGGTAACCTTTCTTACATATATTCTTCTGCATTTGTTCATCTGTTTGTGGAAGTAATGATTATTGTTTCGGGACTGTTGTGTTGGAAGTTCAAGAAAAAAGAACGAGAATTTCGCGTGGAATACAGAAGTAAAGCTTTCAGAATGTCAAGGAAAAGAATTCTCAGAAGACATATTTTAAGATAATAGAAAGTGGGTACAAGTTTAACTTGTACCCACTTTTTTATTTTGTATTAAGATGCGCTGTTCTTTGCTCGTTATCCCAAATCTTGGTGTAATGAGCACTTAATTCGCCGAAACCTATTGCACATCCTTTATCGGTTGAAACAATGTTTGCAAGTTCGATTTCAACGCTATCTTTTATCAGAACAGCCTTTATGGGGGATTTGGTGATTTTCAGTTCCTTTTCCCACAAGGGCAGTTTCTGAGATTGAATGGGGGAGATTTCCTTTTTGTCGTTTTCCTCAATATAAATGGTTTGCGTGTTTTCGTCGTATCTTATGTCAAATCCGTATCCGACAAGGTCGTCCGCCATAACCATAATTCCCTGTGCACCGAACATTTTGTATGTGCAGGGGATTTCAAGGTTGTTTATATATGCCTTTATATCGGTGGCAAAAAGATTTTTCTCCAGATATGCCGCATGGCGGAACGCATCGTCAAGGAGTTTTCGGGAATCAATATACCTGTAATCGTTGGTTTGCGCTTTCATAACTACGCACAAAACACGGGCATCTTCCTGTATTGCAGTGGAAACAAGGCATTTTCCTGCCTTTGATGTAGTGCCTGTTTTAAATCCGTCTGCACCGGGGTAGTAAAATCTTGTGTTTTTCACGGGAAGAAGCATATTTGTAGCATCGTATGTTTTACCGCTAAAAACCACAGATGTTTTTTTGGTGTATGTAAGGATTTCAGGGTGCTTTTTTATAAATGTCTGCACCAACATTGCTAACCCGCGAGGGGAAATAAGGTTATCGTCGGAAAGCCCCGATGCATCGTAAAACCGGGCGTCTATGCCCAGTTCCTTTGCCGTTTGGGTCATAAGTTTGGCAAATTCAGCTTCGCTTCCGCTTATGTATTCCGCAACCACAGTACAGCAACCGCACGCAGAAACCACCGTAATAGCGTCAATAAGCTGGCGGACAGATATGCTGCCACCACTTGTGAGAGGAACATTTGTCGCCCCTCTGTTACGGGACAATGTAGCCGCATTCTGCGAGATAGGAATAAGCGTGTCTTCGGAAATTTCACCGCTTTCCATTTTCTCGAAAAGAATATAAAGCGTCATTATTTTTGTCAAACTGGCAGGGGTCAGAAGAGTATCTGCATTTTTTTCGTAGTAAACCTCGCCTGTTTCAAAATTCATACTGATAGCACCTTGACTGTTTAGGTCAAAAGCGCTTGCCGATACTGAAAACAGCAGGACAAGGACCAATGCAATAGAGAATATTCTTTTTTTTAGCATAAGTTAATCAGTCCTTTAATGCTTCTACAATTTTGGGAAAGTCCATAAAGTGAGATGCTTTTATCAGAATTGCATCACCGTCTTTAAGAATTTCGTCTGCCTGACTGAGAAATTCTTCCTTTGTGGCAAACCAGAGTGCATTGCCGCCCATTTCTACGCTTCCTGCGTAAATATTACGGGAAAGCTCACCGATTGCGACAAGGAGGTCAACCTTGCTTTTTGCCGCATATTCGCCAACGCTTCTGTGGAGATATTTTTCTTCAGCCCCAAGCTCGCCCATATCACCGAAAATAGCAACATTACGGGGATAGCCGTCGCTTTTTACAAGTAAGTCTATACCACTCATCATTGACTGAGGTGCTGCATTGTAGCAATCGTCAATGAGGGTGTATTTTTTTGTTTTTATTACATTTACTCTACCGCTTATGGATTTTGCCCGGGAAATACCCTCCTCAATCTGACTGTGGGTAAGACCGAGCCAGCTTCCTGTTGCCATTGCCGCCATTGCCGCAAAAAGAACGTGTCTGCCGGGTACGGAAATATGACAGGAATACCTTTCACCGAACATTAACGCTACAAAATCCGTACCGTCAAAACCGTGTTCAAAGAAGGATTCTATGTAAATGTCGTTGTCGGAATTAAATCCGTAATCACAGCGGTTAGGTCTGTCAAGAGTTTTAAGCATATCGTCATCACCGTTTAAAATGCAACGGGAGGTTCTGCTCATATGCCGGAAAATTTCACTCTTAGCCTTTAAAATATTTTCCCTTGAGCCTAAGTTTTCTATATGGGAAATTCCAATATTTGTCATGATACACATATTGGGAAGCGCAATTGAGGAAAGAAGCTCCATTTCACCGAAATGATTCATTCCCATTTCCACAACGGCAACCTCTGTATCGGGACGGATTGACATAATTGTAAGAGGAAGTCCCAGTCCATTGTTGAAATTACCCTCTGTTTTAACAACCTTGTATTTCTGGCAAAGAACAGATGCCACTATCTCTTTCGTAGTGGTTTTTCCCACACTTCCGGTAATACCGATAACGGTTATATTAAGCTTTTTTCTGTACGCACGGGCAATGTCCTGAAGTGCAGTTACAGGGTCATTTACCACGACACAGGGATAATCTTCATAGGCGCGGTCTGTAATAACGCAAAGAGCCCCGTTTTCAATCGCTGACGGAATATAGTTATAACCGTCCACCTTTTCTCCCTTTATGGCAACAAAAAGACTTCCGGGACCTGCTTTTCTGCTGTCTATCACAGTAGAAGTAATCTGCTGGTCAAGCAGCGTACAATCCCCTGTAAAAGTACCGTTTGAAGCTGCCATAATATCCCTTATGGTAAAATTTATCTTTGTGGTCATATAAAGACCTCCTTAAAGTGCAAGTTTTATAATTTCCTCGCAAAGCTCGTTATAAGAAATTCCTACTGCCTGAGCTTCCTGAGGAAGAAGACTTGTGGGTGTCATTCCCGGAAGTGAATTTGCTTCAAGGCAATAAATATCATCATTTTCATCAAGTAAAAAGTCCATTCTGGCATAGCCGGAAAGACCAAGCGTTTTAAATGCCAGAAGAGCCGCTTTCTGCATTTTATCCGACTGCTCTTTTGTTATTTCGGCAGGACAAACCTCTATGGTCAGGTCCGCCTGATATTTGTTTTTATAGTCGTAGAACCCCTCTTTGGGAATAATTTCTATGGCAGGGAGAACTCTTTCTCCCAAAACGCCTACGGAGAATTCGCGGCCTTTTATAAATTCTTCAACAAGAATTTCATCCTCGAACTTAAACGCTTCTGTGAGAGCGTTTTGGAAACTTTCCTCGCTATCGGCAATAAATACACCAATGGAAGAGCCGCCCTGACAGGGCTTAACAACCACTTTTTTGCCACCGAATTCGCTGAAAGATGCACTTTCGCCCTTTGTGAGCATTTTGCCAATAGGTGTGGGAACACCGAAAGCTTTAAACATCTGCTTAGTAAGGTTTTTGTGCATCGCTACGGCACAACCCAAGTAGCCGCTGCCCGTGTACTTTATTCCCAGCAGATCGAACGCCGCCTGAAGTCTGCCGTTTTCACCGTTTTCACCGTGAAGTGCCATAAATACCACATCGGCATAGGAGCAAAGCTCAATAATATTTTCACCGAAGAAAACATCGGGATTTGTGCCACGGTCTTTTTTAATTTTTTCAATATCGGGAACAAGCTCGCTGACTTTTTCAATCTGTGCAGGCTTTGTGGCATTTTTAAATTCATCCTCAATACTGCCGCTAAGCTTATAGCCCATAAAAACATCTGCTAAAATTGCATGATGTCCGTTTGCTATAAGGGCGTTCTGCACTTTCGCACCTGTTGTGAGGGAAACGCTCCTCTCGGTGCTCAGTCCGCCTGATAATACAACTATATTCATAAAGACACCTCTTACTGATTTTTTAATACAAATATGGCCTTTTGTCCGCTTCCGAAAATTTCATTCGCACTTTCCAGAATGCTTTCGGGGGTAACTTTTTCCGAAGAAAGAATTATTTCCTCATCCGTTCTTACTCTGCCCAAAAGAAGAAGGGATTTTCCGTTTGCAGACATACGGCTGCCTGAACTTTCCCCACTCATTAAAATACCACATTTTAACTGGCTTTTTGCTTTAGAAAGCTCGTAGTCGCTGACTTTTTCCGTACAGATGCGATTAATTTCCTTATCAATCATTTTTAACGCTTCGTCCAGAACTTCTTCATCAAGTCCTGTGTAAATCCCAAGCATTCCTGCTTGTGGGAACGATGCCGTATAAGAATAAATACTGTAACAAAGTCCGTTTTCTTCTCTTATTTTCTGGAAAAGACGGCTGGACATACTTCCGCCAAGAATATTGTTCATAATGGACATGGTATAAAGTTTGTCGCTTGTTAAATCATAAGCAGGATAAGCAATTGACAAGTGCACCTGTTCAATATCCTTTATTCTTTCGTAATTTCCGCTGTGAAAATGCGGAGTTATAAGTGCAGGGGTGGAAATGTTCTCTCCCTTGCAAAAATATTTTTCCAGAAGAGAAATAAGTTCGTCCTCATCAAAATTACCTGCAACGGAAATGACGGTATTTTCGGGAGTGTAGCGTCGGTGAAGGTAGTCTATCATCATTTCACGGGTGATACCTTTCACACTTTCCTCTGTTCCCGAAATAATATAACCCAGCGGATTATCCCGCCACATATGTTCGCAAACTGTATCAAGGGCAATATCTTCAGGAGAGTCCTCATACATATTGATTTCCTCAATAATAACGCCTCTTTCAAGCTCGATATCTTCCTCCCTGAAAAGAGAGTTATAGTACATATCGCTGAGAATGTCAATGGAAAGAGCAATATCCTTGGAAAGCACCTTTGTATAATAGCAGGTGCACTCTCTGGCGGTGTATGCGTTTATATGTCCACCGATAAAATCCATTTCCTCCGCAATTTTTTTGGCACTGCGGTTTTCTGTCCCTTTAAAAAGCATATGCTCAATAAAATGGCTTATGCCCTTTTCCTTTTCGGTTTCGTACATACTGCCGCTTTTTACAAAAATACCTATACTTACACTCTGAAGCGAGGGCATTTTTTCATAAACAAGCCGTATTCCGTTTTGTAAGTCAAAAATTTTATACATAATACATAAAAAACACAAACGGAGTGCCCTGGGACACTCCGTTTAATCTGATTATTCTTCTTCTGCTGCCTCAGCTTCCATAGCAAGGATAGCATCTTTTCTTGAGAAGTTGTAGCGTCCCATACGGTCAACTTCTACAAGCATAACGTTTATCTGGTCGCCTACATTTACAATGTCTGTAACCTTTTCAACTCTCTTGGTGTCAAGTTTGCTGATGTGAACAAGACCTTCCTTACCGGGAAGATATTCAACAAATGCACCAAATTCCATAATCTTTGTAACAGTTGCGCTGAAGATGTCACCGATTTCGATGTCACCTGCAATACCGCGAACAATGCGGAGTGCCTTTTCAGCAGCTTCAGCATCTGTTGTTGCGAAGAATACTGTACCGTCATCTTCAATATCAATCTTAACGCCTGTTTCAGCAACAATTCTCTGAATAACTTTACCGCCGCTGCCGATTACTTCACGAATCTTATCGGGGTCGATAGTTGTGGAGATAATCTTGGGAGCGTACTTGGAAAGCTGTGCACGAGGCTCAGCGATACAGGGAAGCATACATTCGTCAAGAATCTTGATTCTTGCTTCTCTTGTTTTCTGGAGAGCTTCGCGGATGATTTCGGGGGTAAGACCGTCAATCTTGATATCAACCTGAATAGCTGTGATACCTTCCTTTGTACCTGCTACCTTGAAGTCCATATCGCCGAAGAAGTCTTCAAGACCCTGAATATCAACCATTGTGATGTAACGGTCGCCTTCGGTTACAAGACCGCAGGAGATACCTGCAACGGGTGCCTTAATCGGAACGCCTGCATCCATAAGTGCAAGTGTGCTACCGCAGATACTACCCTGAGAAGTAGAACCGTTGGAAGAAAGAACTTCGGATACAAGACGAAGTGTATAGGGGAATTCGTCAGTTGAGGGGATAACGGGAACGAGAGCTTTTTCAGCAAGTGCACCGTGACCGATTTCTCTTCTTCCGGGACCTCTGCTTGCTCTTGTTTCACCAACAGAGTAAGAGGGGAAGTTGTAGTGGTGCATATATCTCTTTGTTTCTTCGTCATCGATACCGTCAAGAAGCTGTTCCTCAGCAACCATACCCAATGTACAGGTTGTAAGTACCTGTGTCTGACCTCTTGTGAACATACCGCTACCGTGTGTACGGGGAAGAATACCAACTTCAGATGCAAGGGGACGGATGTCGTTAAGACCGCGTCCGTCAACTCTCTTTCCGTCGTCAAGAATCCAACGGCGAACAACGTATTTCTGGAGCTTGTAAAGAGCTTCGTCGATTACAGTTTCCGATTCAGGGTAGTTTTCACCGACTATATCATAAACATAGCTGTAAACTTCCTTAAGATTTTCCTCACGGATATTCTTATCATCTGTGTCAAGTGCCATTCTTATCTTATCAATAGCAACATTCTTAACTGCCTCATAAATATCTTCGGGAACTTCCATATGCTCATAATCGAACTTGGGCTTACCGATTTCTTTCTGGATACCCTCAATGAACTCGCACATCTTGGAAATTTCCTTGTGTGCAGCCATGATACCCTCAAACACAAGGTCTTCGGGAACGCAGTTTGCACCTGCTTCAATCATGTTAACTTTTTCCTTAGTACCTGCAATTGTGAGGAACATTTCACTCTTATCACGCTGTTCCTTAGTGGGGTTAACAACAACCTTACCGTCAACAAGACCAACTGTTGCACCAGCAATGGGGCCTGCAAAGGGAACGGAAGAGATAGAAATTGCAATGGATGCACCAATCATAGCGGTTACAACGGGATCGTTATCGGGCTCAACGCTCATAACTGTTGTAACAACTGCAACGTCGTTTCTAAGATCCTTGGGGAAAAGAGGACGGATGGGACGGTCGATACATCTTGAAGCAAGGATTGCTTTTTCTGTAGGACGGCCTTCTCTCTTTAAGAAACTGCCGGGGATCTTACCAACTGCGTAAAGCTTTTCTTCATAATCTACTGCCAGAGGGAAGAAATCAACGCCTTCTCTGGGTTTTGCGGATGCTGTTGCTGTTGCATGAACAACAGTTTCGCCGTAACGAACAAGACAGCTACCGCCTGCGAGCTGAGCCATTTTACCTGTTTCAACAACAAGGGGTCTGCCGCAGAACTCTGTTTCAAAAGTCTTAAACATAACTAAACCTCCAAATAAAATAAATTTTTTTCGAAAGGGTAGTCGTTTATCACTTAGGAAAACCGAAAACCACATAGGTTGTCCGCTTTCATAAGTGCTAAGCGTAACCGCCCTTCCGAGGAACGAAGTGACTAAAATTCTCGACTTTAATATGTCGGAGAAACCTGAGCCTCTCCGACATATATCAATCAAGTTATTGTGAGAATTACTTTCTCAGACCGAGCTTTTCAACGATTGCACGGTAACGGTTGATGTCAACCTTTGTAAGGTAGTTAAGAAGACCTCTTCTCTGACCAACCATCTTGAGAAGACCGCGTCTGGAGTGATGGTCCTTCTTGTAAACCTTAAGATGCTCGTTAAGGTGATTGATTCTCTCTGTGAGAATAGCAATCTGAACCTCGGGAGATCCTGTGTCACCCTCGTGAAGCTTGTACTGATCGATAATGCTCTGCTTTGTTTCCTTTAACATA
>SVJW01000042.1 GCA_015068735.1 Oscillospiraceae bacterium
TGTAGTATAATGAAATGTGGATAATTATTAAACATTAATATATTAAAATATTTAGGAGGGGTCATTTTGGCTAATGCAGTAATTATGCCCAAGGCAGGTATTACAGTTGAAAGCTGTATTATCGGCACATGGGAAAAGAAAGTCGGAGATTCGGTTAAGGTAGGCGATATCCTCTTTACATACGAAACCGATAAAGCAAGTTTTGAATGCGAATCTACCGAAGAAGGTACAATTCTTGAAATTTTCTTCAATGACGGTGACGAAGTTCCCTGTCTTATGAATGTTTGTGCAATCGGTGCACCCGGTGAAGATTGCTCAGCTCTTCGCCCCGGCGATGCAGCTCCTGCAGAAGCTCCTCAGGAGGAAGCTCCCAAAGCTGAAGCAGTTTCAGCAGCAGCTCCTCAGGCAGCACCTGCGGAAACAACAGTATCTGCTGACGGTAAGGTTGCAGTTTCTCCCAGAGCGAAGAAGCTTGCAGAAAGAGCAGGCGTTGACGCTTCTCTTGCAACACCTACAGGCCCCAATGGCAGAATCATTGAACGCGATGTAAGAAACCTTATGGAAAACCCCGTTGCAGCACCTGTACAGGTAGCAGCAGCTCCCGCATCGACAGCAATCCCCGAAGCAGAATACGAGGATGTAAAGTTCAGCGGAATCCGTCGTGCTATCAGCAAGTCTATGAGCACATCTCTTTCCACAATGGCTCAGCTTACACACAATACATCTTTCGATGCAACAGCTATCCTTGCTTACAGAAAGCTTCTTAAGAATTCTGAAGGTGATGTAAGCGGTATCACACTTGGCGATATCGTTCTTTATGCAGTATCAAGAACTCTTCTCAATCATCCCGACCTTAACGCTCATATGCTTGATGACAACAACATCCGTCTCTTCAAGCACGTTAACCTCGGCGTTGCAGTTGACACACCCCGTGGACTTATGGTTCCCACAATCTTTAATGCAGATCAGAAGAGCCTTCTTGAAATCTCCAAGGAAGTTAAAGAGCTTGCGGCAGCTTGCCGTGAGGGTAACATCAGCCCCGACAAGCTTTCCGGCGGTACATTCACAGTATCTAACCTTGGTAATATGGGCGTTGAATCCTTCACACCCGTTATCAATCCTCCGCAGACAGGTATCCTTGGTGTATGTGGCACAATAGACAGAGTTAAGAAGGGTAAAGACGGCGAAATCAAGATTTATCCTGCTATGGGACTCAGCCTTACATATGACCACCGTGCAGTAGACGGAACACCTGCAGCACGCTTCCAGAAGGAACTTGGTTACAATCTTGAAAACTTTACAGCACTGCTTGCAAAATAAGGATCAAAGATCCTTTCGCAACGAAAAGTTTTATTTCATATAAGGAGAGATAGATATGGAAATTTTTGACGTATTGGTTCTCGGCGGTGGCCCCGGCGGATATCTCTGCGCAGAGCGTGCAGCCCAGAACGGACTTAAAGCAGCAGTTTTTGAAAAGAAAGCACTTGGCGGTACCTGCCTTAACGAAGGCTGTATCCCCACAAAGACACTTCTTAACTCTTCCAAGATGTATCGCCACGCAAAAGAAAGCGAAGCTTTCGGCGTTACTGCTGAGGGAGTAAAGTATGACCATGCAAAGGTTATTGAAAGAAAAGATAAAGTAGTAAAGACACTTGTTTCAGGTGTTGGTGCTACTATGAAGGCTAACAAAGTTACTGTTATCACTGCAGATGCAAAGGTTAACGGCAAAGATGCAAACGGCTTCCTTGTTGAAGCAGACGGACAGGTTTATGCAGGTAAGAAGCTTGTAATCGCATCAGGCTCCGAAACTGTTGTTCCTCCCGTACCCGGCCTCAAGGAAGGACTTGAGTCCGGCTTCGTTGTTACAAACCGTGAAGTTCTTGACGAAAAGACACTTCCCAAGGAAATGGTTGTTATCGGCGGTGGTGTAATCGGTCTTGAAATGGCTTATTACTTTGCAAGCGTTGGCACAAAGGTAACAGTTATCGAAATGATGCCCAAGATTGCAGGTGCAACAGACCCCGAAATCTGTAAGGTTATTACAGAAGCTTTTGAAAAGCGCGGTATGGTATTCAAGCTTTCCTGCAAAGTTCTTGAGGTTAAGAAAGATAGCGTAATTTACGAAGAAAACGGCGAGAAGAAGGAAATCAAGTGCGATAAGGTTCTTCTTTCCGCAGGTCGTAAGCCTGCAACAGCAGGAATCGGTCTTGAGACACTTTCTCTCGATATGGACCGTGCAGCGGTTAAGACAGACCGTCACCTCTGCACAAACGTTTCAGGTGTTTATGCAATCGGTGACTGTAACGGCAAGCTGATGCTTGCACATACTGCATACCGTGAAGCAGAAGTTGCAGTAAATCATATGGTTGGAAAGACAGACGAGATGCGCTACGACGTAATCCCCTCTGTTATCTATACAGACCCCGAAGTTGCATCAGTCGGTTACAGCAAGGCTGAAGCAGAAGAAAAGGGTATGAATGTTAAGGAAATCAAGCTTCCCATGTCCTATGCAGGCAGATACCTTGCAGAAACAGAGGGTGGCAAGGGCTTTATCAAACTTGTAGTTGATACTGACAGAAAGCGTCTTGTAGGTTGCCATATGGTAGGCTCTTACGCTTCCGAAATCATTATGACAGCTACAATGATGATTGATACAGAGCTTACTCCCAATCGTCTTCAGAAGCTTGTATTCCCGCATCCCACAGTAGTGGAAATCATAAGAGAAGCAATTTTTCACATATAATCACATATAAGGAGGAAATCGATTATGCCTAAGAGTTTATTTGTTGATCCCGCCGAGACCTTGGCTCCCGGCAAAATTACCTTTAACGACATTCCCGTAAACCAGTACAACAAGACAATCAAAGAAGAGCGTGGCCGCTATTCTGATGACGATCTTGTTCGTATCTACCGTGATATCACCGTTCTTCGTGAGTTTGAGTCTATGCTCAGCCTCATCAAGACACAGGGTGTATACAACGGTATTGAAACAACATATCCCGGTCCTGCACATCTTTCTGTAGGTCAGGAAGCTGCAGCAGTTGGTCAGGCTTATCTTCTCGACCAGAATGACTTCTCATTCGGTTCTCACCGTAGCCACAGTGAAATCCTTGCTAAGGCTCTTTCCTGTATCCATAAGCTCAGCGAACAGGATCTTATGACAATCATGGAAGGTTTCCTCGGCGGTAGCGCACTCCGTGCAACTGAGAAGCTCGGTCCTGTTAAGGATGTTAAGGAACTTGCTATCCGTTTCATTCTTTACGGAACACTTTCTGAAATCTTCGCTCGTGAGACAGGTTTCCACAAGGGTATGGGCGGCTCAATGCACGCATTCTTCCTTCCCTTTGGTATTTACCCCAACAACGCTATCGTTGGTGGCTCTGCTGCAATCGCAACAGGTGCTGCTCTCTTTAAGAAAGTTAACGGCAAGCAGGGTATCGTAGTTTGTAACTCCGGTGACGGTTCTATGGCTCGCGGTCCTGTTTGGGAAGCTATGAACTTTGCTGCTATGGATCAGTTCCATACACTTTGGGAAAGCCACAAGGGTGGTATGCCCATTCTTTACAACGTATTCAATAACTCTTATGGTATGGGTGACCAGACAAGAGGCGAAACAATGGGTTACGATATGCTTGCTCGTATCGGTTCCGGCGTAAGCCCCACTCAGTTCCATGCTGAAAGAATCAACGGCTTCAATCCTCTTGCAGTTATCGACGCTATGGAGCGTAAGCTTGAAATCCTTCGTAGGGGTGAAGGTCCCGTTATGCTTGATACTCTTACATACCGTTACAGCGGACACTCTGTATCTGACCAGAATGCTTACCGTACCAAGGAAGAAATCGAAGCATGGCAGGCAATCGATCCCATCATCACATACCGTCAGGGTCTTGTTGATGCAGGCGTTACAGGTGACAGTGATCTTGAAGCTATCCTTGCAGAAACCAGAGAGCGTATGACTCTTATCTGTAAGGCTGCATCCGATCCTCAGGTTAGCCCCTATGTTGACTTCAAGAAGGATCCCGCAGTTGTAGAACGTATGATGTTCTCCAACGAAAAGGTAGAAAAGTTTGATGACAGAGAGCCCGAGGTTAATATGCCTCTTAGTGAAGTTCCTGCATATAAGAAGCTCAAGGAAAAGGAACGCTGCCCCATTAAGGATGGCAAGCCCGTTTCCAAGATGAAGCTCTTCAACCTTCGTGACGCTATGAGCGAAGTTATCTATGACCGCTTCTACGAAGATCCCACTCTTATCGCTTACGGTGAAGACTGCCGTGACTGGGGTGGTGCATTCGCAGTATACCGTGGTATGATGGATGCATTCCCTCATTGCCGTCTCTTCAACTCACCCATCGCTGAAGCAGCTATCGTTGGTAGTGCAGTAGGTTATGCTCTTTCCGGCGGTCGTGCTCTTGTAGAGCTTATGTATGCTGACTTCATCGGTTGTGCAGGTGACGAAATCTTCAACCAGATGTCAAAATGGCAGGCAATGAGCGCAGGTATCCTCAAGATGCCCGTTGTTCTCCGTGTATCAGTTGGTTCTAAGTACGGTGCACAGCACTCTCAGGACTGGACAGCACTTTGTGCTCATATCCCCGGACTTAAGGTATGTTTCCCTGCAACACCTTGGGAAGCAAAGGGACTTATGGAATCTGCTCTTAAGGGTACTGACCCCGTTGTATTCTTTGAAAGCCAGAGAATTTATGACGTTGGTGAACAGTTCCACGAAGGTGGTGTTCCTGCTGAAAGATACGAAATTGAGTTTGGTGATGTTAATAAGGTTCGCGACGGTAAGGACGTAACAATTCTTACAATCGGTGCAGCTCTTTATCGTGCAGTTGATGCAGCTAAGACACTCAGCGAAAAATACGGTATGGAAGCTGATATTATCAACATCCATTCACTCGTTCCCCTCGATTATACAAAGATTGTTGAATCCGTTAAGAAGACAGGCAGAGTTGTTCTCGTATCCGATGCTTGTGCGCGCGGTTCATTCCTTAACGATGTTGCTAAGAATATTACAGAGCTTTGCTTCGACGACCTCGATGCACCGCCCGTAGTAGTTGGCGCTCGTAACTGGATCACACCTCCCTTTGAATTTGATGAATACTTCTTCCCCCAGGCTGGCTGGATTATCGATGCAATCCACGAAAAGCTTGTTCCCCTTGCAGGTCACGTTGTTGAAAACGGTTGCACAGAGGCAGAAGCATACAGAAGAGCGAAGGCTGGCGTATAATTTGAAAATAAGAAGAACGGCTAATGCCGGAGTTCTTATAGAAATGGACGGCTTATCCATTCTGATAGACGGCGTATGCGGTAAAATTGCTCCGTATGAGGAAACTCCTCTCTCTATAAGAGAGGAGCTTTCGGAAAATTTCCCCGATATTGTTGCATTTACTCACATTCACGGTGACCATTTTGACCGTGAATACGCCGAATTGTACAAAGAAAAGACTCTCAGGTCCGTTTGCGGGCCTGAGAGCTTCCTTTTTAAGAACTTCGGTGAAATTGGTATTACAGGAGTTTCTACCCGTCATATAGGAAAGTTTGACATCAGACATGTCAGCTTTATAATAGAGGGAAGTAAGACAATCTGGTTTATGGGGGATGCCTCGCCACTTGATTTTAAGGGAAGGACGGATCTACCTGCACCTGATGTGGTAATAGCACCTTTTTCATATGCAAATACGGATTCAGCCTGGAAAATCACAAAGACACTTGGTGCAAAGAATATTGTTATTGTGCATATGCCTGTAAGGGAGGAAGATACCTACGGAATATGGGAAGCGGTAGAAAACACAATCAGAAACGAAAATGGTGTATTCATTCCCGCAATGGGAGAAACTATAATTTTATAGCAGAGAATACTATGGCATACTTTATGGAAGATATAAGCGTTCATGGTATGTAAAGCGAGATAAAAAACAAAAACGGAAATAATCCCTGTCGGCGTTATGGGATTCCCCGAAAAGGTAAATCGCGAGCTCGGAGAAAAGGTTTGCAACGAAATGGCGGAAAACCTTGTAAAATATGTAGATATGCTTGAAAAAAACTAAAGTAAAGGCGGTGAGTTTTCACACTCACCGCCTTGTTTATTGACTTTATGCCTGCGTAGTGGTAAAATTACACAAGAAAACAATCCAGGAAAGAAGACTTTACATATGAAAAAAGTATCACTTATATATATCATCCTTGCAAGCGTGTTATGGGGAACAAGCGGAATTTTCGTACATTACACATCATCTTACGGATTTTCCTCTCTTCAAATGACATTAATAAGAGTACTTGTATCTCTTGTATGTATGGGTATTTACATATTCATAGCTGACAGAAAATTATTTAAAACAAATATAAAAGAACTTCTTCTCTTTGCAGGTAGTGGTATAGGACTTTTCGGTACGGCAAGCTTTTATTTCAGTTCAATGGAACTTACCTCAGTTTCAACCGGGGTTGTACTTATGTACACAGCGCCCATCCTTGTAATGCTTTTTTCCGTAACATTTCTGGGAGAGAAACTGACTAAGGTTAAAGCGGCATCGGTTGTATTTATGCTCGTTGGTTGCGGACTGGTATCGGGAATTATAGGAGGAATTGAATTTAACCCGTTAGGAATTGTTTTGGGCTTTTTGTCGGGAGTTTCATATGCTGCGTATAATATTTTTACGAAAATTGAAATGAAGCATAAAAGTAATCCCATTACGGCAAATTTCTACTGCTTTTTATTTGCAACGCTTGTAGGAATTTTAATATCAGAGCCTCAGGAGATTCCCGTATTCATTGCAAAAAATCCTGTTGTTACAATACCTCTTACCGCAGGAATGGGAATTGTGACCTGCATATTGCCGTATCTTTTCTATACAATGGCACTTAAGAACATTCCGGCAGGTACGGCGTCGTCAATGGCTATTTTAGAGCCTATGTCGGCTACGGTTTTCAGCGTTGCAATTCTAAATGAACAATTGCATCTGACATCTGTATTGGGAATAATTCTGATATTAGGCTCGGTTTTGGTACTAAGTAAGCAAAAAGAGTAGTTGGTTTATTCGCAGATAATATAAATTAGAAAAAGACAGATTAACCATTTACACCAATTAACGGTTATGTTAAAATTAGCTTATAACTAAACGGAGGCGAATATAATGGGAAAAAAGTACGGTAAAACAGAAGTTCAGGTATGGACTCCGCTTATCGGTTTTGAGAAAAACGATGAAGATAAAGGCGCAAAGCGTATGCTTGATATGATGCCCTTTACACCCGATGTAATTTCTGCATTCTGCTACCATATGGATATAATACTTCAGCACGAGGGAATGGATAAAGAGGTTATTCTTCCTCCCGATATGTGCTCATATTATGCAAGTGAGCGTAACGGCTTCCGTGAAAGACAGGCGTGGTCTAATTACGACCTCCGCGACCTTATAAAGAATCTTAACGCAGAGGGAGCAGAGGTTTACCTCAATGTTATGGCAAACCGCCACGACAACCACTACCACAACGAGTGGATTTATGAGCATCCCGAAATTATCTACGATGTAGTTGACGACAAGGGTGCATTCAATGTGTTCAGAAGGTTTAAAGACGGAAGTTATTTTGAAGATTTCTTCATTGAAAAGCTCTGTCAGACCCTTACAGATTACGGCTTTGCCGGATTTTTGCCCACTGACCTTTTCTGTCCCATGAGCTGGCGAATTAACCGCGGTGACTACTCCGGAGATATGCTTGACCAGTTTGCTATGCATACAGGCATTGAGCTTCCCGAAGATATAAAGGCAAATCTCGGTGACGACTGTAACGAAAATAAGGCTCGTCGCGGTGACTGGCTCTGGAATGAGCATCGTCAGGAATGGATTGAATTTTACGCATGGCGTTGGGGCGTATTCTGGAAAAAAGTTTGCGACCGTGTGCATGCAATCGGTAAAAAGATTATGAGCCTTGGCGTTTACTGTACAGATCCTTTTGAAAATTACTATTGTATGGGTATCGACCTTAAACTGATGGCAGAAAGTGGCGTTGACGGAATTGTTCCCAATGTCGTTCCTACGGGAATGAGACTTCAGCATCCTGACTGGAGAGACCCTTACTACAATTATATGTATATGCTTCCTATGATTTCGGCATTTATCCCCGAGGAAAAGCTTATCACAATGCTTGGCGTCCGTGACGATACGGAGGAATGGGATCTTATCCATCACGCGCCATGCAGTCTTGAAAGGGATATATATAACATTACGGGATATATGCGCAAAGATAAAGACGGGTACAAGCGTTGTACAGACGGCTTCCTTGTATGCCTTGGAGATAGCCTTAGAAACGAGGATTGGCAGTGGATTCAGGAACGTTTTGACGAAGGCTTGTTTGAAGGGGCCCAAAAGAGCGAATCACCCACAGTTATCTGGTCGGATAACGGCTTCTACAATCTTCTTCCCGAATACATAAAGACAAAGCGCTGGACAACGCATAAGTATCTTTATGAAATTGCAAACCGCGGAACACTTGTAAATGCAGTTGCAAAGATAGAAAATCTTGATAGCGTAGAGGAAATCATTTTCGTTCCCAACTTTGACCTTCTTTCCGAAGAAGAGAAGAAAAACATTGCTGCATATAACCGCGGAAGCGTTGTATGTACCGCAATGAAAGGATTCAATCCAGAAGAATACGGAATCAAGGCAGATATTTCTTTCTGCGACAATTTCTCAAATTATGGTGCAATGGCATTTGCATTCAATACAGAAATTACAGACGAAACAAGGGCAGAGATTGAAAAGCTTATCTCAGTTGACGACGGTCAGCCCAATCCTATGGTGGATGAGGTCGGCGAGTACGAATGTACAATTTTAAGAGAAACTCTTATGTTCACAAAGGTTACAGAGGGTTTTGCAAATGCGGTAGCACTCCTTGTGAAAAATACAGGAACGGAACTCTTTACATCAAACCTTCCCATAACAGCAATGAAGCTTAAAAACGGCAAATACAGAATTTGTGTTTCTAATCCCTCTTATATTTCTTACGGCTACGGTGTTGTTTCCTGTAAGAAACCGTACAAGAGTGTAAAGAGTGTAAGTGCATATCCCGTGCTTCCCCTTAAACTTCTCAATGCAGCAGACCAGAGGGTATCCTTTGCACAGACGGTTGCTGACGGTACACAGTGCCATTTCAGAGTTAAGTCGACACCAGGCGGTATGTGTATCTTTGAGGTTGAGTTATAAAATTTCCTAAAAGGAGACGAAAATGATAGGTAAGAAATACGATAAAACAGAAATTCAGGTATGGACCCCCCTTATCGGATTTGAAAAAACTGATGAGGACAAAGGTGCAAAAGGAATGCTTGGAAACATTCCCTTTACACCCGATGTAATTTCTGCATTTTGCTATAATATTGATATAATACTGCAGCATCCCGGGATGGAGAAAGAAATCGTTCTTCCCCCCGATATGTGTTCGTATAGTGCCAGCGAGCGTAATGGGTTCCGCGAAAGGCAGGAATGGACAAACTATGACCTGCGTGATCTTATAAAAAACCTTAATAAAGAGGGTACCGAGGTTTATCTCAACATTATGGGTAACCGTAACGATAACCGCTATCATGACGAGTGGATATTCCAGCATCCTGAAATCATGTATGACGAAGCCGATGCAAAAGGTTCGCTCAACGTTTTCAGACGCTTTAAGGAAGGCGGATTTTTCGAGGATTTCCTTATTGACAAGCTGTGTGAAACTCTTATAGACTACGGCTTTGCAGGATTTTCGCCAAGTGACCTCATTTGCCCCATGTGTATGCGAATCAACCGTGGTGACTATTCAGGCGATATGCTTGATCAGTTTGCAACTCATGCGGGAATTGAGCTTCCTGTGGACATCAAAGCAAACCTTGGAGACGACTGCAACGAAAACAAGATTCGTCGCGGCGATTGGCTGTGGGCAGAGCACCGTCAGGAATGGATTGAATTCTATGCTTGGCGTTGGGGCGTATTCTGGAAAAAGCTTTGCGACCGCGTTCACGCTATCGGCAAAAAAGTAATGAGCCTTGGCGTGTACTGTACTGATCCCTTTGAAAATTATTACTGTATGGGTATTGACCTTAAAATTCTTGTAGAAAGCGGAATTGATGGTATTATTCCCAATATTGTTCCCACTGGTATGCGACTTCAGCATCCCGATTGGAGAGATCCTTACTATAACTATATGTATATGCTTCCGACAATTTCGGCATTTATTCCCGACGAGAAGCTTATCACAATGCTTGGTGTCCGCGACGATACAGAGGAATGGGACCTTATCCACCACGCCCCCTGCAGTTTGGAACGTGATATATATAACCTCACAGGCTTTATGCGCAAGGATAAAGACGGGTACAAGCGTTGTACAGACGGATTCCTTATCTGCCTTGGAGACAGCCTTCGTAAAGAGGACTGGGAATGGATTCACGAGCGTTTTGAACAGGGTATGTATGTAGGTGCCCAAAAGAGCGAAACTCCTACTGTAATCTGGTCGGATAATGCCTTCTATAACCTTCTTCCCGAATACATCAAGACAAAGAGATGGACTCCTCACAAGTACCTTTTCGAGCTTGGAAACCGCGGCACACTTATGAATGCCGTTGCTAAAATTGAAAACCTTGATAGCGTTGAAGGTGTTATTTTTGTTCCTAACTTTGACCTTCTTTCCGACGAAGAGAAGAAGGCGGTTGCATCATACAATCGCGGTAGCGTTATCTGTACTGCAATGAAAGGATTTGATCCTGCTCAGTACGGAATCATTCCCGACATCAGTTTCGAGGATAATTTCTCAAGTTACAGCGCAATGGCATTTGCATATAATACAGAAATCACAGACGAAACAAGAGCGGAAATTGCCCGTCTTGTTTCCGAGGATGACGGAAAGCCCGATCCCCACGTTGATGAATTGGGTGAATATCCTCACACAATCTTGAAAGAAACTCTTAAATACACAAAGGTTACAGAGGGTTTTGCAAATGCGGTAGCACTCCTTGTGAAAAATACAGGAACGGAACTCTTTACATCAAACCTTCCCATAACAGCAATGAAGCTTAAAAACGGCAAATACAGAATTTGTGTTTCCAATCCCTCTTATGTTTCTTACGGCTACGGTGTAGTTTCCTGCAAGAAACCGTATAAGAGTGTAAAGAGTGTAAGTGCATATCCCGTACTTCCTCTTAAACTCCTTAATGCAGCCGACCAGAGGGTATCCTTTGCACAGACGGTTGCTGACGGTACACAGTGCCATTTCAGAGTTAAGTCGACACCAGGCGGTATGTGTATATTTGAAGTAGAGCTTTAAAATAAAAAACTTCGGAAGAATTTCTTCCGAAGTTTTTTTGTTAATTATTTGATTATTTTTCGTTCTTATAAATTTCTTTGAAATACTTGTAAGTATCAACTTTAAGTTCTCCGCAAGCATCCTCATCACAAGCGATGATTCCATTGGGATGAAGCTGAAGTGCGCTGATTGTCCAAGCGTGGTCAACGCCACCCTCAACACAATGGCGAAGTGCTCTTGCCTTATTGTGACCGCTGATAAGAAGAAGTACCTTCTTGGAATCGCAAACTGTACCAACACCAACAGAAAGAGCTGTCTTCGGAACTTTTTCGGGGTCATTACCAAAGAAACGGGAGTTAACAATAAGTGTATCCTGAGTAAGAGCTCTCACACCTGTACGGGATGTAAGGGAAGTGAAAGGTTCGTTAAATGCGATATGTCCGTCTACACCGCTGCCACCGAGGAAAAGGTCAATTCCGCCGTAGGAAGCGATTTTATCCTCGTAACGCTGACATTCAGCTTCAAGATCCTCAGCCATACCGTTAAGGATATTAACATTTTCCGCAGGAATATCAATGTGGTTAAAGAAATTATCGTGCATGAAGTACCAGTAGCTCTGGTCATGTTCTCTGGGAAGGCCAACATATTCATCCATATTGAATGTTACTACGTTCTTGAATGTAATTTTGCCTGCCTTATTCATTTCGATAAGTCTCTTGTAAACGCCAAGGGGAGAAGAACCTGTGGGAAGACCAAGAACAAAGGGGCGGTCTTCTTTATGGTTGTTGATTGCATCAGCAATATGCTGAGCAGCCCACTGACACATAGCGTCATAGTTGTCTCTGATAATAAGTTTCATTTTTACGCATCTCCTATTTTAAATCTCAGGGAAATTATATTCCTTTGATTATAATTATACTACTACATTTTCTATTTGTCCAGTAACTTTGATTGGAATTTCTCTGTAAAAAGGTGTTTACATCGTCATACAGAAATGGTACAATGAGGAGGAAAGAAGGGAACACCATGGAAAATTTTGCTGAATCTACTATTGAGCAGGTTAAAACTAAAAAAGACACGAACAGAATGAACTACATTGAAGCGTATGATGTAACTGCTGCGTTTCGTGAAGATTACCGTGACGGTCTTGACAGACTTATAGAAAAAAGAGAAAGAGAAGCGGAGAAAATCCGTGCTGAATATATAAAAGATATATTTACAACTCCCGAAAAATACCGTGATGAACTTAAAAAACTTTTCGGATGGCCCCTTGTGGATTTTCAGGCAGAGGGACTGCCTGAAGTTGTTATGTGTGAAAAACTTGCCGAGGATGATACACATACCGCATACAGAATGCGTTTTAAAATCTTTGATGAGCTTACCTTGACGGGAATCTTTTTTAAAGCAAAGGAAGAGGGGAAGAAACCTCTTGTAATCTGCCAACACGGTGGACTTGGAACTCCCGAAATGATTTCAGAATTTTACGAAATCAGAGCTAACTACAATGGTATGCTCCAGATGGTTACAAAGCGCGGAGTGCACGCTTTTGCACCTCAGCTTCTTTTGTGGAATAGAGAAAGATACGGCGTTGAGTATGACCGTAAGATAATTGATGCACGGCTTAAACGCACCGGATCAAGCATAACTGCGGTGGAAATCTTTGCCATCACAAGAGTTTTGGACTATTTTGAGGCACAGGACTATGTGAAAAACTTCGGTATGGTGGGACTTTCCTACGGCGGCTTCTACACCCTTATGACAACTGCAGTAGAAACGAGAATAAAGTCGGCAGTTTCCTGCTCGTTCTTCAATACCCGCGAGAAAGTCTCGTGGACAGACTGGACTTGGGACAATCTTGCATATAAATTTGACGATGCGGAAATTACCTGCCTCGTATACCCCAGAAGCCTTTGCATTGAAGTGGGGGATAAGGATGCATTGTTTGATTATAAAGAAGCAATAAAGTCATTTGACAAACTAAAATTGCTTTGTAAAAATGTAGGCACAGACTGGGTGGATTTTGTTGTCTTTGACGGAATTCACGAATTCTGCAAGGACGACACACCTATTGAAAAAATGGTGAATGAATTGAAGGAAAATTGAGGGAAAGCGGATGACTAAATATTCAATCGGTGTCGATTACGGTACATTATCTGCAAGAGCACTCCTCGTGGATTTAACTGACGGAAGCGAAGTTGCAGAAAGTGTATGCGAATACTCTCACGCAATTCTTTCCGGCGATTTTTTTGAAGATACAGAGCTTGAGAATACGGATGCGTTTCAGCATCCCCAGGATTATCTTGACGCTCTCGTTATTACAGTAAAAGAACTTTTGGAAACATCGGGTGTTTCACCAACGGATATTGTGGGAATAGGTTTTGACTTTACTTCCTGTACAGTTCTTCCCGTGGATGAAAAGGGAACGCCGCTTTGTTTCTATGATAAATATAAGCAAAATCCCCAGGCATACGCAAAACTGTGGAAGCATCACAGTGCACAGCAAGAGGCTGATGAGATTACAGAGCTTGCAGAAAAAGAAAATGTAAGTTGGCTTTCATCTTACGGAAATAAAGTTTCATCGGAATGGCTTTTTCCGAAACTTTTTGAAGTGTATCATAAAGCACCCGATGTGTACGACGATACCTTCCGTTACATAGAAGCAGGTGACTGGCTCGTATGGATGCTTACGGGAAGGGAAATCCGCAGTAGTTGTATGGCAGGATATAAAGCTTTATGGAACAAGAAAACAGGCTATCCCGAAAATGAATTCTGGGCAAAATACGATAAAAAGTTCTCGGATATAATAGGAACGAAAATTTCTTGTAATGTACTCCCCGCAGGGACAAAAGCCGGAATGATAAATTCACACGGTAAGCTTCTTACAGGACTTGAAATCGGTACGGCAGTTGCAGTTTCCGTTATTGATGCACATGCGGCACTTCCTGCAGCAGGCGTAACGGATGGCGGAAAGCTGATGCTGATTATCGGCACATCCGCCTGCCATATTGTGATGAGCGAAGAAAACAAATCTGTAAAAGGAATTTGCGGCAGTGTAGAGGATGGAATTATTCCCGGTCTTGTGGCGTATGAAGCAGGACAGAGTGCAGTTGGAGATATTTTTGACTGGTTTGTAAATAATTGTGTTCCTGAAAAATATACTGTTGAGGCAAAGGAACAAGGCAAGAGTATATTTGCTTTCTTGGACGAAAAAGCGGCAGAACTGGAAATTGGAGAAAGCGGTATCATAGCCCTTGACTGGTGGAATGGAAACAGATCTCCCTATGCAGACTATTCTCTCTTGGGAATGCTTTATGGACTTACTCTTAAAACAAAGCCCGAGGATATTTATCGCGGAATACTGGAGTCAACGGCATTCGGAACTAAGGCAATTGTTGACTTGTATGAGGAAAACGGAATAGAAATAAACGAAGTATATGCCGCAGGCGGAATTTCACAGAAGAATTCGTTCCTGATGCATATGTATGCAGATGTTTTAGGAAAAGAAATACAAATAACCGCAAGCACTCAGGCAGGGGCAAAGGGAAGTGCTATATTCGCCTCGGTTGCAGGCGGATATTTTAAGACTGCGCAAGATGCTGCACAGGTTATTTCTGATAAATGTGAAAAGGTTTACTATCCAAATCCTGAAAAAACGGAAAAATATGAAACGATTTATAAAGAGTACAGGGAACTTAGCGAATATTTTACAAAAAGAAAGGGTGTATAACTATGGCAATAAGATATCAGGTGATGAGATTTCCCAATGGTAAAGGAAAAGCAGTCACATTCAGCTACGATGACGGACAGAGGACAGATTTAAGACTTGCAGACACTCTTACCAGATACGGGCTTAAAGGTACATTTAACCTTAACGGCGGTGAGGGTGAGTTCGGTAAGCATATAACACCCGATGAAGTAAAGGAGCATATGCTCGAAAAAGGTCACGAGATTGCAGTTCATGGTGCTTGCCACCGTGCTCCGGGCAGACACAGACCCGTTCAGGGAATAAAGGATATTCTTGACTGCAGACTCCATCTTGAAGAAACCTACGACACTATTATCCGTGGTATGGCGTATCCCGATAGCGGGATAAGGAGAATTGCAGGATTTACTTCTTACGAAACCATAAAAGATTATCTTACTGATCTTGATATTGCATATTCGCGTTCCTTAGGCGAAGATAACGATTTGTTCGAGCTTCCTTCCGACTGGCATAACTGGATTCCTACGGCGCATCACTCAAACCCCGAAATATTTAATTACATAGAAAAATTCCTTAAAGCAAATGTTTTTGAAGGTTATGTGTCAAGACGCGATTCTTTACTGTTCTATGTATGGGGTCACGCATTTGAGTTTGACCGTAATGACAACTGGGATCTGCTTGATAAAATCTGCGAGAAGATAAGCGGTCACGACGAAATCTGGTATGCAACAAATATTGAGATTTACGATTATGTAACGGCATATAATTCCCTCAGATATAGTGCAGATGCTTCAAGAATCTACAATCCTACACTTTATACAATATGGTTTGAGGTTAATAAGAAAATATACTCTATAAAACCCGGTGAAACATTAAAGATACCTATGGAATAAGAAAAAACTCCTTCTGACAAAACAGAAGGAGTTTTTAGTTGTAAAATGCATTAACGATAATGTAGATTAAAGGAGATAATCACTTAATTGCCTTTTTGAAGCTCTTGCAGAATTCTTTGAAGATTCGACTACGTTTTCTTCTTCGGAAAGTTCGGGAGATATAATCTTTGAAGAAACTTCTTTTCCGTCGATCATATCAAGAATTGTCGTGGCAGCCTCTGTTCCAAGTGTATAATTGCTTTTGAAAAGGTGTTCTTTCCCTATATTAAGGGATTCTTTAATGTCAAGAGACACAGACACCGCGCCTCTTGATTCTGCACCCAACAGCAAAAACTGGGTAGAGGATTCTTTAAGGAATTTAATTGATGAGTTTGTCCTTAAAGCAGGGGATATGATGATTCCGTCAACATTCTGACTGATTGCTCTTGTGATTGCGCTACGCTCTTCCTTTTCATCACCATCTGTATTCATCACAAACATACTGTATCCTTTTTTGCTCAAAGTATATTCAATACTCTTTATGATATTCGCTGTAGTAACATCCGCC
>SVJW01000043.1 GCA_015068735.1 Oscillospiraceae bacterium
GAAAAGTAAAGAACTTGCAATCATTGCGCGAAAAATAGTAGAATAAAAATAAGGCATCCATATGGATGCCTTATTTTTATTCTAAGAAATCTTTCAATTTCTTACTTCTGCTGGGATGTCTTAATTTACGAAGTGCCTTTGCTTCAATCTGACGGATACGCTCTCTTGTTACGTCGAACACGCCGCCAACCTCTTCAAGAGTTCTTGCTCTGCCGTCCTCAAGACCAAAGCGGAGACGAAGTACTTTTTCCTCACGGGGAGTGAGGGTGTTAAGCACGTCCATAAGCTGTTCCTTAAGAAGCAGGAAAGATGCCGCTTCGCTGGGTGCGGGAGCATCATCATCGGGAATAAAGTCACCAAGATGGCTGTCTTCCTCTTCACCGATAGGTGTTTCGAGGGAAACAGGCTCCTGAGCTATCTTCATAATTTCACGAACTTTTTCAAGGCTCATTCCCATTTCCTTTGCAATTTCTTCGGGAGAGGGCTCTCTGCCCAATTCCTGAAGAAGCTGACGGGAAACACGGATAAGCTTGTTAATGGTCTCAACCATATGAACAGGAATACGGATTGTTCTCGCCTGATCTGCAATGGCACGGGTGATAGCCTGTCTTATCCACCATGTTGCATAGGTACTGAACTTGTAACCCTTTGTATAGTCGAACTTTTCAACCGCCTTAATAAGACCAAGGTTACCCTCCTGGATAAGGTCAAGGAAGAGCATTCCTCTGCCGACATATCTCTTTGCGATACTTACAACAAGCCTAAGGTTTGCTTCGGTAAGTTTTTTCTTAGCTTCCTCATCGCCCTCGCTCATAAGGCGTGCGTACTCAATTTCCTCATCAGGGGAAAGAAGCGGAACTTTACCGATTTCCTTAAGATACATTCTTACATGGTCGTCAACGTTGATTCCCTCAGGAACAGAGAGGTCCTCAAGATCTTCCTCAGAAATCTCAATCTTCTTTATTTCCTGGTCAATGTCGCTACCAACGATTTCGATGCCGATTTCCTCAATATTGTCATGAATTTTTTCGATTTCTTCAGCATCAAGCTCCAATTCGGCGAGAGTATCTTCAATCTCCTGCTCAGTAAGCATACCTTTCTGCTTACCTTTTTCAATAAGCTCTTTTATTGTTGCCGTATTTTTTTTGTTATCAGTTTCACCCATAATTTTCAAATCCTTTCAATATACTCTCATCCGTTTTGTTTTTTCGATTTTAGAAGCTCGCTTATCAGACGGATATCTCCCTCTGCCTGAGCTTTCTGAAGTTTTTCATTAAATATTTCGTCTTCCAATGCCTGCGCAAAATCCTCCGCGGCACGAACCGGATCGGATACGTTCTGCACGCTCATCAAAACATTGGAAATCTCTTTTTCTTTTCCGGGGAGTGTGCCCATCAGAAAGTCCTGACAGGTACCGTCCTTTTCTTCCTTATAATATGTACAAATATTGCCAAAAATCTCTTTATGAATATCTTCCGAAAAACTGTCCTCGGTGAACTTGTCCCCGAATTTGGAAAATACCTTTGTGCTTTCAGTCAGCATAGAGAGAAAGCCTGCCTCAGCAATGTGCCGGCGTTTGTTTTGTTTTCTTATTTCCGTTCCACCGCCAACTGCCTTCCTCAGCTCTGCCGAAATTTCCTTACGAGTGTTTTTGGCATTGGTTTTCCGAATTTCGCTGTTTATTGCGTCGACGCTGATTCCGGTTTTTGCCGAAAGCCTTGTCACATAAACCTCACGCTCAACTGCGTTTGATATGCCGGAAAATAGCTTTGCCGCCTTGTCCAGCATTTCTATTTTTTGTGCAGTATTGTTAAGGTCAACGCCACGAAGAAGCATATCCATTCTGTGCTCCGTCAGGGTTTTCGCCTTTTTTATCAATGTTTCAAATGCCTCTGCCCCATACTTCTTAATGAAATCGTCGGGGTCTTTTACATCTGGCATTTCAATAACTTTCAGCGGTGTTTCGAATTCCTTGAAAATTTCCGCCGCCCTCTCTAAAGCTTTTTGCCCTGCACCGTCACTGTCAAAACAAAGGTACACGGGGCTTTTTGAAAGTAATTTCGCCTGATCACGGGTAAATGCCGTACCGCAGGCGGCAACCGCTGCGTTTATTCCTGCCTGATGCAGGGAGATAACGTCCATATTACCCTCAACAAGTATATAATAACCGCGTGTGCTTTTTTTAGCCAGATTTAATCCGTAAAGATTTTTTCCCTTGTCGAAAATTATACTTTCGGGGGAGTTCATGTATTTTGCCGCATCCCCCTGGAGTATTCTTCCCGTAAAGCCGGTGATGTTGCCCCGTGTGTCAAATATGGGAAACATCACTCTTTCGCGGAAACGGTCGTAGACGTGACCTTTATCGTTCATAATACAAAGACCTGCATCTACAAGGAGCGAACGGTCATAGCCTTTTGAGCGAAGATGCTTTAAAAGTCCGTCCCAACCACCGGGCGCCCATCCAAGACCAAAAGCGGCAATAGTTTTTCCGTCAAGTTGTCTCTTTGTCAGGTACTCCTGTGCAACTTTTCCCTCCGGAGAAAGCAGACACTCTCTGAAATAGCGTGCCGCATCTTTATTCATTTCATACATTTTATGTTTGCGTTTATATTTTTCCTCGTCACGACTGCCGTCGCTTTCGGGAAGTCTGATTCCTGCGCGGTCGGCAAGGAAACGAAGCGCGTCGGGAAAATCAAGCCCCTCCGCATTCATAATAAACTGAATAACTCCGCCACCGGCACCGCAACCGAAACAATGGTATAGCTGCTTGTCCGCACTTACGTGAAAGGAGGGTGTCTTTTCTCTGTGAAAGGGACAGCAACCCATAAGGGAACTGCCTGTCCTTTTCAGCCTGACATAACCCGAAACAATATCCACAATGTCATTTGCCTGCAAAACCTCGCTGACAATTTCGTCGGAATAATAAGCTGCCATCTTAAAACTCCTGTAAACTAAAAAATTTTCCTTTATATCTACTTTTCGACACCGAGGGAGAAAATCCTTTTTTATGGGAGAAAAATTTTTTAAATTTTTTCAAAAAACACTTTACAAACATATTTTTGTATGCTATACTATCACTTGCTTAAAAGAAAACTTAAGAAATGCGGGAGTGGCTCAGTGGTAGAGCGTCACCTTGCCAAGGTGAACGTCGCGAGTTCGAATCTCGTCTTCCGCTCCAGAAAAAGACCTTAACTTTGATAAAAGTTAAGGTCTTTTTCAACGAAATAAATCCTTTCAGGATTTGTGAAATACCCTTCGGGCGTGAAATATTGCTTCGCAATATGAAATACGCCTTGCGGCGTGTGGATTTATTTCATTTCACTGAAAGCGGAAGCTTTCAATTTTATAATTTCGGCAGAAATTATTTCACGTTTGCCGTAAGGCAAACATTTCACTCTAATTTTTTTCAAAATAAAAAGACCGAGGTCGTAAATGCAACCGCTCCGATTAAAAAAAACGGCTACGTCTGCATCTCGCTCGGTCATGTGTATTATATCACAAATTCTGTATTAATCAACTTTATATTAAAAGAAGGCGTGTCGATATATTATCGACACGCCTTCTTTGTTTTACGCTCGGTGCCGTTTTTATACGCCCGTAAAGGATGAAAGAAAGTGGTGCAGAATTCACGAACTGAACCGTAGGGAACCCGAAGCTGTACGTGGGTACAGCGAGAGGTGAAGTTCGTGGATAGTAAAACGCATAAAAGAAAAGGAATCCGCTTTTTGCGGATTCCTACACAAAACATTAAAAGTAGTATGTTATATTTCTGAATAAAACGGAAATATCAATAATAAAATTCCCGCGTTTTACGTTCGGTGCGGCTTTATTTCATACGTATAAAAGGGTGGAGAAAAATGGTGCAGAACGGACAAACTGAACCACGACTTGTCGTGGGTTACCCGAAGCTGTACGTGGGTACAGCGAGAGGTGAAGTTTGTTCGTAGGTCATTGGCATCAAAAAGAAGAAATCCGCAAAGAATTGCGGATTTCAACAAAAAACAAATATTTAAAGAATAACAAACTGCATCACGATAGTATCATTTTGCCAATGACCGCTCAGTGCCGTTTTTATACTCCCGTCTTATTTCTTGTACATAGGACCGAAGTTCTGACACGCTCTGTAATCCGCGCCTTCCTTATCCATACCGAATGCATTCCATACTGCAGGACGGAAGATGTCCTTTTCGGGAACGTTGTGCATAGCAACGGGAATTCTCAGCATTGAACACATTGTGATAAGGTCTGCACCGATATGACCGTGAGAAATTGCGCCGTGGTTAGCACCCCAGTTATTCATTACGCTGTAAGCATCCTTGAACGGACCTTCCTTACCGTCGCAACGGGGAGCAAACCATGTGCAGGGCCATGTGTAGTCAGTTCTCTTCCAGAGTTTGTCTGTAACCTCATCGGGAAGAGCAACTGTCCAGCCTTCTGCAATCTGGAGCATGGGACCAAGACCGTCCACAAGGTTAAGTCTTATCATTGTAACGGGCATTTCAGCCTTTGTAACAAATCTTGAAGAATAACCGCCGCCACGGAAGTAACCAAGGTCGGCTGCATTCCAAGTTGTAGCCTTCATAATCGCATCCTGATCTTTCTCGGTAACGTTCCACCATTCTTTCATAGTGCCGTTTCCGTTTTCATCAAGTGCTTCTGCATTAGCGTCAAGACAAGCCGCACCGGAGTTAATAAGGTGAATGAAACCGTCAGCCTCTTTAGCCTTGCCTTCAACATCGTATCCTGTAACTCTCTTAACCGCATCGCCACTCCAGTATGTACGAACATCAGCGAAAATCTGCGCCTTGTTTGTAAGGAGCTTCATAAAGAGCATTCCCATACCGTTAAGAACGTCGTTTTCTGTTGCAAGGATGTAGGGTTCTCTCGCGCCGTTCCAGTCAAAAGATGTGTTAAGCATAGCTTCGGGGAAGTCGCAGTTGGGATAGAAGTCTGTCCACTGGCGCTGTCCCTGGAAACCTGCGGCAATTGCGTTGTGTCCAACCATTTCTTCCTCGCAGCCTTCGGGAAGATTGGGGTTGCCGTTCATAAGGTCCTTGATGATGCACATCATTTTAACAACGAACTCGAATTCTTCGTTTTTCTTTTCTTCGCTTCTCTGCATATTGTCGGGGTTCTTGTCAAATCCCATTATGCATTTTTCCTTAGCCCACGCGAGTGCTTTCTGATATTCTTTCTCATCGTAGATGCCTTCACTCATTCTGCGGATAACTTCAACCTCGTCTACAGATTCAACTCTCATACCGAAGTATTCTTCCATAAACTTGGAATCAATGATAGAGCCGCCGATACCCATACAGATAGAGCCGATCTGGAGATATGACTTACCTCTCATTGTAGCAACTGCCACAGCCGCACGACCGAAGCGGAGAAGCTTTTCCTTAACATCACAGGGAATGGAAGTGTCGTCCATATCCTGAACCTCATGTCCGTAAATGCCAAATGCAGGAAGTCCTTTCTGTGCGTGTGTTGCAAGAACTGATGCAAGGTAAACTGCACCGGGTCTTTCAGTACCGTTGAAGCCCCAAACACCCTTAATTGTGTTTCTGTCCATATCCATTGTCTCACTGCCGTAGCACCAGCAGGGAGTAACGGTCAGAGTAATGTCAACGCCTGCCTTTCTGAACTGTTCAGCGCAAGCGGCACTTTCTGCAACTCTGCCGATTGTTGTATCGGAAATAACGACCTTAACAGGCTCACCGTTGGAATATCTCAGGTTTTCCTCAAACAGCTTTGCAGCTGCCTTTGCCATATTCATAGTCTGCACTTCAAGAGATTCTCTTACCTTAAGAGGACCTCTTCTGCCGTCGATTGTGGGACGGATGCCGATTACGGGGTAATCGCCTATAAGTCTTGATTTTGCCATTTTCATTTTCCTCCTTATATAAAAATGTTACTTAATATAATTATACTATTGTAATAAGGTGAAAACTTGTGATATAATACTGAAAAAGTATAATTATTCTACTCTAAAGAGGTGGGAAAATGAAAATTTCTTCATATCACGAACTGAATCCAAGGGGAACACCGGATTTTCCCGTGGAACTTTATGTTGTAAATAAAAATCATCCCCGTTATAATATGCAGTTTCATTGGCACAGCGATATTGAAATCATACATATTTCAAAGGGGGAACTGGCACTTACTCTAAACGATACCCACTACAGTTTAACTGTGGGGGAGAGTATTGTTGTACCGGGCGGAACGGTGCACGGTGCAGTACCTTGCGATTGTGAGTATGAGTGTCTCAGATTTTCAAAATCAATTCTCTATGCAACGCCTGAAATAAAGAAAATTATAAAAACAAAACTTCTTTATCCCGTGAAATTCAAAGAAAATGCTGCAATGAAAAATTTATTCTCCCTTATGCAGGAAGAAGATTTTGACAGGCTCGGGCTTATGTCTCTGTTTTTCTCTGTTATAGCCGAGACAGTAAATAAGCAAGACGGTACGAAGATAATTGCCGAAGAAAAAATTGAGCGAATAAAACCTGCTATTTTGTATATTGAGGATAATTACTCAAATTGCATTACTGTGGCGGATCTTGCAAAGGAATGCCTTATGAGCAGTAATTACTTCATTAAATATTTTAAAGAAGTAACAGAGCAAACTCCTGTGGAATTTTTAAACAGACACCGTATAGAAGCCGCCTGCGAACTGCTCCTTTCGGGACACAGCGTGACGGAGACTGCGTTTTCCTGCGGCTTCAACGACCTTAGTTATTTCATTCACGTTTTTAAAAAACAAACGGGAATTTCTCCCAAAAAATACTCCAACAGAGAATAACACGGTTGCATTTTTTTGAGACGTAGTGTATAATGAAAATATAATATGTCGAAAGACAGAAAGTAGGGGATTTTATGAAAAAAAGAATTTTGGCTCTTATTATGGCATTTGCTATGGTTTTCGCTTTTGCCGCTTGTTCAAAGGAAGACAAAGGGGAAAAGAAGCCGGTGACAAAGGACACGGTTGTAACAGAAAACGGTCCGGAAGCAGTTGTGGAAGATTTTATGAGTGCACTTTGTGCTTTGGATGTTAAACCCGGTGATTACGAAAAGTATTTTGTTGCAGATGCAGAACTTGAGGCAGGTTATGAAGAACTCGCAGGAGAATTTTCCGGCTTGTCAGAAAGCTTTATGGAAGGTATGGGAGAAGTAGCGGAGTATTTCGGAGCAGAGGATCTCGACAATATGATAGATGCTGTAACCGAAAAGGTAACAAGCTCACTCAGTTATGAAATTGTTGACGTAAAGGAAAATAACGGTTCTGCCGAAATTACAGTAGTTGTGTCTGCACCTGACTTTGAGAACATAAATACAGATGACGATGCTGTAATAATGGAAGCAATGACACAGGCTTTCGGCTTTGATATGAATGATACAACTGCCCTTATGGAAAAATGGATGGAAAAGGAAGGCATAACATCCGAAGCAGAGCTTATGGAAAAACTTGCTAACGTAACATCTGAAGACGAAATTATGGAAATGATAATTTCTGCATTTTCAAAGGAATTTAATGACTTCATTATAATATATATGGATATGTTGCTTGAAGACGCAGATACTGTAGAAAACACTTTTGTTTTAGTTGTTGAAAAACAGGGCGAAGATTGGAAAATTGTTGAAATGAACTAAATTCAGCAATATGAAATATTCTGCGTTAATACGCAAAAAAACATTGTAAAATAAAAAAACATGGTATATAATAGTCTCCAAGGAGGTGTTTTTAATGGCTAAAGTAACAAAAGACACTATTATTCTTGATGTTCTTATGATGGATAAGGGCACAGCGCCTTTCTTCCTTGAAATCGGTATGCACTGTCTCGGTTGTCCTTCCGCAAGCGGTGAATCAATCGCTGAAGCTTGTGCAGTACACGGTGCTGATGCTGATGCACTTGTAGCAAAGCTTAACGAATATCTTGAAAATAAGTAACTATAAATAACAAAAAATGCGACAGGCGTGCAGTCTGTCGCATTTTTTGATGTATTGACATTTTCGGTCAGATGTTGTAAAATGTTTTAGCAGAAAAATACTCATCAGGGAGAATACTTATGAAAAAAATTGTATTGACATTATTTTTTCTTATTACTATATTTTGCATCTCTATAACAGCGTTTGCGGAGGAAAGCTGTTATACTGCATCGGTAGACGGGGAAGTTTCTTTATATCTTTCACCCTCAGTAGATAGTTATGAGATTATGTCTGTTCCGGCTTGCTCTAAGGTTAATATACTTGAAAAGTCAGGCTCATGGGGACTTATTGAGTATGACAATAAAACAGGCTGGATAAATATGAGTTATACCCGTTCAAGCTATAAAAAAGCTGCAGAAGCAACGGGGCTGGATTCTAAAAAGCTTATAACGGTGCAGTCGGATTCCGGAACAACAAGTCTGCGCGAGGTTCCGGCAACTATACAAAAAGATGACGGAAAAGGACAACTGGTTCCCAACGGTACAGTTCTTGAAATTTACAGGGAGACACCTACAGGCTGGGGACTTGTTAAGATTATTGATGACTACACATGGATAGACCTCAGCAAAACGGCTTTGTACACCCGGGGTATAGATGCCAAACAATACGAAATTTACTATGTATATGCCCTGTCGGATGACGGAAAAGGTGTTCCCATGTGGGAGACAGAAAAAGCAGACAAGGTATGTGCGGTTATTCCCGATTGCACACAGCTGACAACAAGAGAAAAGTCAGGGGACTATATATATGTTTCCTATGCAGGAATGAACGGCTGGATAAACAGTAAATACACAGAAATATCGCTTTTCAATGCACAGGTTCAGTCCGGAGAAAAAGTGGAAAAGTGTTATATCGTTGATTCCCGAGACACAAAAAAGGAAGTGGATTTATTAAGTGTACCTTCCTATAAGGAAAAGGACGGTACAAACATCCTCGGTACGGTGAAAGACGGCACGGAAGTGCTTGTGCTTCGCAGTGTGCGCGGAGATTGGAATCTTGTTCAGTACGATGATGAATTAGGTTGGCTTCCTCCCGATAGCTTGAGGGAATTGGAAACGCATGAGCAACAAAAAAGCATAGAGGCACTTGAAACTTCTGAAGAAGGATATATTGCTACGGCAAGAGGAAAAGGAATAAAACTCTTTGCGCAGGATACAGAGAAGAACGAAATTGCAATACTTCCCGAGACTGCAAAAGTTACAATCCTCGCTAAAAAAGGCAGATACTCATATGTGATGTGCGACTATGCCTCTGGATGGGCAAAAGGAGTTTCAGTTGTCGATAATTTAGATGATGCAATAAAAAAGAATGCTGACAGCAACGGCTCATATACAATAAAAAAGGAAACTGTACTTATGAGTATGCCCACCGATGAAGAAACGCTGGGAAGCAAAATTCTCGGTTCTATAGAAAAGGGAACAACCGTCAGCAAACTGAAAACTGTAACAAGCGGTGAAGAGAAGTGGGCATTGGTTGAGCATGAAGGAAAAACAGGCTGGATTAAGGTATCAGCAGAAAAGTTCGGAAAATTGCCCGTTTTGGCAGTTGTTGGTATAGTGTCTGGAATATTGGTATTACTTGCGATTGCGGCTTTTGTTATTATAAAAAGGAAAAACAATACTGAAAAAACAGAAGTAACAGTTAAAAACGAAGAAAATATACCCGATGAAGAGGGCGTAATCAACGAGAAGCCTGCAGATGTTTCCAGCAAATGATAATTAGCAATCAGATTGTTATTGATTGTGAAAAAATATTTTAGAATAAAATCAAAAAAACAGTTGACAAAAAGAAAAAGAACTGTTATACTATCAAGGCAATGAAGTAGAAGTTACCGCTTCTCACCGTGCAGGATTGCTTGGTACGGTTAATATAAACAGTATCTTTTTTGGTGCTTGTATTTGTAGCGGTAGGTTCTCCTGCCGCTTTTTTGCGGCGTAAATCAAATCTTTTGGAGGTGTTTTCCATTAGCAAGGAAATGATGATTAACGAGGATATCAGAGCGGCAGAGGTTCGCGTAATAGACAATGAGGGCAATCAGCTTGGCATTATGTCTTCTAACGACGCGATGGAGGCTGCAAACAAGAGAAATCTTGATTTGGTTATGATTTCTCCCAACGCAAATCCCCCCGTATGTAAAATCATGGACTACGGTAAGTACCGTTTTGAGCTTGCTAAAAAGGAAAAGGAGAATCGCAAGAATCAAAAGGTTGTAAACCTTAAGGAAGTGCGTCTTTCTCCGTCTATTGATAATCACGACTTTGAGACCAAGCTTAAAAACGCTTGCAAGTTCTTGAAAGCAGGCGACAAGGTAAAGGTTTCCGTGCGTTTCAGAGGTCGTGAAATTCATCACGCTTCAATTGGTGAAGAAATTCTTGAACGCTTTGTTAAAGGTACTGAGGAATTCGGAACAACCGATAAAAAGGCAAAGCTTGAGGGTAAGAACATGGCGATTACAATTTCGCCCAAGAACTGATTATCAAACTACCAAAAGGCAGTTTAGATATATACAATTGAGAGGAGAGATATTATGCCTAAAATAAAGACACACAGAGCCGCTGCAAAGCGTTTCAGTCTTACAAAATCAGGTAAGGTAAAAAGAGCAAAAGCGTTTAAGAGTCACATTCTCACAAAGAAGGACACTAAGAGAAAGAGAAGACTCAGAAAGGGCGCTCTCGCAGACGTAACAAACGCAAAAGTTATTAAGAAGCTTATACCTTACAAATAAGAAGTAGGAGGACTAAAAGATGGCTAGAGTAAAGGGTGCACTCAGCACCAGAAAAAGACATAAAAAGATTTTAAAGCTTGCAAAGGGCTACAGAGGAGCTAAATCCAAGCTTTACAGAGTAGCTAACCAGGCGGTTATGAAGTCTCTTTCATACGCTTATGTTGGCAGAAAGCTTAAGAAGAGAGATTTCCGTTCTCTCTGGATCACAAGAATCAGCGCAGCTTGTAAGATGAACGATATTAACTATTCCCGTTTCATGAACGGTCTTAAGAAGGCTAATATCGAAATCAACAGAAAGATGCTTTCCGAGATCGCTATCAATGATCCCGCAGCTTTCACACAGCTCGTAGAAACAGCAAAAGCAAACCTTAAATAATTGGAATTACTAAACCGTTTCCGAACTTCTTCGGAAACGGTTTTTCCAAGAAAAGATTGTGATTTTATATGATTATAACAAGCCGTGAAAATAAGATTTTCAAACTTGCAAAACTTCTTAAAACCCAGAAGGGAAGAGTGGAGAAAAAGCTCTTTATGATTGAGGGCTTTCGTATAGTAAAGGACGCTCTTGCAAAAGGAATAAAGGCCGATTGTATCATCTTAAAAGACGGTACAACGCTTGACTTTGAAGTAGCTTGCCCCGTCTATTCCTTTGCCCCGAAACTTTTTTCCGAAATTGCCGAAACAGTTACTCCTCAGGGAGTAATTGCTCTTTGCAATATGGAAAGAAAGACTCTTTCCGACATATTAAAGGAAGAGAAAAACTGCGTTATAATGTGTGAAACGCTTCAGGACCCTGGAAACATCGGTACGGTTATAAGAACTGCTCACGCAGCTTCTTTGGGCGGTGTGGTGCTCACGAAAGGCTGTTGTGATTTATATAACCCCAAGATTGTCCGCGCAACCATGTCTGCCATGTTTTCTATACCTGTGGTTCAGGGGGAGGAAAGTCAGGCGGTAATAGAATATTTCAGAAAAAACGGATATAAAATTGTAGCAGGAGCGCTTACGGAGGACGCAGTTGACTTTTATTCAGCAGATCTTTCGGGAAAAGTTCTTATTATAATAGGCAACGAAGGAAACGGCGTAGCGGAGGGAACACTTTCTCTTTGTGACAAGGTGCTTAAAATCCCCATGAGAAGCGATGCGGAAAGCCTTAACGCCGCAGTTGCAGGCTCAATTATGATGTATGAACATCTGAGGCAGAATAGCTAATATTTTGTAAAAAAATAACTTTACTCTTTACAAACAGGAATTTTTAGTGTAAGTTATTAAAGGTATGTTTATGTGAAAGGACTGAAGAAATGGACCGTCAGCTTATATGGGCAATAAAATCGCAAAGTATTTCAAATACCCGAAAAAAGCTTAAAGAACTTTCCGAAAGGGAAGATCTTTTCGACGTTTCTTCCGTTGACACACAAAGTGAAGAGTATAAAAGAACTGTGCGCAGCTTTGAAAAAGCAAGAAGAACAGGAACGCATATCGTAACATATATTGATTCCGAATATCCTGCCTCGCTCAGAATGATTTCAAGACCTCCCGCACTTCTTTATGTGAGAGGGAACAAGGAAATTTTAAATGGTATTGTATATGTGGGCATAGTAGGTGCAAGAGAAACTGACGATTACGGAATTCGTATGGCTGAAAGCATTGCCTCGGAAATAGGAGAGAACGGAATTGGTATAGCATCCGGCGGAGCAAGAGGGATTGACGCGGCATCTCATCGCGGTGCGCTCAGGGCAAAAGCTCCTACTATAGCAGTATTGGGAAGCGGACTTGACAGACCCTATCCCGAAGAAAACATACCGCTTTTTAAGAAAATCGTGGAAAATGGCGGCGCTGTAATTACGGAATATCCTTTTGGAATGGAACCGTTGCCGAATAATTTTCCAAGAAGAAACAGAATTATTTCGGGACTTTCTTCTGCTCTTGTAGTAGTGCGTGCTGCCTACAGAAGCGGCTCACTTATCACAGCACATCAGGCGATGGAGCAGGGAATTTCCGTTTATGCAGTTCCCGGCAATATTGACAATAAACTCAGTGCAGGCACGAATGAGCTTATCCGTGACGGTGCAACACCGCTTCTTTCAGCAATGGATGTTGTAGATGAACTTATTGAACGTGTTCCGGATTTCTTTGTAATGGAAATGGACAAACGGGAAAAAGAAGCCGAAGAACTCCGTACAGAAAAAAAGACTGAAAAGAAATTAAACCTTGAAGGACTTTCGGAGTATGAAAAGGAAATTGTTGAAATAATAATTTCCGGTGCACAAACACAGAATTTAATCGAAGAAAAAATTTCATTTGGAGCGGAACGTCTTACGGCACTGCTCGGAATGATGGAAATAAAGGGGATAATTAAAAAAGGCCCTGACAAGAAATATATAATACTTTAGGAGGGTGATGCCAATGGCAAACTATCTTGTAATAGTTGAGTCACCGGCAAAGGCAAAAACCATAAATAAATACCTTGGAAAAAACTATACGGTAATTGCATCTATGGGACATATGCGCGATCTTCCCAAGAGCCAGTTAGGTATAGATATAGATAATAATTACGAGCCTAAATATATAACTATCCGCGGAAAAGGCGACCTTATGGCAAAACTTAAGAAAGCCGCAAAAAACGCAGATAAAATATATCTGGCAACTGACCCTGACCGCGAGGGCGAGGCAATCAGTTGGCATTTGGCAAACATACTGGACATTGACACTAAAAAAGCCTGCAGAATTACTTTTAACGAGGTCACGAAGTCTGCCGTTACAGCATCATTAAAGGCAGCGCGTCCTATCGACGAAAACTTAGTTGACGCTCAGCAGGCAAGAAGAGTTCTTGACAGAATTGTTGGCTATAAACTTAGCCCCATTCTGTGGAAAAAGGTTAAGAAAGGGCTTAGCGCAGGTCGTGTTCAGTCAACGGCTACAAAGCTTGTTGTTGACCGTGAAAGAGAGATTGAAGCTTTCAAGCCTAAGGAATATTGGACTATTACTGCACAGCTTAGTATAAAAGGCGATAAGAAAACCGTTCCTGCCCGTTTTTACGGTGTGAACGGCAAAAAGAAAGAGCTTAAAAGTTCAGATGAAACTGAAAAAATCAAAACACAGATTAAAGATGCGGAGTTTGTTGTAACTGATGCAAATTATTCTGATAAGGCACAGCAGCCCTCTCCGCCCTTTACCACAAGTACACTTCAGCAGGAAGCAAGCAGAAAGCTCGGATTTACTTCCAGAAGAACAATGTCTGCGGCACAGGAGCTTTACGAGGGTGTTTCCGTTCCGGGAAAAGGAACTCTCGGTCTTATCACATATATGCGTACCGACTCATTAAGACTTAACCCCGAATCACAGGATGCGGCACGCAGTATAATTGGTGAAAAGTACGGAAAGGAATTTTTACCAAAGTCTGCCCGCAATTATAAAACAGGCAAGAATGCTCAGGATGCTCACGAAGCAATCAGACCTACCGTGCCGGAAATTGAACCTGAAATGATTAAAGGTTCTGTAAGTGCAGACCTTTACAAAATTTATAAACTCATCTGGGAAAGATTTATCGCAAGCCAGATGTCAAATGCAGTTTACAGCACCCTTAATGCAGAATTTGATGCAAACGGTGCTACATTCCGAGCAAGTGCAAGAACTCTCAAGTTTGCAGGATACCGTGCAGTATACATTGACGGTAGCGAGGAAAACGAGGAAAAAGACGCAAAAAAACTTCCTGTAATTGAAGAGGGAATGAAGCTTAATGCAAGTGAAATTCAGGATGAACAGCACTTTACTGAACCTCCTGCAAGATATACGGAAGCATCTCTTATTAAAACAATGGAAGAAAACGGAATAGGAAGACCCAGTACCTACGCCCCCACAATTACCACCATTTTAGGAAGAGATTATGTTCGCAGGGAAAAGAGAATGCTTAAGCCTACAGAATTGGGTATAATTGTAACCGATATTATGGCGGAAAACTTCTCGGACATAGTGGACATAGATTTTACCGCAAATATGGAACAGCAGCTTGATGATATTGAAGAAGGCGGCGAAAAGTGGGTTGAGGTAATTGACCGTTTCTATAAACCTTTTGAGAAAGATGTGGAAAAAGCGGAAAAGGAAATTGAAAAGGTAGAAATCAAGGATGAGGTTTCTGACGAAATCTGTGAAAAGTGTGGCAGAAATATGGTTATAAAACTTGGCAGATTCGGTAAATTCCTTGCCTGCCCCGGTTTCCCCGAATGTCGTAACGCAAAACCCATTTTGAAAGACACAGGCGTTAAGTGTCCCAAATGCGGCGGAAGAATAGTGGAGAGAAGAAGTCAGAGAGGTAAGAAATACTTCTCCTGCGAAAACGCTCCCAAATGTGATTTCCTGCTCTGGGATGAGCCTATCTCAACTCCCTGTCCCAAATGCGGTAGCGTAATGAGCAGAAAGTACCTTAAAAAGGGTAGTATCACAGTATGCTCAAACCCTGATTGTGAGACAAACAAGAAATAAAATAGTAAGGGATGTAAAAAGATTTACATCCCTTATTTGATAAAAGAGGAATAAGCTATGGAAATCAAGATAATTGGCGGCGGTCTTGCCGGCTGCGAGGCAGCCTGGCAAGCGGCAGAAAGAGGAATCAAGGTTAAGCTTTACGAGATGAAGCCTCTCAAGTTTTCCCCTGCCCATACAAATGAAAATCTGTGCGAGCTTGTCTGCTCCAACTCCTTAAAGGGTAACGGGCTTGACAATGCCTGCGGACTTCTTAAGGAAGAGATGCGCCGTATGGGTAGCCTTGTCATTAAGTGTGCCGACCAGACGAAAGTTCCTGCAGGCGGTGCGCTGGCAGTTGACCGTGACAAATTTGCCGTCCTTGTGACAGAACATATTAAAAACCATCCCAATATTACTATTGTAAACGAAATGGTAGAGGATATTGATACCGATGAATATACAATAGTTGCAACAGGTCCTCTTACTCACGGAAAGCTTACCGATGCGGTAGGCAAGCTTACAGGGCAGGAAAGCCTGTTCTTCTTCGATGCGGCAGCACCCGTTGTGACAAGAGAAAGCATAGACGAGGGAAAAACATACCTTGCGGCAAGATACGGCAAAGGTACACCCGACTACATTAACTGCCCGATGGAAAAGGATGAGTATGAAGCTTTCTACGATGCTCTTATAAATGCCGAGCGCGCACCCCTTCACGAGGGTGTGGAAAATGTAAAGGTTTTCGAGGGATGTATGCCTGTTGAAATTATGGCGGCAAGAGGAAAGGAAACTCTCTGCTTCGGCCCTCTTAAACCGAAAGGTCTTCCCAATCCCAAAACAGGGAAAGAGCCTTATGCCGTTCTTCAGCTCCGCCGTGACAATACCGAGGGAACACTCTATAACCTCGTAGGATTTCAGACAAACCTTAAATTCGGTGAGCAAAAGAGAGTTTTCTCAATGATTCCCGGTCTTGAAAATGCGGAATTTGTCCGCTACGGTGTAATGCACAGAAATACCTACATTAACTCACCGCTTGTACTTAATAACGACTATAGCCTGCTTGAATACCCCAAGGTGTTTTTCGCAGGACAGATTACGGGCGTTGAGGGATATGTGGAATCGGCTTCATCGGGAATGATTGCAGG
>SVJW01000002.1 GCA_015068735.1 Oscillospiraceae bacterium
AAGAATAAACATTAATGAAAAAAAGTTTGTTTTTAGAAGAGCGTATCTTATAGAAAATGACCCAAGAGACATAGAAAAAGTGTAAACTATGTGCTCGAACAAAATGTAAACCATGTCACTCTTGACAATTCCCCCGCACCCCTAAAACGGCCTCGCAGGGGCGCAAGGAAGAACAAATATTATCTTAATAACAAAGATGGTTTTGTTTTCTCAAATTTCCTGTCTTTGTACCGTCGGCTCAAAGGCGACACCCAGTCGCCTGCTCGCCTGAAATTGCTCGTCAGCAGAGGAAAATGATACTTGCAATTTCTCGGTAGTCGACAGTAAATTTTCAAAAACCTGAGTTTTGTGCTGAAAATTAGCTGGTTTTTGGTTATACGCACAAATTTCGGTTTTTGAAACAACGAAGCCGACCGACAAAATTCTGTCCGCATCATCTTCCGCTGCCGGTGGACAGAATTTAGAAATGTCCGATAATAAGTTTATCGATACGTTTCGTTGTCGCAAAGGCAAGGAAGTTGAAAAAACGACACTTGCAAACTTAAAGAAAATCACGCCCGTAAGGTACACGCCCTGCGAGGCCGTTGAGTCCAGGGATCGGAACCCCGGAACTTTTGGTTCTTTTGGTTACAAAAGAACATAGACCTCCTCGCACCGAGGTGTTTTCTTTCTTTTCAAAGAATATGTATACATAAAACTTTTGTTGTACTTTTTTGAGAACAACCCCCATATATTAGAGGGGAAGGGATGAAAAAAATGAATTTAAATACATTTGCACAGTATTTTCCTCCTCGTCTTACGGAAACGCTTCTTATAATGGGGATAAAGGACATGCAGGAAATAAGGATAAATGCAGAAAGAAACGCTTCTGTTTTAAAAAACGGGAACCTGCTGGATACGGGTGTGTTTATAAAAAGAGAGGAACTTTCCTCAATTATAAATGCTATGTGCCGTGGCTCAATGTATGCAATGCAGAACAGTCTTTCCAAAGGATACATAACTCTGCAAGGCGGTCACAGGGTAGGAATATGCGGAAAGTGCATAACAGAAAACGGGGAAATAACTCATATAACCGACATTTCTTCCGCCTGCATAAGAATATCCAGAGCCGTTTACGGTGCGGCAGACGGAATTATGGAATATCTGGATTTTCACGGAAAACTTTATAATGCTCTTATAATATCTCCACCGGGATGCGGAAAAACCACGGTGCTTCGTGATGCTATCCGTCAGCTTGGGAACAGGTACAGAGTTTGTGTTGCCGATGAGAGAAGTGAAATAGCTTCCTGCAAAAATGGTGTTCCCTCTCATGATGTAGGCAAATTTACCTCGGTTATGGATGCCGTTCCGAAAGCTAAAGGAATGATGATGCTTCTTCGCAGTATGTCACCACAGATAATAGCTACCGACGAAACGGGAAGCTACGAGGAGGAAGAGGCTATATATCGTATTATAAACGCAGGTGCAAAGATTTTGACTACGGCACACGGATACAATGAAAGAGATATTTTAAACAGAAAATACCTGGGCAATCTTCTGGAAAGAGGCGTGTTTGAGAGAATTTTTGTCCTGAGTAACCGAAAAAGCATCGGGACGGTTGAAAAAATTATAACAGACGGTAAGGTGATGAGACATAATTAAGATTATAGGCTCAGCGGTAATTATACTGGCGGCAACAATGATAGGAATGAGAAAATACAATAATTTTTACGAGCGGAGAAGAATCCTTCAAAGCATGTATGACGGAAGCATAAAAATAAAAGAAACAATAAGATGCACTTGCGCCCCCCTCCACGAAAGCTTTTTATGGGGAGGAGATTTTTTTGAACTTGCCTCTCGAAAAATAGGAGACGGACTTTTGCCTGAGGAGGCTGTCAATGAAAGTGCATGGGAGTTTTGTTCTCTAACGGCGGAGGACAGGAGCATTATCTTTAGATTTGCTCACGGACTTAGCGCTGCAGACTGTAAGGGACAACTTTCCAATCTGGAACTTTTTACAACAGAACTGGAAAAAGCTCTTCAAGTTGCAACAAATGATCTCAATACCCGCGGAAAGCTTTGCGTGAAAGGAAGCATTCTCACAGCGGCGGCGGTGGTGCTTTTACTTATTTAAGGCTAAGGAGAATAGATTATGGAAGTAGATTTGATTTTTCAGATTGCAGGAATAGGAATAATTGTGGCTGTAATGAATGTTCTCCTCTCCAGAAGCGGCAGAGAAGAACAGGCACTTATGATAACAATAGCAGGGCTTGTGGTTGTTCTTATGATGGTGGTTAAAGAAATTGCCGAACTGTTTCAGACGGTAAAGACGGTGTTCGGAATATGAATATAACGGGAATTACTGCCGCAGGAGTATGTATCTGTGTTTTGATTCTTGCGGTAAAAAACATTCGCAGTGATATGGGACAGGTCATTTCCATTATTGCAACGGTTGTATTTTCCGCGGCTATAATCCCTTTTATAGTAACAATCGTTTCTGCTATGGAGGAATTCGCAAAGCTCAGTCGTGCAGGCGGAGAGTTTTTAACTCCAATTCTTAAAATAACGGGAATTGCCTATATAAGTCAGATAGGGGCGGATTTGTGTATGGACAGCGGAGAAACCTCTCTGGCAAAAAGAATTGAAACGGCAGGAAAAATCGGAATAACGGTAATCGCCCTGCCATTGGCAAAAGACGCATTTATGAAAATTATGGAGATTCTTTTATGATAACAGATGCAGTAAATCCTGTCATAGGCGAAAACGCCCGGCAGTATCTGGGAGAAGTCTTTGGAGAATTTAATTTTAACAGTGTTGTACAGGATATTGCAGACGGAAAATTCTCCCCTGATTCTCAGAACCTGATAAACAGACTGATTTCTCTTTTCTTAGGGGAATTAAAAACGGCATTTGCCTTGGTAGGAAGTATAGCGGTGCTTATTATGATAAGTGCATTTATCAATAATCTTAATAAATCTTTCGGAGAAAACTCTGTCAGCGAAGCATCGGGAATGGCGCTGTTTATATATATAGCCGCAATAACCGCAACAGCGTTTGAAACGGCGTCGGGATATGTCCTTTCAGTCCTTGGAGATGTGATGCTTTTTGTACACAGCATCATTCCTGCAATGGCGACACTTTGTATTTCCGGCGGAGAAGTTGTTACGGCAACTATGGCGCATCCTGTGGTGTATTTTATCTGTAGTGTAGCAGGGATACTTATACGAAATGTCATAACACCAATGATACTTTTAAGGGCAGTATGCGTGCTTTTGTGTGCCGTTACCAACAATGACTCTCTTAATGAATTTTCAGATTTATTTGCGAAATTACATAAAACTGTACTTGCTTTTTCCATGTCTATTTTTGCAGGGATTTTGGGAGTAACCTCTTTCGCGGCGGCAAGCTTTGATTCTCTTGCCGCGAGAGGAGTGAAATTTGCAATAAGTGCATCTATCCCCGTTGTAGGCGGATCTATTTCCGAAGCGATGAGTTCTGTGGCAGGAAGTGCTCTGCTCCTCAGAAACTCAGTGGGGTTAGGGGGAGTAATTGCTATTTTTGCAATGTTTGCAATTCCGCTTTTGAAAATATGGGCGCTATCCCTTGCTTTCAGGCTTACATCTGCATTCACGGCTCCCGTCAGCGAAAAAAGAGTGACGGAAATTCTTCGGAAAATAGGGGACTGTATAGATATGCTCTTTTCTTCTATAGCCTGCATGGGAACCATTATGATTATAGCCATTGCATCAATATTATAGGGGATTGTCAAGGGGATTCCCCTTGACAGTAAAATCTGTCAAAAACGGGAGCATGAATCTCGTTTTTGACTCCTTGCAAGGGCTGGTGCGGTGAGCACCGCGCGAGCGAAAGCCCTTCTTTCGATTCGAAATGTTTTATTTATAAAACTTTTGAATCGAGACCGAAGGTCGTTATGATTATAGCCATTGCATCAATACTATAGGGGATTGTCAAGGGGATTCAAAGGGGAGGTTGCCATGCGTGAATATATGCTTTCTTTAGGCTCGGTGCTGATGCTTATAGCGTTTTCAAATATGATTTTGCCCAAAGGAAATATAAAAAAATATGTTTCCCTTGCCACAGGATTCATTATTATAAGTACGGCTCTGACCGTTCTCCCGGGGAGTGCGGGAGAAATTTCTTTTTCCGGAGATACTTTCAGCATAAGTGAGGAAGAAATTTCAAAAATTCAGGCAGAATACAGCGCGGAGGTAATAAAAAAACATAAAGAAAACCTGGAAAGTATGGTAGAGGAACATTTGTCCAAGGGGGCAAAAGCCTATGTGGAAGTTACAGAGACCGGTGAGGTAACAGGAGTTTCCATAGTGTCTTCACGGGATGAGAGTAAGGCTGTAATGTTTATTATCGAAAATTTTGGTATAGGGAGAGAAAGGATAAATATAAAAAATGATAAAAATTGACAAAATTTTAAGGGATAAAAAGACAAACGGCTTAATATATATATTAATAGCAATCGGAGTTTTGCTTATGACTCTCGGCAGCGGGTTTAAAAGCGACCCTGTAAGTTCAGAAAAAGAGGGGAGTCTTTCCCGTTCAAAAGAGGCGGAGCTAATCCTTTCTGAAATAAAGGGTGCAGGCAAAGTCAGGGTAATGATTTCTGAAGAAGAAAAGGACAATAACTCCGTTTTTAATTCCGATAATGAGAATGAAGACCGCGAATGCAGCGTATTGATTGTTGCAGACGGCGGAGCCGACAGCCGCATAAAGGAAAAAATAGTGAGTGCGGCATCAGCGGCATTGGGAGTAAAACCCCATAAAATTAAGGTGTTTGAAAGGAAGGAAAAATAATGATGTTGGTTGTAAAGAAAAAACAGCTCGTTGTTGCTGCACTTGCTGTTGTGATAGGGACGGCAGGATATATCAATGCAGATAAAGTTCCTGCGGTTAAAACTGACGAAAAATATTTAGGGGAGGCACAACTGGTTAATTCCGAAAGCACGCAAGAAGACTTTTTCTCTCAGGCACGAATTGACAGGGAGGCAGGAAGAAGTCGGAGCATAGAAACTTTTAATGCGGTGCTGAACAATGAAAACGCTGACAGCGAGGCAAAAGCAAGTGCTCAACAAGGAGTGCTGGAACTTGCTGAAAATACGGAAACGGAAACGGCAATTGAAAATCTTTTAAGGGCACACGGCTTTCAGGATGCAGTATGCTACATAAATAACGGAATGGCAAATGTGGTTGTTAAAACAGACCTTTTGGACAGTGCCGGAGTGGCACAAATTTCCGAAATTGTGATGGGACAAAGCGGAATTTCACAAGAAAAGATAAAGATAATGGAAATGAACTGATAAAATATCTTGATTATTTTCTGCATTAGTGGTAAAATAATCATATAAGTGTACGAAAGGAAGTGCTTAGTATGACTGACAATTTCATTCCTATGGAAAACGGTAATATAAAAATTTCTCAGGAAGTAATCGTTCGTATCAGTGCTATTTCCGCGCGCGATGTTGAAGGTGTTGCAGGCCTTGGGGGAGCAGGCGGTATTGCTGATTTTCTCGGAAAGAAGACTTCAGAAAAAGGCATAAAGGTAGAGATGACAGACGACTCTACAACAATAGATGTTCATGTAACTGTAAAATTCGGTGTTAAAATCAATGAAGTGGCATATAAGCTTCAAAAGGCAGTCAAGAATGCTGTTGAATCATATGCAGGCATTGACAATATAACTGTTAATGTGTTTGTTGACGGAATTGAATTTGATAAAAACATTGAAGAGAAGACAGAAGAAAAATAAAGAGGTCTAAAATATGGTTTTCGAATATACAAACCGCGGAGTATGTTCCCGTAAAACCGTGGTGGATTTGTCCGATGACGGAATAATTAACGATATTTCAATTGTGGGCGGATGCAACGGTAACACAACTGGAATTGCCAAACTCCTTAAAGGGATGCGTGCAAAGGACGCCATTGAAAGAATGAAAGGCGTGGACTGTAACGGAAGAGGAACCAGTTGCCCTGATCAGGTAGCAACTGCGCTGGAAGCAGCCCTTGAAAAACTTAATAAGTAAAAGAAGCTGTCAGGTTAAGGCTGACAGCTCCTTTTTTTTGGAAAATTGTGTAAAAAATAACTTTTTTATTGAATTCTTACAGTATATATTATATAATTACATATATAGACCATATTGTGTGTGGTAAGGAGATGATAGTTTTTGAAAATTCTTTTACTTCATGATGTTCAGGCTGACAAACAAAACGGAATTTCGGTTTCTTTGGGAATACTTTCAAGGGAACTTAAAAAACTTGGTTATGACATAAAAGTATTGACACTTTCAGATAATCATAAATCTTATAAAGCAGACGAGGACAACTATTGCCTTTCAAGTATTCCTGCAATGATATATCCGGGAATACGTATGCGTCTTTACAGGCACAGCAAATATGTGGACGAGCTTATTGCGTGGAACCCCGATATTATCCATACCAATTGCGAGTTTTCTACGTTCAGAATTGCAAAATTCATTCGTAAGCGTTGTGAAAAAACACCGGTATGGATTCATACCTTCCACACGGATTATAAATATTATATAGGCTTTTTGAAAAAAAGCTATACAGTTCGTGAAAGAATGGTTCCCTGGTATCTTAACCGTTGCTTCGGCAGAAGTGATGCGCTTATAGTTCCCACAAACAAAATTTATACATATGTGTCTCACGAAAGCTTTAATGAGGATTTGAATAAAATCATTATTCCCACAGGTATTGATTTCAAGGAACTGGAGCAGAAAGCAGACCAGGACAGAATTAAAACTAAGGAAGAACTTGGAATTCCTGCCGATGCAAAGGTTATCATTTTCCTGGGCAGAATTTCCGTGGAAAAAAATCTGGACGAACTTGTGGAATGCTTTGCAGAGTACAGAAAAACTCATGATAATGTGTATCTTCTTACGGTGGGAGACGGTCCTTATAAGGACAATCTCATCAAAAAAGTAGAGAAAACGGGAGTAAGCGACCGTGTTATTGTATACGGAGGAGTTCCTCATACGGAAATCAGTAAATATTACAATGCAGCGGATGTTTTTGCAAGCGCCTCAGTCAGTGAAACTCAGGGACTTACTTTTTACGAAGCTATGTTTTGCAATCTTCCCGTACTGGCAAAAGACAGGGAATGTCTTGCGGAAGCTATTGTAGAGGGCGAAAACGGTGCATTCTTTGACTCTGTAGAAAATTTCGGAGAGGCTCTTGATAAGATTATAAATATCAGGGAAAAAGCAGGAAAAGATGTATCGCAGCTTCCTGAGTGTTTCCAGAGTGAGTATTTTGCAAAATCTGTTGCCAAACTGTATGAAGAAACTCTAAAAGAGCATAAAAACAGCCGCGGAGTTAAGAAAAATACAGTTTATAAAATGCGGTCAAACGGTGTGAAAGTCCGTGTAAAGATGAGAAGTGGCAAAGAAAAAATTAAAAATAAAATAAGAAGAAATAAATAATAAAAAGCCTTTGATTTTTAAAGTCAAAGGCTTTTTTCTACTATAAGAATGTTATTCATTTTTATGTCGTGCTTGTCGTGAGGGAGGGCTTCTGCGAAAAACTCTTTCTGACAAACACCTAACTTATACGGAGATATATCTTTTAAAAATCTGTCATAGTACCCTTTCCCGTATCCCAGGCGGTATCCGTTTTTGTCAAAAGCTACTCCCGGAACAATCACAAAATCAATTTCATTTTTAGGAAATTCCACGGGGGAGATAGGCTCAGGAATCCCGAACTTCCCCTCTTTTAAATCCGCCGTGGATTTGATGGGAGAAGCAATCATATTACCATCTGTATCTATGCAATATGGAACTACAACGTTTTTTTCTTTCAGAAGTTCTTCAATAAGGGAGTATGTATCAACTTCGCCATGGGCAGAAATATAGCAGAAAACCGTCTGTGCATTTATGAATTCAGGATATTTTTTCAGCATTCCGACAGTTACTTTCTCCGGAGTTATTTGATTTCTGAGGGAAAGAAACTCTTTTCTGAGAGCTTTCTTTCGGTTATCCATTATAATTTCCCTCTGCGTTTTTACGGATTGACGCAATTGTTTCTGTGTAGGGGGGCTTTGCAAATACGGCGCTGCCTGCAACGAAAACATTTACGCCTGCCTTTGCCGCAAGTGCCGCAGTCTCAGCATTGATGCCACCGTCCATCTGAATGTCAATATTTTTGCCGTCCTTATGAGCACGGATATTTCTTACCTTATCAAGTACTTCAGGCATAAATTTCTGTCCGCCGAATCCGGGAACTACGCTCATAACAAGAACCATATCAAGCTTGTGAAGTACGGGGAAAATAGTTTCCTCACTTGTAGCAGGCTTTATTGCAACCGCTGCTTTCACACCGAAAGAATGGATGTAATCAATAAGCTCATCCATATCTTCTACGCATTCCTGGTGGAAAGTAATAAGCTCAGCCCCTGCCTTTACGAAAGGCTCTACAAACATTTTTGGGTTCTCCACCATAAGATGACAGTCAAAAAACAATCCTGACGCTTCTCTGATAGATTTTACAATGTCGGGACCCATTGAGAGGTTAGGTACAAAATGCCCGTCCATAATATCAATATGTGCCCACTCGGCACCTGCCTTTTCTATTGCGAGAACATCTTCTCTTAATGCACCAAAATCCGATGCAAGTATTGAGGGTGCTATTTTAATCATAATCTTAGTCCTTTCTTTCCCAATCTTTAATTTCCTTCAGTTTATTAAAAAGTGATATATAGTTTTCGTAACGGCTATTTGCTATAACACCGTCGTCAACCGCCTCTTTTACCAAACAACCTTTTTCGCCTATATGGTTACAGGTACGGAATTTGCACATACCGTGTCTTTCGGCAATTTCGGGGAAATACTGCCACAGGTCACCTGCACGGATCTCATCGGCTTCAAGCCTGGAGAAGCCGGGAGTGTCAAAAACAAAACCGCCGGAGGTTTCCATAAGCTCCACGTGGCGTGTGGTATGCTTTCCTCTTTGGATTTTGCTGACATCACCGGTTTTTAAAGAAACACCGGTAATTCTTTTTAAAAGGCTCGACTTTCCTACTCCGGAAAGCCCTGCAAAGGCAACGGTTTTCCCTTTTATCGCGTTTCGGATTATATCCGTTCCATCGCCTGTTTTGGCACTTGCCGTAATGCAGGTGTAGGAAGCTTTTTCATATACGGAGATGAAATCTGAAACCTCGTCAGTTTCAGCAAGATCTGTTTTGTTAAGACAGATTATTGCTTCAATTCCTTTGCTTTCAGCCAGAACAAGGAGTTTATCAAGGAGAAGAAAATCGGGCAGAGGAGATTTTGCCGCAGACACAAGTACCAGAGTATCCACATTGGCAACTCCCGGGCGGATAAGGAAGTTCTTTCTGGGATGAATTTCCACAATATGCCCTGTCCCGTCCTTGTTAAATTCAATTGTCACCTTGTCTCCCACAATGGGCGAAAGCTCGTTTTTGCGGAATTTTCCACGGGCGTGACACTCGATTGTGTCCGATTCCGTCCTTACATAATAGAATCCGCCTATTCCTTTGACAATTATTCCGTCAGCTCGGTTTTTGTTTTCTGTCACTATTTTACCTCTTTCATATCTATGTAGGTATCGTTATAGTAAATGTCGGCGCCTTGAGACGTGTCGATTCCTGCCTCTATTTCAAAAGTAACGGTTGCATTTCCTGTCGATGTTGTAACATCGGCTTCATAAACCTTTTTACCATCAAGCATTATTTTAACTTTAACGGGAACATTTTTGTCAAGATTTGAAAGAGGAATGCTCACCTTTCTGGGTTTGTTGGATGACGGTTTATCTGTGCTTCCGCCTGAAGGCTTGGCAGGATCTTCAACTTTTTCCTTTCCTGTGGAAACGTATATTTCAACAGTTTCTCCGGTAACAATTTTGGTGTTACGTTTGGGATTTTGTCTGATAACGTCGCCTTTTAGTACTGTATCGGACGCTTCTTCAATCACTTTTACTTCAAGATCCCAGTTTTCTATTGCCACAATGGCTTCTTGCTGAGAAAGGCCTACAACATTGGGAACATAAATATATTCAATTCCTTTTGACACTGTAATGGTTATTTCATAACCTTCGCCCATCTGAGTTCCTTCTGAAGGAAGGTGCTTTATTATCTTTCCTTCAGAGTATTTGTCGCTGAGCTTTTGCTCCACCTTTACAATAATACCCTTTTCTTCCAACATTTCAGATATTTCAATAAAATCCTTGCCTGTATAATCCTCAAGTGTAAGAACAACGGGTCCACGGCTTACAACAAGGTCAATTTCCTTGTTGTTTTTTGTTTTGAACCCTGACTCAGGATCCTGGTCAATAACAGTCCCCTTGGGCGCATCGTCAAATTTTTCCTCGGCAATAGATACTTTGAACGAATTATTGTCCGCTACAGAGGCAGCTTCTTCAAATGTCATACCTATTAAATCCGGCACCTCGTACTCCTTACCTGTTGAGGAAAACATAAGAGTAAATATTGTTATTACGGCAATAAGCAATACTGCAAGAACGGATGAAAGCAATATTATGAGCCCTTTTTTGGGCTGATTCTTTTTCTTTCTGCGAGCAGTACGGGAACGGTTGCCTTTTGTAACAGGTTTTTTCACAATTACAGGAACGGCTTCTTCGTCATATGCGTTAAGCTCCGCAACGCTTACAGAGGGGTTCTGATAAACGGTAACAAGGTCCTCAAGTATTTCTGTAGCACTTGCGTAGCGAAGTCTTTGTTCTTTGCACATTGCGCGCAGGATGATAGCCTCAATCCCCGGAGTAATATCGGGGTTTATTTCTGATGGAAGACGAGGCTCTTCGTTAATATGCTTCATAACGACACCGATACTCTCTTCCGCATCGAAAGGAAGAACTCCGGTAAACAATTCATACAACACAACCCCGAACGAATAAATATCACTTCTGTTGTCTGTATATCCGCCACGGGCCTGCTCAGGAGAGAGGTAGTGAGCGCTGCCGACGGCGTACTGCCCCGAATTAACGGTTGTGGTATTGTTTGCCGCTCTCGCAATACCGAAATCTGCAACCTTAATTTTGCCGCTTTCGGTGAGGACAATGTTCTGAGGTTTAATATCTCTGTGAACAACGTGTTTGGAATGAGCATGCTCAAGAGCACGGCAAATCTGCATGGCAAAATTCATTGCTTCGCGCTTGGAAAGAATTCCCTCTTTTGAGTTTATATAGTTTTTAAGGGTAACACCTTCCAAAAGCTCCATAACAATGTAATGAAGTCCGTCTTCTTCGCCTACGTCATATATCTGAACAATATTCTGGTGCGAAAGGCTTGCCGCTGCCTGGGATTCAACCTTGAAACGACGGATAAATTCCTCATTTTCCTTAAATTCTTCCCTGAGGATTTTCACCGCAACGTTCCTGCCAAGCATTTTATCCGTTGCCTTATATACTACAGCCATTCCGCCCATACCAACGCGTTCAAGCAGTTCGTATCTGCCGCCTAAAATTTTAGATTCCATTTGTATTTCCTCCATATTTCAAAACAAATCAGTTCATCGCAACGACAACGGTTATGTTGTCTGTTCCCCCTGCCTCATTAGCAAGCCGCACAAGTTTTTCTGCGGATTTTTCGGGGCTTGATTCCGATGAAATAATGTTGGCAATATCTTTTTCTTCAAGCATATTGGTAAGACCGTCGCTGCACATCAGGATAACATCATCCGAAGAAAGCTTCACATGGGAAACATCAGCGTTGATTTCAGCCGTTGTGCCCAAAGCCTGCAAAATAATATTCTTCTGTGGATGATGCTGGGATTCTTCTCTTGTAATAGTGCCTGTTTCTATCATATATTCAACGAGAGAATGGTCCTTTGTCAGCTTTGATATTGAACCGTTCTTTTTTGATATTTTATATACTCTGCTGTCACCGATGTGGGCTATGTATGCAGTGCTTTTGAAAACAAGACAAATATCGCAAGTAGTTCCCATTCCGGCAAGAGAGGAATCTTTTTTTGTAAGAGCAATGATTTCACGATTTGCACTTTCCAAAGCGTCTGAAAGAAGAAGCATAATCTGTCCCGGAATCATTTTTTCACTAAGCGATTCCTCAAGGAGAGATGTGACCACTTCAATAGCTTTTTTACTTGCAATTTCTCCGCCGTTATGTCCGCCCATGCCATCTGCCAGAATTAAAAGGGTGTAACCTTTAAATTCCTTGGCAAAACAGTAGTCTTCGTTGATTTCACGAAGCTTACCGCGGTCCGATATTGTATAAAACTGCATAATACCACCTCCATTGAGCTGTATTTTTTAAAGTTCGTTGTTTCTGAGCTGTCCGCAGGATGCATTTATATCTGCACCCAACTCCCTGCGGATAGTTGCATTTATCCCGAATTTTTCAAGAGTTTTTTGGAAATTCTGGGTTTCTTTCGGGTTCGTGCGAACATTGTTGCGCTCAGTTACGGGGTTTACGGGGATGAGGTTTACATGGCAGTTTTTACCCCGAAGAAGATCTGCCAGCTTTTTTGCCTCATCATAAGAGGCATTCTGTCCTTTTACAAGTGCGTATTCAAAGGTTATTCGCCTGTGGGTTTTTTCAAAATAATAATCGCATGCACTCATAAGCTTATCCAATGAATATGCTTTTGCCACAGGCATAAGATTTTTCCTTACTTCATCAGTAGGTGCATGGAGAGATATTGCAAGGTTAATGGGTATATCTTCATCTGCAAAATCCCGTATTCTGTCAGCCAATCCGCAGGTCGAAAGGGTAATGTGACGATACCCCATATTAAGCCCTGCTTCGTCATTGGTATTTTTTAAAAAAGTGATAATATTATCATAGTTGTCAAAAGGCTCTCCGATTCCCATAATTACCACATTGCTGATTTTTTCGCCCAGATCTTTCTGAGCGCGGAGAATCTGCCCCTCAATTTCAAAAGGAGAAAGATTTCTTTCCAGCCCGTGGAGGGTAGAGGCACAGAAACTGCAACCCATACGGCACCCTACCTGACTTGAAATACAGATGCTTTTTCCGTGGTGATAGTCCATAACAACGCTTTCAATAATGTTGCCGTCGGAAAGTTTGAAAAGATATTTTACCGTGCCGTCAAGCCTGCTTACAAGCTTTTTATATACGGTGGGAAGAAAAATTTCAAAATCTTCAGAAAGCTTCTGCCTGAGGGGAATGGGAATATCGGTCATTTCGTCGGCATTTTCAATTCCGCTGTGTATCCATTTGAAAATCTGCCCTGCACGAAAGGACTTCTGTCCCGCTTTTTCTATGTATTCTTTTAATTCAGCTTTGGTAAGGTCCCCTAAATTCATAAGGTTACTTCCTTTCAAGTACTGCGTAAAAAAATCCGTCTGTGTTATCTTTGTCCGGAAGAAGCTGCCTTTCTTCCAAAAGGGAAAATTCCGGATGCAGAGAAAGAAATTCTTTTACTCTGTCCTCGTTTTCAATACGGTTTACCGTACAGGTGGAATACATAAGCATTCCGCCTTTTTTTACATAGAGAGCCGCATTTTCAAGAATTTTCTTCTGAATTTCTGCAAGCTCTTTGGTATCTTTTTCTGTTTTGGTTCGCTTTATATCGGGCTTTCTGCGAAGAACGCCCAGTCCGGAGCAAGGAACATCCGCCAAAACTCTGTCAAAAGCTTTTTCAAAGTTTTTGTTAAAGACCGTTGCATCATTCAGCGTAACTTTTGTGTTTGTTACACCTTGTCTTTTAAGATTGCTTTCTATAAGCGAAAGTTTATGCTCGTGAATGTCGCAGGAAATAATTTCCCCAGTGTTATTCATAAGCTGTGCCATATATGCCGCCTTTCCGCCGGGAGCACTGCAAAGGTCAAGAATACTCATATTCTCATCTATGCGGAAAGAGGATATTGCTTTTTGTGAAGCGCCATCCTGCACCGTGATAGCACCCTCTTCAAAAAGAGGATGATTTTCTACACCTCCGCCGCCTGTATAATTATAACCGTGGGGAAGTGTGTCGATTTTCTGAAAACCTTCGGGAAGAGAATTGGTTTTAAGGGTGTTAAGCCTTACCGTTACGGGAGGCTCCATATTCATTGAAGCAAAGAAATTTTCTTCATACCCCTGTGATTTCCACATATCAACAAGCCACAAGGGGATAGAATATTTAATGCTTATATACTCATTACTATCTTTGTTTTCGGGCAGAAAATCTCCCGACGAAACCGATTTGCGTAAAACTGCGTTGACAAAACCTGCCGATGCGCCGTGACCGTATCTTCTTGCAAGGCGCACACATTCGTTAACCGTTGCAGAAACGGGAATTCTGTCTAAAAACCGGTTGCAGAATATCCCTATCCGGAGAATATTGTGAATCCATACGGAAAGCTTTTTAAGCTTTATCGATGAAAGATTTTTTATAATATTATCAAGGAAAAGTATATTCTTTGTAACTCCGAAAGCAATGGTGGTGGCAAGAGCATTGTCCCTTGCATCCATTCCTGCTTCCGATAGAATTGTGCGGAGGCATATATTAAGGTACGCCCCGTCTTTTTCGCAGGAAACAAGTGCTTTAAGCGCCGCTTCTCTGGGCTTTGAAAGATTACTCATCAGTCATCACGTCTTCCCACAAGCATAACAAGTCTGAGAAGCTGTGCAATAGAAACAGCGGCTGCAGCAACATAAGTCATAGCTGCCGCGCCTAAAACTTTCTTTACGGCAGGAACTTCAACGGATTCAAGGTATCCGTCATTTTCGAGGGTTGCGATGGCTCTGCTGGAAGCGTTGAATTCCACGGGAAGAGTAACAAGTTGGAATATAACTGCCAGAGAAAAGAAGATAATTCCCGCATAGGCAAGAGGGCCAGAGGACATAAGAAGACCGAGAATAACAAGGTAGGGACCTGCCATAGAACCGATGTTTGCAACGGGAACAATGGAGTTACGAACCTGAATAGGCTTGTAGTTTGTAGCGTGCTGAACTGCATGACCTGCTTCGTGTGCGGCAACGCCTACTGCAGCAACAGATGTGGAACTGTGAACAGAGTCGGAAAGTCTGATAACATTTGCCTTGGGATCATAGTGGTCGGTAAGATTTCCGGCAACTCTTTCTACCTTCACATGATAAAGACCGTTTGCATCAAGAATACTTCTTGCTGCTTGTTCGCCTGTAATGTTTCTGCCTGTATGCAGATTTGAATATTTCTTAAAAGTAGAATTAACTTTAAACGACGCAATAACTGACAGAATTCCGGCAATAAGCACCAGAATAATGCCGCTGTCCATATAGTAACCGTAACCAAAAAACATAATAAAACATCCTTTCAAATCAAAAATTTAACAATTAACCTAATTTTGTTCCTTTTTCTATCTTATGTCCGCGAAGATAGTCTTCCACAGACATTTTCTTTTTACCCTCAATTTTAATTTCCTTTATAAGAACGGACCCGTCACCGCAAGCAACTAAAATTCCGTCATTATCGGCAGAAATTACTTCTCCGGGGTTGCCACTTTGTGTGGATTTATAAACAAAATCAACCACAAAACGTTTGCCGCTTATAAAACTGAACGCTTTGGGCCAGGGATTAAGCCCCCTTACTTTATTATAAATCTGTTCATTTGTACTATTCCAGTCAATTTCACCCTCTGCCTTGGAAAGCTGAGATGCGTAGGTAGAAAGACTGTCATCCTGCTTTTTCGGGGAAAGAGTGCCTTGTTCAAGAGCATCCAGCGTTTCAAGAAGAACTTTTCCGCCGAGAATTGCCAAAGCATCATGATATTCCCCTGCTGTTGTTTCTTCTCCTATGGGAAGTTCTTTCTTTATGAGCATATCGCCTGTATCAAGCCCTTTCTCCATATACATGCTGGTAACACCGCTGACCTTCTTGCCATCAATTACGGCACGTTGAATGGGAGCAGCTCCACGATATTCGGGAAGCAGGGAGCCGTGAATATTGATACATCCGTATTTGGGGAAATTAAGAATATACTCAGGAAGAATTTTTCCGTATGCTACAACAATGATAACGTCAGGCTTATATTCTTCAAGCAAGGGAAGAATAGCTTCGTCCCTGAGTGTTTCCGGCTGGTATACGGGTATGTTTTTCTCCAATGCGTAAACCTTTACCTCGGGCATTGCCATCTCGTAGCCTCTGCCCTTGGGTTTATCGGGCTGTGTGATTACGCATACAACATCCCTGTTGTCTTCTACCATTGATTTGAGAGAGACCTCCGCAAATTCGGGAGTTCCCATAAACATTATACGCATAAAATTACTCCTCTTGGTTCAGGTCAAACACCTTTTCTGCCTTTTCTACATATAAGATACCCTCAAGATGGTCACATTCGTGACAGATACAGCGAGCATAAAGTCCTTCGCCCGTAAATTCAAATTCATTGCCGTCACGGTCAAATGCACGGACGGTAGCCTTCTCGGGACGGGTTACTTCGCCTGCTTTACCGGGCACGCTGAGGCAACCTTCCGTGTCGGTTACACTTCCCTCGGTATGGGTTATTACGGGGTTTATAAGCTCCAATATTCCATCCTCTTCACCGAGATCGATAACAACCACTCTTCTTAAAATTCCCACCTGAGGTGCGGCAAGACCGACACCGTTGGCAAGAATCATTGTATCTTGCATATCATCTAAAAGGTCGTGGAGTTTTCTGTCAAAATTTTCTACTTCACGACATTTCTTTTTAAGGCAGGAGTCTCCTATCTCTCGTATTTTTCTTATAGCCATAATTTTTTCTCCTTTTTAACTGTGTTTAAGCGTTACTTGTACAGGGGATAGTTAAGGGCCTGCCCTGACAATAAATTTCGTCAAAACCGGGGGCATGTACCTCGGTTTTGACACCTTGCAAGGGCTGATGCGGTGAGCACCGCGCGAGCGAAAGCCCTTTTCTCGAAGCGAAATATTTTCGTCAGAAACTTTTCACTTCGAAAGGATGACTTGTCATCCGTCTTTAATTCATGCTATACGGGTTTATGTCAGCAACTATCGATAAATCGGAGTTGCGTTTTTGTGAGCTTTCATAGATTGCCTCACGAAGAATTTTTATAAACTCCTCGTCAGCTTTGCATTTAAGCCATAGCCTCACTCGGTGCCGTCCTTGAATGCGGCTCAGAGGTGCTGCGGCAGGTCCGTAAAATGAGCAATTATCGTATGAACGTAGTGCCACTCTCAGCTTCATTGCAATTTCAGCAGCTTTCTTTTGGGCTTCCTCTTTGTCGGAGGAAGAAACGGTTATATTTATAATGTCGCAGAATGGGGGATATAAAAACTCCCGTCTGTACATAATTTCTTCTTCATAAAATGCTTTGTAATCCTGTTTTGCCGCAAGTAGCAGCGTGGGATTTTCCGGAGAATAGGTCTGAATGACACATCTTCCTTCTTTTTCGCCTCTGCCGGCTCTTCCGCAAACTTGGGTTATAAGGTTAAATGTACGCTCCTGCGCACGGAAATCGTCAACATTGAGCGAGGCGTCCGCTGCCAGTACACCCACAAGCGTCACATCTTCAAAATCCAGTCCCTTTGTAACCATTTGCGTTCCCAGAAGTATGTCAATATTTTCATCTGTGAATTTATCCAAAAGCTTTTCGTGACCTCTTTTTCCGCTTGTGGTATCGGCATCCATTCTGAGGATTTTTCCATCCGGAAAAATGGATTCAATCTGCTCCTCGGCTTTTTGCGTTCCCTTGCCGAAATCCCGGACCCTTGTACTTTGACAGTTGGGACATACGGCATTGACTTTTTCCCTGTGACCGCAGTAATGACAGGTAAGCACATCACCGTTTTTGTGATAAGTAAGGGAAACATTGCAGTTGGGACAGGTAAACACAAAACCACAGTCCCTGCAGGAAATGAAAGTCGAATAACCGCGTCTGTTAAGAAACAGAATAGTTTTTTCCCTGCGATTGATGTTTTCGCGAATTTCGGTGGCAAGCAGCCTGCTGAGAACGGTTTTGTTGCCGTCTTTTAATTCCTGACGCATATCTGAAATGAAAACATCGGGAAGAGGTTTCTTATTAAAACGGTCAAGAAGCTCAATCAATGTATAGTCGCCCTGTTTTGCTTTGTAATAGCTTTCAATTGACGGGGTTGCACTTCCCAGAATAAGCGGACAATTATGCTTTTTTGCAAGGAAATGTGCAATATCTCTGGCGTGATAACGGGGGGAGGACTCCGACTTATAGGATTGCTCGTGCTCCTCGTCGATTATTATTGCGCCCACATTGTCGCAGGGAGCAAAAATTGCACTTCGCGCACCGATTATTACGGAAGCATCTCCGCGCCTTATTCTTCTCCACTCGTCAAGGCGTTCTCCGAGAGAAAGGGCACTGTGAAGAACGGCAACTTTGTCGCCAAATCGATTATAAAAACGACTTGTCATCTGTGGAGTAAGAGAAATTTCGGGAACGAGAAGAATTATCTGTTTCCCGTTTTTTAGGGCATTTAAGGCGATTTTCATATACACTTCGGTTTTACCACTGCCGGTAACACCGTGTATTAAAAATGTGCCTGAATTCTTTTTTAATATTGTGTCAGCCGCCATTTTCTGAGAATCTGTCAGGACAAGGGGCTCTGAATCTCCGCTTTTCTTTCCCTCTAAGGGGTTGCGGAGAATTTCCGCTTCTCTGTAGGAAACAAGTCCTTTTATGTGAAGTGCTTCAACGGCGTTTCTTGTTGCACCGGAAGCAGCCACAATATCAGAAACGCTCAGCTCACCAAATTCTGCTACAGTTTTAAGAACTGCCGCCTGTTTGGGAGCAGATTTGGATAACTTTTCGATGTGATAAGAAATATCTTCTTCACCTGCGTAATACGCCAATCTTACGGTTTTTTCATTTGCCCGGCGTTTGTCGGTAATGCTTTTTTCACAAATTTCTTTTTTTATGAGAGCATTCACCGTCGCTCTGGCATTTCTGCCAAGGGTGTTTTTAATTTGCGTCATTTCGGCACTGCCTTCATTTTGCTCTAAAAGTAAAATGAGCTGTTCCTGTGCTGTGCCTTTAACAAGATTTTTCTTTTCAAAATATTTGTGACTGAGAGAAATCCATTCTTCAAATTTTGCATCTGTCCCCGGGGGAATGCATAACTGTGCCGCTTCGGAAAAAGTGCAAAAGTACCGCTTCCGCATGAAAAAGCACAATTCGATACCCTTTTTAGTGAGTACGGGGAAATTATCCGTCACAGAGCGAATGGGTTTAAGAGAATCAAAATCGCTTTTCTCTTTAACTTCCGTCACGAACGCCTCTTTGGGCATATTTCCGCCACCGAAAGAAACCTTCACCCTCACTCCGGGCATAACCTTATCCTCCAATTCCTTGGGAACAAGATAATCGAAGGGCTTGTCGATATTCAGGTTTGTAGTATTAACATAAACCTGAGCAATCATAATTATTCCTCAACAGTTTCTTTGCTTGCTTCATATTCAGCAACAGCATCGGAAAATCTCTGGGATGCACTGCCTTTTACACACTTGATTTTGCCGTTTGCAATTTCGTTTATTGCACGGGAAACTGTCTTATCGTTTCCGGAGTCATTCTGAAGCTGGCGTGCGCGCTTTGCTGTAAGAACAACAAGTGAATAACGGGAATCAAGTCCCTCCATAAGCTTGGAAATTTCGGGATACAACATAATAATTACCTTCCTTTATTTAATAAATTCTTCTTTCAAATACTCATAATTGCGAGCCATTACACATTTTTCCGCTTCAATGATGCTGTGAAGCACACATACCGCATTTTCAACGGTGTCATTGGTAAGCGTATAATTATATTTATCTATGTATTTAAACTCCGCTTTTGCTCGCTGGAGCCTTTTTGCGATTACATCATCAGTTTCCGTTCCTCTTCCGCGGAGACGGTTTTCCAATTCTTCCATAGACGGAGGAATTACAAATACGAACACCGCTTCCGGATAGTGAGAACGAACCTGAAGTGCGCCCTGTACTTCTATTTCGAGAATTACGTTCTTGCCCTCGTCAAGTTTTTCCATAACGGCATCCTTGGGAGTTCCGTAGTAATTGTCACAAAAAACTGCATGTTCCAAAAATCCGCCTGCATCAATTTTTTTCCGAAACTCGTCATGAGAAAGGAAAAAGTAGCTGACGCCGTCCACCTCGCCTTCGCGGGGAGCACGGGTGGTGGCTGACACGGACAGAGCGCAGTCATCGTATTTACTCAGATACTCCTTGCATATAGTTCCCTTTCCAACGCCTGAGGGACCGGAAACTACAAGCAGTAAACCTTTTTTAGTCATTTATATCATCCTCTTCTGTTATTTCTGTATAGCTACCGTGACGGATAGCAATAGCGTCGGGTGTCAATGCTGACAAAACAACGTGCTCGCTGTCCATAACGATAACGCTTTTTGTTTTTCTGCCGTAAGTTGCATCTATAAGCATTCCCTTTTCGCGGGCTTCCTGTGCAATTCTTTTCACAGGGGCGCTTTCGGGAAGAGCTATGCTTATTATTCTTTCATCGGAAACAAGATTTCCGAAGCCGATATTGATTAGTTTCATAATGGTTATTCCTTTACATAAGGTCTATTCACGAGTGTATAAAAATGCACAGAACGCAAAAGCACACCAATGTTATATTTGTAGTTACCATTAATTTCCGAAAGTTATACTTTGGTAAAAATTCGCTTGGACGAATTTTTTATTATATATGCTTTTGCTACGAACAAACTTCACCTCTCGCTGTATACGCATACAGCTTCGGGTAACCCACGGCAAGCCGTGGTTCAGTTTGTCCGTTCTGCACTATTTTTCTCCACTCTAAAGAACAGGTTTATTCTACATTTTGGATTTGTTCTCTAAGTTTCTCAATTTCAGCCTTAACGTCTATTACAATTCTTGCAACATCAAGGTCATTGGACTTAGAGCCGATTGTGTTAATTTCTCTGTTCATTTCCTGAATAAGGAAATCAATCTTTCTTCCCACGCTTCCGCCCTCGTCAAGCATCTTTGTAAACTGGTCAACGTGGCTTCTGAGACGTACGGTTTCTTCATTTACATTTACCTTATCGGAGAAAATGGCAACCTCTGTAAGAAGTCTTGTTTCATCGTATGTGGCGCTTCCTAAAATGTCGCGCATTCTTTCTTCAATTCTCTGTCTGTATTCGGTAACAATCTGAGGAGATCTCTTTTCAACCTCCGCCGTTGCATTGGCAATAAAGGAAAGATGTTCCTTAAGGTCTGCAACAAGCTTTTCGCCCTCTGCAATACGCATTGTGTCAAAGCCGTCAAGAGCCTCGGAAAGGGCTGAAAGAATTGCGTTTGAGATAACTTCTTCATCTACATCAGCTTTATCAACCGTAAATACATCAGGAATACGAAGAAATGTCTCTGCCGTTGCGTTTGAGGAAACTTCAAGCTCCTCAGAAAGAGTTCTGAGCCCTGCAAGATATTCACGGGCAAGAGCCGCATTTACCTTAACAACGCTGTCATCCTCACCGTTTGTTTCCACATTTACATATATGTCCACCTTGCCGCGGTTAATCCTTGCTGATGCGGTTTTTCTGATAGCATCCTCCATAAATGTATAGATGCGGGGCATCTTTATGGAAAAATCGCTGTATCTGGAATTGACCGATTTAATCTCAACGGTAAAAGTTTTTGTGCCTGCTTCCGCTTTTCCGCTGCCGTAGCCTGTCATACTTTTTATCATAGGAAAAACTCCATTCTGTCTGTGTGTGGGTATAGCACCCCATAATTATTTTACATTATATCATATATAATGTATTTTAGTCAACCGTTTTGTGGTGAACGGTTGACTAAAACATTTATGGAGAACATAAAAGCAAAGCAGGATGCAGAAGTAATTTTCTGCATCCTGCTTTGCTTTTACCGAATTTTTATATCCTTGCTACACCTGTTTTTCTTGCGGCTTCCGCAACGGCATCGGCAACGGTTTTTCCTACCCTTTTGTCGAATGCCTTGGGAATAATGTAATCAGGTGCAAGCTCGTCGTCACTTACCAATGAAGCGATTGCAAAGGAAGCCGCCATTTTCATTTCATCATTGATATCGCTTGCTCTTACATCCAATGCACCGCGGAAAATTCCGGGGAATGCAAGAACGTTATTTATCTGATTGTCAAAATCGCTTCTGCCGGTACCTACAACTGCAGCACCTGCTTTAAGGGCAAGGTCGGGCATAATTTCAGGTGTGGGGTTTGCCATGGGGAATACGATTGCACCATCTGCCATAGATTTAACCATTTCTTCGGAAACAATTCCCGGTGCAGAAACGCCGATAAATACATCAGCATCTTTCATAGCATCGGCAAGTGTACCCTGTTTATGCTCTTTATTGGTGATTTTTGCAAGCTCTTTATGTGCCTCGGAAAGCTCTTTCATTCCCTCGCAGATTATACCGAAACGGTCAACCATAACAAGGTTTTTTACGCCAAGCTTCATAAGATGAAGTCCGATTGCCGTTCCTGCACTTCCTGCACCGTTAATTACAACCTGCACTTTTTCAATGTCTTTTTTTACAACCTTAAGCGCGTTGAGCATAGCAGCTGCAACAACGATTGCAGTACCGTGCTGGTCATCGTGAAATACGGGAATATCGCAGATTTCCTTTAATCTTCTTTCTATCTCAAAGCATCTTGGTGCGGCAATGTCCTCAAGGTTGATTCCGCCGAAGCTGCCGGAAATATTGTAAATAGTCTGAACGGCTTCGTCCACATCTTTTGTCTTGATACAAAGGGGGAATGCATCAACATCTGCAAATTCTTTGAAGAGGACACATTTCCCCTCCATTACGGGCATTCCTGCCTCAGGACCGATGTCACCGAGACCGAGGACAGCCGTACCGTCTGTAATAACTGCCACAAGATTGTTCCTTCTTGTAAGTTCATATGACTTGGAAATATCTTTCTGTATTTCAAGGCATGGCTCGGCAACGCCCGGTGTGTATGCAAGGGAAAGCTCCTCGGAATTAGTTACTTTCGCCTTTGCAACAACTTGAATTTTGCCGTTCCATTCGTAATGTTTTTTTAGTGATTCTTTTCTGATATCCATAATTTATCCCCTCAGTTAATTCTTGCTACTTCTGCACACATAAGTAAGAACGCGCCTACACCGTGAAGGTCATTTGCAACGGTGGGACGTTCAATATATCCCTGATAATCCTTAACGCCTGTTCCTACGCAAACCTTATTGACATAGATTTCGTCGCCCTTCTTTTCCACGCTGTCATAAATTGCATCGAAGCATTCATTTACATAATCTGTATAGCTCTTATCCAAGATACCCATATAAATTGCCTTGGCAATTGCGGCAGTGAAAAGACAACTACAGGATGTTTCAATCCAGTTTCCTGCACAGTCGCCCTTGTCAATAACCTGATACCACATTCTCTTCTGTGCGTCTCTGTATTTAATAATGCTTGCAAGAACAGCCTTTTCAATTTCGATAAGCTTTTCTCTTCTGGGGTGATTATCAGGCATAAACTGTAAAATATCTAAAATTGCAACAACATACCAGCCCTGAGCTCTGCCCCAGACTTCAGGAGAAAGTCCTGTTGCAGGGTCTGCCCATTCAACTTCCTTTGATTCGTCCCAAGCGTGGAACATAAGTCCGGTTTTTGCATCGAGCATATTTTCGTACATAATTACTGCCTGCTCAGCAGCTTCATCCAGAAACTTTGTTTCACCGCTGAAAACAGCATATTCTGCCTGAATGGGCCCTCCCATATACAAAGAATCCAGCCACATCTGATTGGGGTGCATGTCCTTGTGCCAGAAACCGCCGGCATTGTTCTTTTTCCAGGTTCTTAATATATCAATCAGCGTACCCAGAGCAATTTTATATTTTTCATCCTTTGTTCTCTCATAAAGAGGGAAGAGCAGGATTCCCGGCTGAATATCGTCAAGACGGGTGGGGTCATATGTATCAATTGTACCGTCTTCCTGAATAATAGAATCAACCCACGCTTTTATATAATCGTAATATTTCTCTTCTCCTGTAAGTTTGTAATTATTCATCATGCCGGACAAAAATACACCCTGGTGGTAATGGAATAATTTTTCCGGGGGAAGATCCTTTGCATTTTTAAAGTTACTCATCATAGTATCGCAGAGTCTGCGAGCAGTGTCTAATACTTTTTCTTTCATAAATAAACTCTCCCTTATGGATAATGATTGCAGGTTAATTATATATATAAGTAGGGCTTCCTGTCAATATCATACCAGTATTTGTCAGTGGAATTCTTGTGTTTGTCCGTTGAAATAACAGGGTGATTGATGCTATTATTAGAATGAGATTTTACACTCGATTACAACGCGGTTTTTATTTGAAAATATGAGGTGTTAAGATGACTTTGCAAGGGATTAAGTCAAAAATAGGAAAATATAAGATATTATCTGTAATCATAATTTCATATGTTGTCGTTATATCTCTCTTTGTTGCTGCATTTGTTGCGATATATTTTTACTCGCAGAATGCATTTCGTTCTTATTTCGACTACAATTCAAAAATTATAGCAGATAATATCTCCGATAAATATGAAGAAAGTATTGAAAGCATCAATACGATGGTTGTTAATTCTATTCTGAGCAACAGTAATCTTCAGAATGATATACAAGAGATATGGGAAGGAACAAGTTCTTATGAAAGTTGCTGGAAAGTAAGAAATCAACTGGCAAAAGAATTGTATGACACAAACTACCTGACAGAGGCTCTGATCTATGTTGAAAACAGGGATCTGATAATTTTCTCCACGGGATTTTGTTCTACAAAAACGTATTACGAGGCATATGCAAAAGACAATTTTTCTGACTATGATGAATTTCTTTCCTTTTTAGACGGAGAAAAGATGCCGAAGAATCTGTATTCTCAAGACACTATGCAGATGTTTTCCCGTAAGCAGTATTATTTGTATGAGGAAGGCGTGGAAGTCGGTAAAATAATAGTTAAAAATGATATGGAAAGCTTACTTCATAATTTTACTGATGAAAATTCTAATGTGGTGATAGTTGAGGATGAGTATATTCTCGCAAGTTCCGACGGAGAATTGGCATCGGAACTGTTAAAAAAGGATCTTGATAGCCGTGATACGTTTAAACTCGGCGGAAAACTTGTTTATAAAAGCAGCATAGGCGGTGGCAGGAGAAAGTGCTTCTACATTGTTGACATGGACAAAATGAATGAAGCAAATAAAACATACAGTATGTTTGTAATCGGTGTATGTATGATTTGTTTATTGATATGTATTGCCGCTTGTACATTCTTTGTCCGTTTCCATTATATGCCCATAAAAAAATTTGTGGATTTTATCAGAGCAAAAAATAAAGGTAGCGGAGAAAACAGTGGGTACAGAATTTTTTCAAATGCCGTAAGCTACATAGAGACCAATGAAAAAAGTGCAGAGAAAGAAATAGAGGCAAAGGAACGTAATTTAAGGGAAATCCATTTAGAACAATGGCTTTTGTATAAAAAGAGCAATTCCAAAGAAATGCTTAAGGCCGAACCACAAAAAAATTACGCATTAGTGGTAATCAAGGCGGAAGAATATGAAAATATCTTCTTTGAAGAACTGTATGAGAAAAAGTCGGTAAAATCAGAAATGGCAAACTATATTCTTGCAAATATTTTTGATGAGGAGCTTTGTAACAATTTTACCGATGTAATAAAGTGCAAAATAAATGATTTGTTGATATGGATGGTTGTTTTTGACGATACACCGCAATGGAAAGACAAGATCAATGAAATTGCACAGCGGACGTTAAAACTGACAAAGGAAGAATTCAATATTTCTTTTGAGTGTTACACAAGTGATTCGTGTGATACTATGGAAAAGTTATCAGAGGATTTTGATTTGCTTATGGTAGAAATTAAACAGAAAAATGAAAATACAGATTTAAAACTGTTTTCGGAAAATGAAAAAGAAGAAAAAACTGTTTATTACTTCCCGGAAGCATTGAAGAAGCAGTTATACGACAGCATTGAGAACGGTAATACAAAGAGTGCAGCGGTGATTTTGGATAACATTCTTAATCATAATGTACAGATTATGCACTCGGAACTTAACAACCTCAAAGCGTTGGCAACAGAAATTTACAATACGGTAATTCTTCGTTTGAGATGTCTGGATATTGAGGTGGAGAAGCTGTTTGAAGAAAACCGTCTGGGAAAAGACATTATTATGTGTGAACAGGCGGAAGTGCTGGAGCGTGAATTGAAAAAATTCATAGAGTCTATGTGCGGTATCTTCTGTGCGGGAATAAACAGTACCGACAGCGTATATGCAAAAACCAGAAGAATTATATATCAACACTATAAGGACCCGCTTCTGTCCAGTACAACCATTGCAGATAAACTTGGGATAAGCCGTGACTATTTCCTCAGCGTATTCAAAAAGGAAAGCGGAATGAAAGTTGCGGACTACATTCATCAGATAAGAATTGAGGAAGCTTGTAAAATACTCGAAAAAACAAATTCTTCAATTGAAAAGATAGCAACGCAGGTGGGCTATTCAAACACCAAGACATTTTCAAGAGTATTTGTGAAACTAAAAGGGGTAACTCCCGGAGTTTACCGCGACAAACTTAAATAAAGGGCATTGCCGTAAATGGGAGTTAAAACACGGGTTTTGTCCCTTGTGAATAAAAAAGCGTGCTGATAGAATATTATTGAGAGTTTAATTTGCTCAGTATTATGAGCGTGTATAAAAAAATTAGAAAGAAGGAAAAGAAATGAAAAAAATCAAGTTGATGGCTATTGCCGGTGTTTTGTGCTTGTCTCTTATTCTGACATCTTGTGCAAGCCTCGGCCTTAGCAAAAAGGAATCCAAACCGGAAGGAACTATTTCATACTGGATGCCTCTGTCTGCTACCGATAAGGTGGAAATCAAGGATATGGCAAAAACTCCTCTTGGCAAGGCGTTGAAAGAAAGAACAGGTATAGATGTAGAATACATCCATCCTGACAGTGATGAACAGTTCAATCTTATGCTTGCATCCGGCGACCTTCCCGACATAATCCAGACAAACTGGGTTACAGATTATCCCGGTGGCCCCGAAAAAGCAATTCAGGAAAAGCAGATTATCACATTTGACGAAATGATGGAAGAATATGCTCCCAACCTTACAAAGTACCTTAAGGAACATCCGGAAATCGACAAGCTTGTTACAACAAATGACGGTAAGCACTATATGTTCCCCTTCATCAGAGGTGACGAGTATCTTCTTATTTCTCACGGTCCCGTTGTAAGAAAAGACTGGCTTGATGATTTGGGAATGGAAGTTCCTGAAACAATGGATGATTGGTACAATATGCTCAAGGCATTCAAGGAAAAAGCAAGTGGCGCACCCCTTACTACATATCTTCCCCTTGTAAACGGTATCTTCTCATCCGCATACGGTGCTCCCCAGGCTTTCTTCGTTGATAACGGAGAGATTAAATACGGTCCTATACTTGACGGATACAAAGAATGTCTTATGGAACTTAACCGTTGGTATAAAGAAGGTCTTCTTGATAACAACTTCATGGGCCTCGACTCAAAGATGATGGATAGTGCTATTCTTACAGGCGGAAGCGGTGCAACTGTAGGTTCTGTAGGTAGCGGTATCGGTAAGTGGATGGCTGCAGCCCAGGAAGAAGGTTATGAACTTGTAGCTGCTCCCTATCCTGTACTTAACAAGGGTGAAAAAGCAATGTTTAGTGCAAGACAGAATGCTGCACCCGGCTTTGGCGCTGCTATTTCTGCAAAATGTAAGAATCCCGAAATCGCTATGCAGTTCCTCGACTACTTCTACAGCGAAGAGGGTCTGATGCTTCTTAACTTCGGTATCGAAGGCGAAAGCTATGAAATGATTGACGGTTATCCCACATATACAGAACTTATAACAAAGAATCCTAACGGTAAGTCTATGGCTGCGATGCTCGGTCAGTATGCAAGAAGTGCAACACAGGCACCTTTTGTTCAGGACAGAAGATATATGGAACAGTATGCTTCACTTCCTCAGCAGAAAGATGCAATTGAAGTTTGGGGAAATACTGATGCTGACAAACATATTCTTCCTCCGTTAGCACCCTCTGCAGAAGAAAGCAGCGAGCTTGCAAAAATTCTCGGAGACGTAAATACACACGTGGAAGAATACACAACAAAGTTTGTAGCAGGACAGATTTCGTTTGATGATTGGGATAAATATATTTCACAGCTCAAGACACTTAAGATTGAAAGAGCAATTGAGATTTATCAGAATGCATATGATGTATATTCCGCAAAATGACAGATATAGAATGAGGTTTTACAATGAAAAGAAATACTTCGGTGAATAATTCATTACATAAAAAATGTTTTATTTCTCGACTTGGCAGGGATTTGTATAAGAACAAACTGATGTATTTGATGGTTCTCCCTGCGCTTCTGTTCTACTTTATATTTGCATATAAGCCAATGTACGGTGCAATTATTGCCTTCAAGGATTACTCTCCGTCGTTGGGAATAGAAGGAAGCCCCTGGGTAGGACTTAAGCATATTGAGGAGTTCTTTAAATCATTTTACTTTGACAGAACAATAAAGAATACCATAGTTATCAGTTTGGCATCTATTTTTATCGGTTTTCCCATGCCTATCATTTTTGCACTGCTGATAAACGAATTAAGGAATAAAAAGTTTGCTAAATGTGTCCAGACTGTTTCTTACGTTCCGCACTTTATTTCAATAGTGGTAGTTTGCGGTATGATAAAGCAGTTTACACTGGATACAGGTCTCATAAATGACATCATAGCATTTTTCGGCGGAACAAGAGTGTCGATGCTGAATGATCCGGACTACTTTGTTCCCATATATACTTTGTCAAATATTTGGCAAGGTATGGGATGGCAGTCTATTATATATCTGGCAGCACTTACCTCTGTTGATTCCAGCCTTTATGAAGCTGCGGAGGTGGATGGAGCAAGCCGACTCAGGCAGGTGTTTACAGTTACATTACCTGCCATAGCTCCTACAATCGTTACCATGTTCCTTCTCAAGATTGGTAACATTCTGAATGTAGGCTATGAAAAGATCATTTTGCTTTATAATCCCGCAACATATGAGACGGCAGACGTAGTTTCGTCGTATGTATACAGACAGGGTCTTCTCGAATTTAACTGGAGCTATTCTGCTGCGATCGGACTCTTCAATTCTGCGATTAACTTAGTGCTTCTTATTTCGGCAAACTATTTGAGCAAAAAAGTAGCAGATACTTCACTGTGGTAAGGAGATGAGATCATGAAGAAAAAAATATCAGTTTTTGACATAATAAATTTCATCATATGTGGTTTGATAGGGCTTGTTTGCGTCTATCCGTTCTACTATGTTGTTATGGCATCTTTCTCAGATCCATCCAAACTAATGGGGCACAACGGAGTTCTGCTCGCTCCGCTCGATTCAACTCTGGGCGCTTATGAAGAGATTTTCAAAAACGAATTGTTGGTAGGAAGCTTCCGTAATACTTTTCTTATCCTGTTTATCGGTGTAGCATTAAGTATGATTGTCACAACAATGGCTGCATACTTTTTCTCAAGAAAAGATATTATGCTTCAGAAACCCTTGTTCCTTTTGGTTCTGCTTACAATGTTTGTAAGCGGTGGTTTAGTACCTCTTTATTTAACAGTTTGTGACCTTGGTATAGACGATACTTTATGGGCTGTTATTCTTCCGACGGCAGTATCAACCTATAACCTGATAGTGCTGAGGACAGGGTTTATGTCGGTACCTGAATCTCTGATAGAATCGGCAAAGCTTGACGGAGCCAGCGACTTCACTGTCTTTTCGAAGATAGTGCTTCCTTTGTCAAAAGCACCGCTGGCGGTTATTCTGCTTTATTATTTGGTAGAAAACTGGAACTCTTGGTTCAATGCAAGTATTTTCCTGAGAGATAAATCGCTTTATCCGTTGCAGCTTGTATTACGTCAGATTCTTCTTTCAAATAATACCGATTCTATGATGGGCGGCGCTGACGTAGGTGACTACGAAAGCTTCTCGGAAACTCTTAAGTATGCAATTATCTGTATATCTACAGTTCCGATGCTTCTCATTTATCCCTTCCTGCAGAAACATTTTGCAAAAGGCGTAATGATAGGAGCGGTCAAAGGTTAATAATCAAAACTATAAAAATAAAAATATAAAAAAAGGAGAGATTGCGATGAAAAAATTATTCAGCATTCTTCTTGCCATGGCGATGGCATTTACTCTTTTATCTTTGCCTGTAATGGCAAAACCCTATGTAGCACTTGATTCAGAACTTATGCCCGTTAAGGAAACTATTCTGAATCTTGAGTTTAATGACAGTGCAAACAGATACTGGGGAAACTATGTCGGTGAATCCGGACTTTTCTGGAACAACGGTAGTGTTGGTGCTAACGCTGTTTCAGTAGCAGGCGGCACATTAACAAGCGGCAATTACCTCAATGTTACAGGCGAAATCTATATGCAGTTAAAGCATCCCTCCACCGGTGCAAACGGTTGGGCAGCAACTGCAGCAGAATACGATGTGGCAACAAATCCCCTTCGCGGCAGCTATGTAACAGAATTTAAGTTTATGCTTCCCTCATTGCCTACTACTGCAATGAAGAGCTTCTATACAGCTCATTCAAACAGCGGAGAAGGCACATCCCACGGTCCCAAGCTCTGGGTAACAACAGGTGGTAGCCTTAATGCGTATACTACAAACGGCGCTGCTTTTACAGCTGCCTCACTTACAGCAGGTACTTGGTACACACTCAAAATTGTGAACAACATTGATACTGACAGCTATGACCTTTACCTCAACGGTGTTCTTGTAGCAAACGATGCAGGATACTGTGACGGTAAGTTCTATGCAGATTCTTTCAGCAGACCTTTCATGATGAAAACTGAAGGAAACCCCGTATATATAGACGACCTTAAAATGTATAAGGAAGTTACCGGCAGACAGACTTTTGCTGCAGATGATTTCTCATCTTACAGCGCAGATGCTTCCTATAATTCTACTACAGAATTAAGAGAATTCGGTGGTTTTGCTCTTTATCCCAGAAACGGATATCAGGCAGGGGTTAAAATTGATGCAACAAACCAGCGTGCAGAATTCAGCTCCGGTGCTAACCTCTTTGCAGGCTTTGCAAAGACATGGAATCAGCCGGATAATACTCTTACAGATTCACTTATCGGTAAGAAGCAGGTTGCTGTAGAATTTGATTTCACCCCCTCAGCTGAAACAGTAGGTGACTTTTACCAGATTACAGATGCTGTAGGAACACATTACGGTCTTATCCTTGCTGCAACAAACGGAAAAATTTCTGCAAAAATAGGTGCAGAGGGCGATGTTACTCCCGACAGCGCAAACAGAGGCGTAGACCTTGCTTCCTTTACTGCAGGAGAAACTTACAGAATTAAGGTATATGTTGACCTTGATAAGAAGTTTACACAGAATCTTATAGGAAACTCAACAGCATCTCACAACAAGGAACATACTCGTTCCGGTAAGGCAGATATATATATCGACGGTAAGCTTGTAGGTGAAGAACTTCCTCTTCGTTATAACTGTGGCAGCGCATCTAATGCAAGCTACGATATAACAAACCTGGGAAGACCTTTCGCTGCGTCCGGTGGTTCATCTGCAACATACTACATCGACAATATTGCTGTTTATACAGATGTAAGAGAAAAGGTTCTTTCATCAGCTCTTAATGCAGTTGAAAAGACTGTTTCCGAGAAGACATTTACTCTTCCTTCCTCTACAGTTGACGGATATGCTATTACATGGGCAAGCGACAGCGACGCAATAGCAATTTCCGACAATACTGCTACAGTTACAACAAGTGATGCAACACAGAAGGTAACCCTTACTGCAACCGTAGCTGATACGGCAGGAGAGCTTGCTGTATCAGGCAAAGTAGATGTTATCGTTTATCCCGATTATGAAGTATTCGTAGGTATGGACGGCAATATCTTTGCCAGCACTATCTTCTACGACAACTATAATTCAGGCAAAACCGTAGATTTATATGCGGTACTTTATAATTCCGACCTTAGTATGGAAAACTGTGTCGTAGTCGATAATGCAGTGAGCGGAAAAAGTAATCCTATTTCACTCACCCGCGGTGAAGGACAGACCATAAGAATTTTTGTGTTCACAGACAATACTTTAGTTCCTGTGAAGTTTACCGAACTTAATTCTAAGAAATAATTGTATCAAACTATAGGGGTGACGTACGCCACCCCTATAGCTGTAAATTAGAACAGGCTTTTTTATGGAAGATTTTAGGAGAAAATTTATGCGATACAGATTTTTAAGATTCCCCGGCGGAAAAGAAAAAGCAGTAACGCTCAGTTATGATGACGGAAAACCGGAAGATATCCGCTTTTCTGAAATCATAACAAGTTACGGTCTTAAATGTACATTCAATCTTAACTGTAAAAAACAGCGTGATGTTTTTTTGACTGATGAGCAGGTTCAGGAGCATTTTCTGAGTAAGGGTCACGAAATTGCGGTTCACGGGGCTTTGCATAAAGCAGAAGGTTGTATTCGTCCCATAGAGGGAATAACAGATATCCTTGAATGTCGGCTGGAGCTTGAAAAACGCTTTGGCAGAATTATTAAGGGTATGGCATATCCCGATACAGGCATAAATTTGTTCTCCAATAACGCTTCCTATGAATCCATAAAAAACTATTTAAAAGAGCTGGATATTGTTTATGCAAGAACAATAGACGGAGACAATAATTCTTTTATGCTTCCCGATGATTGGTATTCTTGGACCCCCACAGCACATCACGGCAACCCCGAAATAATGGAATACATAGAAGAATTTAACTCAATCAATCTATCAAAAAGCACTTTCATGCCCGGCAGAGCCCCCAGACTTTTTTATATGTGGGGACACAGCTTCGAGTTTGAAAGAGCGAAAAACTGGGACTTGCTCCGGAAAATTTCCGACAAGCTCGGTGGTAAAGACGATGTTTGGTACGCAACAAATATCGAGATATACGATTATGTAAATGCGTACAACAACCTTAGTTACAGTGCGGACGGCACAATGATTTATAATCCGGCATTATTTGAGATTTGGCTTGATATTGATGGTGAAACGTACAGTATCGCCCCGGGAGAAATGCTTAAATTATGAGCGAGACTATATATTGACAGGAGTAAAGCTTATGAAAAATAAAAGAATATTATCAATAGCGGTTTTAATGTGTTTGCTTATCAATATATGTGCATTTTCTTCAATTGTAACTGTTTCTGCAGATAATAATGCTATGGATGCCGATATTTTCAAAGGAAACAGTGAAAATGCATATGTGCTGTTGGATAAACAGATAGAAGAAAACAAATGTGAATTTTTCGACGGAATGGAAATGGGAATTTCCGATACTGCGAATCCTTTATATAATGAAGTTTCTCAGGAAAACGGTATAAACGGCAGAAAGTTTTACGCTGCAAATTTCTTGTCCGTAAAGCTTGATAAAAGTTTTGCATCAGCAGAAGATACTGAATTCCTTATAACAATTGTTTATTATGACTACGGCCCGAAACAAGGTAGATTCTTTTTGGAATACTTTGACGAGTCGGGAAACCAGCAAACAAAAACTATCATAAAGCCCGGTAACATCCAGCGCTTTAATGCGGAAACTGTTTATGTAAGCAGTATGGATGTAAACAAAGCATTTGAAGATACCGGCGCTACATTGAGAATAAGAACAAACGGACAGAACCTCTTTAAAAGAGTTGAAGTTATAAACCTTTCAAAATTTAAAAGGGAAGGCAAACCTTTAAGTGAGCTTACGGCTATACCTTCCGATACTTCTCTTGACGAATTGGTTTCATTGGGTATTGTTGATGAAACTTTGCAGAAAGAATTATCTGCAAATATGTCAGAGAATGCTACTATTGAAAAAGCATATAAACTCCTCTCAATTATAAGTGGAGATGAAAATAAAGTCATTCCGGCAGAAGTTAACGGAAGCGATTCTATCACACAGGGAAAGATTCTTGAGTTGTATCTTGAAGCACTGGATATAACTTCTGATGAAAAGGGCGCAGTAGAATGCGCTTTGGAAAAAGGACTTATAGATAAGTCGGATTTGTTTTTTGGCAATGATGTACCTGCTTGTAATTACAATCTTGTAGAGCTTGTTTACAACGCTTTGTATTTTGCGAAGAGCGACGGGACATCGATGATGGAGGGGCTTCTTGCAAAGGACTTCTTCAGTGAGCAAGTTCTTAAGTCAGACGAATCTCTGATTGCCCTGACATATAAATATCCGAAAAAAGTTCCCTATCAGACAATCAGAGAAAACGAGACAGGACAATCCTACTATTATATGAATATATGTAACATTCCCACGATAAGAACATATGTTACTGCACAAAGCTGGACAAACGACGGTAAAAGTTTTGTTTGCGGATTTCAGTCGGGAAGAATGTTCCTTTACAATACCGAAACACAGATGCTTGTATACATAGACCAGACTTCAGCATCTACTCAGTTAAATGCAGTTGTGGGTACGGACGATTATATATATTATGTAAAAACAGATGCAGAAGGAAATCAGGGATTATGGAAAGCGAATCTAAAGGAAGCTCCCATAAAGCCTGAATTTATATGCAATTCAGTTCACAGTTACAGCCTTGGACTGGTACACATCACAAATGACTGTAAATACATTTCCGCAGAAATGTACGCTCCGGGAAATACCAGAGAAAGTATAAGCGGAAGATACAGTATTGATGAACAGAAATGGGTTACTTACAGACATCCCACATTCCCGTATTCGCCTGCAAGAACTCACGATATAATAAATCCCGAATACCCTAATATTATGGCTTTCTGTCATGAAATCACAGGTGTTGGTGCTATCAATCTTTATGACAGAATATGGCAGGTTGATTTAGACACAATGACAGCACAAAACGTGTTCAAGCAGGGTACAAGACAGGGCGCAGGCTCCATAGCTCTTCAAGGTGCAACTCACGAAATATGGTCAATAAACGGTGAATATATGTATTTCATCACCTACGATATGCGTGAATATAATCAGGATCCCATCGGAGCCTCTCCGGCAGTTGTCAGATTTGATAAAGACGGCTCTCACAGAAAGTATTACTATACAAAAGACTCAGTTGTTCACGAAAACAAGCACTGTGCACCCAGCGGTGATGACAAGTATGTGGTTGCTGACGGTGACTATGTAGTAATTATAAGCACAGAAACATGGGAAACATTCCCCATTTCAAGATACGAGTGGAACGGAAAGACATCACATCCCTATCATGGTCATGCGGTTATTGCAAGAAACCACTATAAGGTAAACTGGGGCGGACAGGATAAGTACGGTATGCTTGGCGTTAAATGGTTTGATTTTACCGAGCTTGTTTCCTCTCAGGCAAAAGGCGGTTACTATAACATGGGTGAAAATGTTACTCGTGCAAGCTATGAAGGATTGGAATGTGAAAGCGGAGTAACAAATATTAAAGGAAAAGAAGCAATTTATGCAAAGAGCGGAAAATCAATATTTGTTGATATATCCGAGGACCTTATTGACACCGACAACGGAAAGATTAAGTTAAGTTTTGATTATCTTGATAACGGAACAATGCCGATAGATATTATTTACACATCAGGTGTAAATACAGACAACGACCGTTACAGAATATTTGACAACAAGGAAAGTATTGTTCGCACAGGAACAAACAGATGGAAACATGCCGAAGTAGTGATTTACAGCGGTAACTTTGAAGATATAGGAAAGTTCAATACCGATTTGAAAATTAATGGACAGAGTGCATATGTTTATCTGTCAAATGTCAAGGCAACTATTGTTGAGTAAAGGGTGAAAACATTATGAAAAAGTATTTAAAAAGTATTATCAGCCTGATTTTGGTGGTATTGCTCCTTGCAAGTCCCGTTTATGCTTCCGGCTCGGATGACACTATGCAGGCAGACTGGCGTGGAGATTATACCAACATGAACCTTATAATAAAAGTAAAATCTCCTGTTCCTTATATACAGAATGTAACTGTAACGATGTATCCCAAGGGCGCAACCCCCGGCTTTGATACATATTGCCGTGTAGATGAGGTTACTTTTAGCGGCAGGGAGGAAAAGGAAATCATCATCAAACTGGCGAACGACCTCAATGCACCCAACGGTGAATACACAGTTGTTCTTCAGGGAAACGGTGCTTACGATTCCGAAAAGAACCGTGCAGAGATTGATGTGTGTGTTCTTTCTCCTAACAGCGTGGGAAGTCTGCTTAATCAGATTAACAGCGTAACAGGTGACACAGACGAAAGTCTTGCAAACTTGAAAACCTATATGCAGCAGGCTGCAGCAGCATTGAGAATTGACGGTGTTGACGCTGCCACAAACAGTCAGCTTAAGACTGTTATCAATGTGAGAAACATCGATTTCGCTACAAACGGAAGTAAGTTCTTAAGCCTTAATGATGTGGAAAACGCATGGAGAGCAACAGGTCTTATTGAATATCTTAATCAGGAAAACATTAACGGCACACAGCTTGAAACAGAATATAAAGCGGTTGCAGGCATTATGTCCATTGATATGACTGATGATGATTATGCTAAGGTAAAAACATCGCTTTACAATAATATAATCAGTATGAGAACAGCCTTTAACAACAATAATGGTGTTCAGACATTGAAAGATGCAGAGAAAATATTCAATCAGGCAAAGGCAGTTGCCGTCGTTAACTCCTCGTCGGTTGATGATATGGAGGATGCAATCGTAAAGTATAAAGCAACACTTGAAATAAGTGACACAACATACAACACTTTCGCAAGACATTCATCGGACAATAGAGAGAAAATAATGAGACAGCTTGTTAATAAGAATTTCCAGACAGCAAGCGCAGTAAAAGAGGCATTCTCTACTGCTGTATCAGGCGCAGGTGAACCCGGTGGCGGTAACGGCGGTGGCGGAGGAGGCGGCGGTTCGTCCGACGATGACGACGATTATCCCACCGAAAACCCCGGAAGCCTTGGCGGTAATCCCGACAGTATTCCTGCCGTTCCCTCTGATACACCATCTTCAAACGGTGTATTTTCGGATGTGAACGGCAACCATTGGGCAGCAAACTACATATCTGTTCTTGAAAAAGAGGGTATAGTTTCAGGATATGCCGATGGAAGGTTCTACCCTTCAAATACAGTAAAGAGAGAAGAATTTGTAAAAATGGTAGTTCTCGCATCGGGAATGTACACGGCAGGACAGAACTGTAATTATGATGATGTAAGAGAAGAAGAATGGTATTTCACATACATTGCTTCCGCAAGTCAGTCAGGAATTGTTAACGGTATCGGCAACGGAGTGTTCGGTATAGGAAATAATATCACAAGAGAAGATGTTTCGGTAATTGTAAACCGCATCTTACTCAGCAAAAATGTAACTCCCGCGAACCCCGGATTTCTTAAATTTACCGATAATGCACAAATCAGTGATTACGCAAAAGAGAGCATTAAGAACTTATCAGCACTTGGAATTCTCAGCGGTTTTGAGGATGGTTCTTTCAAACCGAAAGCAAACCTTACCAGAGCTGAAGCTGCCAAGATAATATTTATGCTCAAAGATCATATCAGCAGATAAGTAGGAGGTAAATAGTATGAAAAATTTTATAAATAGACTGTGTACCTTGCTGCTTGTAGTAGCTCTGGTGTTATCAGGCAATGCAGCTTTTGCCGATAATACCGAAGTTGTACCGGAAAACAGCTTTGTACCAATGACATCACAGGAATTCAGTGCACTTAAGGGAATGAATCTTCTTACTGATACATTAGTTAATGCAAGTGCAAACAGTACAGTAACAAGAGCTGAGTTTTTAGGCGCATTGTTCAAAATCACAGGATATTCAGAGATAATAACGATGGAAGAGCCCTTTGTTGATGTAGATAGTGCTACACCCCATTATGATGCAGTATCCTTTTTCTATAATACAGGCGTTATAAAAGGAACAAGCTCAACCACATTCAGTCCTTATAACACAATCAGCTGCCGTCAGGCGGTTACTGTTCTGATTAACTTCCTCGGATACAGGACTACAAGCCGTGTGAAGTCCAATTCCGAATCCGAATATTTGGAAACGGCTTATAAATACGGCTTGTTAAAAGGTGTCAAGGCGGATTCCTTTGACAGACCTCTTACAGCAGAAACTGCCGTAGTACTTTTATATAACTGTGCTACTGCAGATCTTGTTGAGGTTTCATCCTATAACGGAAACGGGGAGGCAACAATCCATATTGACAAAGACAGTTGCATCCTTACAGACTATCATTCGATCTATTACGGAAGAGGAATAATAGGCGTTTCTGTTAATGGGGAACTTCAGTTAGAAGAAAAAATTTCAATAGACGGAAAGGTATATTTTACAGGAGGAAAAGACTTTTCCGAATATCTCGGATATAAAGTAAAGTTCTTTTATAAAGCAGACGGATCTGACAGAACACTTTTGTGGGTGAATCCCGAAGCAGTCAACAGCGTTCTCACTATAGACAGCGAGGATCTTCTGATAAATGACCGCGAGTATAACTATGATAAAATTATATACAAGGGAAAAGGCGAAAAGAGAACTGAAGCAAGGGTTAATTCCTATGCGGATATAGTTTATAACTACGCCCTTTGCAATAATGCAACCCTGGATATGATAAAACCAAAGGTGGGTAACATCACTTTGGTGGATAATAACAACGACGCCATTTATGATACCGTTGTTATAAGAGAGTATCAGAACTTGTTCGTTTACGGTACTTCCCTTGACGAAAACTTTATTGCGGACAGATATGGAAATCCTGTTGACCTTGACGATTATAAGTTTGTTAAAATCATCAAAAACGGAGAAGAAATCCAGATTGGTAACATTAATAATAACTGCGTAGTTTCATACCTTGCAAGCCCCGATAAAAAGTATCTTTACCTTTATGTAAATGATGCCGGAGTGAAAGAAAAATTAGTAAGCGTAACAACAGAGCCCGATGAAACTATGTATGAATTTGAAAGCGGAGAATATTTTGTTTCCAAGACATTAGATCAGGTTATTGCTGACGGTAATTACTTCGTTCCGGAGCTTAGTCCGGGAAAAACATACTGGTACTATCTTGATGTAACAGGAAGAATTGCAGCCGTAACCGAAGCAAACGATGATACCGAGCAGTATGCTTACCTGATTGAAATACATGAGCCGGTTTCATCCAGAAGCAGAGGTAAAGTTGATCTGGAACTTGTTCTGAAGGACGGAACTCAAACATTTATAGAAACAGCAAAGGAAATAACAATTGACGGGGTTGAAGACCTGCCCGGAACAACTCTCTCTCTTGGTGAAGTAGGTGAGGTTGTAAAGCTTTCCTTTAATAAAGACGGTGAGGTAAAATCAATTGACTTTGCCGATTCTCTTGATGAAACGGCACATCCTTTCGGCTTTGACAAGACAAACTTCACTCTTGATTATCCCGAAATAAATGAACTCTATTACCGTAATTACCTGTTTGGCAACAGATACGCAATCGGTGCAGACACAGTTTGCTTTGCGGTATTTACAAATAAAGACGGTACAAAAGAATATGATGTTATTGCGATGAACGCTATACCGAGCAATGCAACATATACTAATCTTATGATGTACGATTGTGACGAATATCGTAACATTGGTGCTTTGGTTATTCCGCTTAACCGTCGTGACAGATTCTTCTCAGGACATATTCTTGTAGATAATATAAGATATGTGCTGGATGAAGAAGATGACGAATATTATACTCAGATAGTAGGTCTTGTTGGAGGCAAGGAGGTTTCATACACTGTTAAGGACGAAGACGAAGTTCTTGAAGGAATGAGTCTTAAACGCGGTGATGTAATCCGTTGCTCCACCTACGAGAATGTAGTTTATCGCGTAGAGCTTTTATGCAGATTAAGTAACGAGGATTCTCCGTTAATTGACACAACAATCCTTGGAAGCCAGTCTGACTCAAAAGTATTCGGATATTTGTATTCCAATGACGGTAACAACATCGTTTTGTATAATCCTGACGGGTGGAAATACGGTGGAAAGTTATTGGTGACAAGAGCAATTACACCGCTGGCAAACTTAAGTATTTCAGTATATGACAAAAAGACAGATACTGTATATACCGGAAGTGCAAAAGATTTGTATAATACATCGGCACCGCAACTTGACGGAAGCATTTTCCTGGAAGAACATGCAACGAAAGTGTTTATATGGAGAGAAAATACAACTGTCGGTGAAATTATCGTTGCACATTATTGATGCAGAAAACCGAAATTGGTTATAAAAGGTGATTACTATGATTAAAACAAACAGAAATTTTATGAAGACTTTGTTGCTCACGACGCTTCTTATTCTGAGTTTATCTGTTAATGTAGCAGCTGATTCCGAAAGTGATTGGAATACTGTGTATACTCAGAATTTTGAAGGCGTGGATGACGGTCTTGTTACAGATGGAATAACTAACGAAAATGAATCCTTTTCAGCTGAGATACAAGGAGAAGCACTGGAAATGAAATCTGACGCCCTCTGCTATTACAGAGTGCAGGATCCTGACCTTGACAGTCTTAACTGCGAAGAAAACTCCCACGGTATAGAAGTATGGACATACGGAAACAGGTGGGTGTGTTCAGAACTTAGTGAACCTGTGAATGGGGTTTATTACTCGGGAAGTAACACTAACGCATTGCTTGTTAAAGAACAAGGCGGTCTTAATTCATTGGGAACAGTTCTTGTAAAGACAAGTTCCAGCATAGCCAGAACAAACATTATGTTCAACGTTGACAGTTCTATGTTTAAAAGCACAGATACTGTTGCCATAAGAGTTAAGTATTATACTCCTGACGGAAAAGACAGACTGCGTATAACCTATCCAAATGCATCTTCCAGCAGTACAGGCTCTTTATACGACACGGGAAAAAGCGGTGCAACAGGCGAGTGGCATACAGTAACCAAGACTCTTGAAGGAGCTGACTTTACAAGAAAGGCTCACTCTGACTATACTTTCAGAATTTTTGCTGACCAGACAGGTACCAATGGTGAGGGTATGGTATTTATCCACAGCGTTGAACTGTACAAGGTAGGCGAAACTGCTATTGATGAAAGTGCTGAAAATACTGTTTTTGAGCAGGAAATAGCAGAAGATCAGATTTACGGTAACGCAAGACTTACCTACGATCTTACATTCCATGCAGGAATCCCCTGTGCAGAGGGTTGCAGTCAGGATGATGAGTGTGTAGTAGCAGAATATAATACAGGAAAGAACAGAGTTTCTTTTAGCCTTGCTGATAGTAACAGCGTAGAATTTGCTTCAATACAGTACGACCTTGACGAAACAGATGCTTCTATTTATGCTCTGTCCACCGACGAGAACGGTGATGAAGAAAGAATTCTTCTTTACAGCGGAGATATTGCTGATGCGTGTCTTACTTATACGGTTACTCTTAATATGAAAGAGAGTACCTATACTGTAGAAATAGCAGATAACGGCACTCCGCTTACTCTGGAAAATGACGGTCCAATCCCTGTTTGCAACAAGGATGAACTCGGTCTTTACTGTAATGCAAAATACATACGAATTAACCATAATCAAGCCTCACACGCGCTGCTTTACAGAGTGGACAATATTATAGTTGAGGGTCAGGTTGACGCAGATTATGAAAAAGCGGCTACAGACCTTGACAACATCACTCTTGATGAGCTTGTAAAAGATGATTTTACACTTCCTTCTGAAGGCTCTGTAAACGGAAGTGAAATCTACTGGACCTCCTCAGATTCTGCCATTGAAATCAGCGGAAATACGGCAATTGTAAGCCGCGGAGAAGAGGATATAACCGTTACATTGCGTGCAGAAGCGACCTGTAACGGTATGACTGCAGAAAAAGAATTTTATGTTACTGTAAAATCTTTTGAAGGGGTTTATTTTGAAGTTTCAGAATGCTCCGGAAGAATTGAAAGTGACGGTACAATTACAGCAGAAGCTACTGTAATGCATCCCGGTGTAACAGGCGCAACTTCGGTAACTTTCGTAGTATATTCAATAGACAGCAATACCGGTAAAATCTGCAATGTGGAATATATTACAAAACCTGTTACATCCACATACGGGGAAATGAGCTTCGGCCCTGTAACAGGAATGGCTGCAAACGGTGGAAACAGCGTAAAATGCTACTTATGGGACAATAACAACAAATCTCTTGTGAACAACAAGCCTGGAGTAAGCGATATTAAATCCGAAAGCAAGGTAAAAGGCGCAGGTATTTCATGGAAAGGATATGACGACAATAACGCCATAGACTATTATGAAATTTTCAGAAACGGATCAAAGATTGCAGAAATTCCTGCAAACGGCGAGGAAATGAAATACCTTGACACCACAGTTACCGGAAGTAACAACACTTATTCAATCGTACCCGTAGATACAAATATGAATAAGGGTGCTGTAGCCACAGACAGTGCAAAATGCGGAAAAATTCCCATGACATACTACCTGTCTCCGGAGGGCGAATCTGAAACTGAGATTAACGAAAACGGTAACGGTATTGAAATGCTTATCAAAACCTCCGATTCAAGTGCAGGATATACTGTATTTGATCCGGACGGAAGAAAGATTCCCTCGGGCAAATATCTTCCGCTTGTGATTTCAACCAACGCGCCCAAGAGCGATCTGGTTATACAGTTTACATACAAGGCTGCAGCAGGAACTAAATTGCAGTTCTTATACAACTATCAGGTTATGGAAAATCAGGGCGAATCATACACCGTAAAGGCATCGGATATAGGTAAAGGTTGGATGGTATTCACAGTTAAGCTTGTTGGCATTACTCTTGAATACAATAACGGAAGAATGAATAACGCTCACTTTGCACTTCAGGCGTTAAACGGTGAGATTATTGTAAATAAGATTGAAATGATAGAAATATCCAAGTATGAGTAATCTTTGAAAGAGGGATTATATATGAAAAAGTATTTGTTTAAAATAATGTGTGTCATTCTGGCTTTCGGTCTGATTCTGCCGATGACAGGTTTTGAAATTTCTGCCGATGCAGCAGGTACTTACTTCGGCTTTACGGAAACATTCCAGGTTGACTCTTCTTTGGTCGGAACAGAGATCGGCAAGGGCTATAACGGTTGGGGATTAACAACTTCAAGCGGTACACAGTGGCTCGATAAGAAGATTTTCTTCAACAAAGAAAGTAACAGTGACAACATTACAGCAAGATTCACAGCTGAAAAAGAGCATGAAACCTACGAGAATAAGGATCGTAGGAACCGTGTTCTGAATTACGACTTATCTTCTGTTTCAAATTCAGATTATTTTGAATTTATGTACAGCATTAAGTCAACAGGCGAGCCATACCTTTTCCAGGCATTGGTTAACGGTCTGCACGTGGGCGATATTGATTTCAGAAATATGAAAATCGGCGGAAAGACATATTCCGGCTCTGCTGACAGTAACGGTTGGTACAACATAAAGGTTGTTGGTAATACAACAGGTAAAATCTACATCTTTGTAAATGATGTACTTCACCTTGAAACTACAAATGCTTCTTTGACAAGCAGAGCGTCAATTCTTCATCTCGGACTTATAAGTACCGATTGTAGCGGTGCTGATATGCAGGTTGATAATGTTGAATTCAACTTTTTAACTGAGAATGAATATCTGGAATCAGCAGGTATCGTAACAAAGGCAAACCCGAAAGTTTTTGTTATAGGTGACTCAACAGCGGCAGATTACGGTACATATTCCGAAAATGAAATTGCAGGCTGGGCACAGGTTCTTTACAACTATATGGATGATTCCTATATGATAGAGGACTATGCAGAGCCCGGCGCAAGCTCAAAGAGTTTCTATAACTATAAATGGGCAACAGTAATCCCGAAAGTGGAAAAGGGCGACTATGTTCTTATCCAGTTCGGTCATAATGATGACAAAACCACTTCTTCCTCGGAAGACGGTGCAGCTAATGTCCCCGATCCTAACAGATACACTTCTCCCACAGGAAGTAAGGATACAGAAGACTCATATAAGTGGTATCTTAACAAGTATGTAACGGAAGTTCGAGCAAAAGGTGCACAGCCTGTATTTGTTACATCTATTGAACGCAGACTTAAAGCTATTGATAAAATTGCCAATCCTGCGATTACAGGTTCTCTTGACAGCTATATGACAGCAATGAACGAATTGGCAGTTGAACTTAATGTACCTGTAATTGATCTTCACGCAGAAAGTATCGATTTGATTTCAGATTACGAAAAGAAATCGGCAGGCTCATCCGCAAACCTTTTCATGGTTTCTGTAGATCCTGCATCAAATGATAATACTCACCTTACACAAAAGGGTGCAATGGAGATTTCAAAAAGATTCTGTGATTTGCTCAGTGCAAGTGATGCTGAAATCCTTACAGCATTCAAGAATCATCTTAAGGACGACCTTGACAGCGTAGTATTTGAAAAACGACTTTTCAAGGTTGAGGAAGATTTTGAAAATGCTAATCTGGTTGGCACGAGTATTTCCAACGGTTATAACGGTTGGGCAGTAAAATATACATCTCCCCTCTGGGCAGATAAGAATATCTCATTCAGCCAGGAGGAAGACGGAAATATTGTGGCAAGGTTTACGGCTGCTGTAGCAGACACGTCTGATGCAACGCAGATAGACAAAAACCGAAAACTTGCTACATTCAGCTATGATTTGTCATCTGTTTCAAATTCAGATTACTTCCAGATGGAATACAGCCTTAAATCCACAGGAACTGCTCAAAAAATAGAATTATATATTGGTCCGGAGATAGGCGGCGTAGATTTCAACACTATGAAAATAGGCGGAACGGTTTACAGCGGAGCTGCAGACAACGACGGTTGGTACAATATAAAAATATATGGAGATACCACTACGGGAAAAACATACTACTATGTTAATAATGTGTTGCACAAGACAGCGACAACAAATTGGACAGGCAGAATCGGAGCTATTCAGTTCAACCTTGTAAGAACAGTCTGCAGCGGTGCCGATATTCAGCTTGACAATGTTATGTTTAAGTTTATCTCAGAGGATGACTTCTGTGATGCAACAGGCGAAATTCCCTCAACCTTAATAGAACCTGTGAAATTTGTTAAATCAGGAAATACCATAACAGGACTTACCGTGAAGGCAGGTCATATACCCTCAGCTAACAATAAATTTATCATAGCTGTATACTCTTCTCAGGGTGAATTCAAGGGTGCAAGATTTGTTACTGTGACAGGCATTGGGGAAAATAATATTACCCTTGACAGCCCCATTGCATATGAAACAGGCGACACAATCAATGTTTATTATTGGGATATGACTACATTAAAGCCCTTATCTCAGCCTTATAATACATTAAACTAATATTTTGTTTGACAAGGGGGCCGTTCTTTGAACGGTCCCCAAAATAAAAACAAGGAGAAAACCGTGAAACGATTTATTTTATACGCAGAAATAAAGCCTGAGAAACTTCAGGAATATGTAGAACTTCATAAAAACGCGTGGCCCGAAATTTTAGAGATAATTTCGGAAAGTAATTACCATAATTATTCAATCAGTATCCGCGGAAATCAGCTGTATACTTACTACGAGTATACGGGAAACGATTATGAAGCAGATACAAAGAAAATGAACGAAAACCCCATAATGCAGAAGTGGCATACCTTTACAAAACCTTGCTTTATCCGTGATGAAAAAGGCAATGCCTATAAAGAAATGGAAGAGATTTTCTACAGCCTGTAAAGGAGATGCTTTATTATGAATTTTATGGAAGCAATGAAGTCGCCTAAGCCCCAGTTCAGCCCCGCAGCGTTCTGGTTCTGGTACGGTGAGCTTAATCCCGACACTTTGCGAAAGCAGATAAATATGATGGTAGAGCAGGGTGTATATAACGGCTTTATGCACGCCCGTGCCTATCTTAAAACTCAATACCTTGAAGATGATTGGTGGAAAGCAATTTCCGCTTGTATAGATGAAGGCAAGAAAACAGGGTTTTATCCCTGGCTGTACGATGAGTATGCATGGCCCAGCGGAACAGCCGGCAGTACTTTTCAGTACGGCTATCAGAAGCCTTCCCGCACTCTCTCAAAAGGCGAGTGCAATATGGCAAAATACCTTTCTATAAAGAGCTATGCCTCAAAAGAAGAGCTTTCCAAGGAAGCTTCTTTTGAAAATCTTGTTTCGGCATTTTATAAAGACGGAGAAAACTGGGTACATACAACAAACCTTTCCGATTGGAAGGGCGAGGTAATGGCATTTTACAGAAACTTCACTCCCCGATTTGTGGATTACCTTAATCCTGAAACTGTGAAAGAATTTATAAACTGTACCCATGAAGAATATAAAAAGCGTTTTGGTGAGAATTTCGGAAATATTGTACCGGGTATTTTCTTTGACGAAATCTTTATGGTTGGCTGGATGCCCTGGACAGAAAAATTTGCGGAAGAATTCCAAAAACGCTGCGGCTATGACATTGTTTCAAAGCTGTATGTTCTGAGAGATGCAAAAGGAAAAGACGACCTTAAAGTCCGCAATGATTACTACGAAGTTGTTGCACAGCTTTATGAAGAGGGCTTCTTTGTACAGATTTCCGATTGGTGCAAGAAGAACAACCTTGAACTTACAGGTCATATAGAAGAACATTTTGAACGCCATCCCGGAAGACAGGGTCACTTTTTCAATAACGAAAGACATCTGGACATCCCCGGTGCAGACTGTCACGATTACAGATACCGCTTCCCCCGTAAAATCACTTACAGAGAGCCTAAATTTGCCGTATCTACCGCCCGTGCATACGGCAAAAAGCGTATGATGTCGGAAGCATTCGGCGGTGCAGGTTGGGGATGTTCCCTTCAGCAGTATAAACGCGGAATGAATACTCTCGGTGCAATGGGTATCAATATGGTTACTCTGCACGGATTTTATACCGAGTGTGTCAGTCAGGGAGAACAGGCGGACTGGCCCTGCAGTTTCTTCTTCCAGAACCCTTACTGGAGATATTTCAAGCACCTTGCAAATTACATGAACAGAATTTGCTATATGAACACACAAGGAACTCCCGTTGTGGAAGTAGGCTTATATTATCCTATTGAGGAAATGAGAAAGCTGACCGTTGACGGATTGTTTTTCAACGGTTGTGAAACGCTTAATGACGCGTGGAACAACGCAATGAATTCCCTTCTTGAACACCAGATAGATGTGGATATAATTGACGAAGTATCACTTCTCAGAGCGACTGTTAAAGACGGAACTATCAGCGTTGGCTCGCAGAACTTTAAAGTACTGGTATTCCCCGATATAGCAGAATTTTCTGATGAACTCAGGGAAAAACTTGACGAATTCCAAAAATCAGGCGGAAAAGTAATATATTATGCTTGCGAAGACGGCAAAGACGGTGCGGTTAAGACCGAAATGCTGCCTAAGGCGGTAAACAACGTACTTACACCCGATGTGGGAGTTCTTTTCGGTGAACGGGACAATTTATTTGTAAATCACCGCAAAATCGAAGATAAGGAAGTATATTTCATCGGCAGCAGTACACCGAGAAAGAGAAGTCTTATCCTTAATCTCCGGGAAAAGGGCTCCGTACAAAAGCTCAGCCCCGATAACGGGGAATTATCTGATGTTTATTCCCGCATAACCGAAAACGGCACCGAGGTGCGCCTTTCTCTTGAAGAGGACGAGGCGTGCTGGCTTATTGTGGATGCAAACAGAGCGGAAAAAACTCTGCCGGAAGAATATGTTGCAGAAGAGTTTGTCGTAGCAGGAAAATGGGAATTTCTCCCCATAGATTCTGCAATTAAAGATGAAAAACAGCTGGAAATCAATGCTACTGAGCTGGATATACCTCTTGCTGCATTTTCTTCCGAGCCTCATCCTGACGGCAGACAGATAAGAATTAAAAATACAGAAAATGAAGACGGCTTCTGCGGAAGACACCTCAGCCTTTGGAAAGCAAACTGGATAACACGCAGATTTGACTGGGTAGATATTTCGATGAAAGAAAACCTTTACTGCAGAAAAGAATTTGTCCTTGATGAAAAGCCTGAATCTGCACGCATTTGCCTTGCAGCGGTAAATGAATGGACCATGTGGATTAACGGACAAAAGGTTGCAGAGTCAGAAGATGCGAGAACTGCTTCATTTGTAGACATTACCGAATTTTTGACAGCAGGAAAAAACCTTATAGCAATCAGCGTCAGAAATAAAACTACCATGGAACATTTCAATCTGCTTTCTCTGGAATACCTTCGTCCCGAGGAAATGATTTCCCTTATTGCACAGGCAGAAATCAAGGTTGGTGACGAATTCATCACAATCGCAACAGATGAGTCGTGGCAGGTAAATGAAGCGTATATTGAGGGTTGGCAGCAGGTTTCATACTGCCCCGAAGTACACTACAGATATTCCACAAATACACCTGAATTCGGAGATGGCGATGACAAATGGAGCCAGGCTTGGAAACGAGGCTGTCCTCCAATGCTTCCCTGGGGTGATATGCCCCTCTTTGGCGAAACTGTAACCTATCCGCAGAAAATCAGTTACAGTATAGTGCTTCCTGCAGGAACTTCCAAGATATATTATCCCGATATGTCGGGACGCGACATTAAAGTTACGGTTGACGGTATGGCGATGCCTTGGAAAAACGGAGAATGTTTTATAAAGCCCGACGGAAATACTCACCAGATGCAGATTTCAATGGTTGCAGAAAACGGCAAAGACGGACTTCACAGTAATATTAAGGTACAGGTAATTCCTTTCCGTCACGCTCTTTGTGACTGGAGACTTCACGGACTTAAATGGTATGCCGGATTTACTCGCTACCGCAATACAATGAATTTGAAGAAAAAGCCCGGCCGCTATATTCTTAACCTTGGCAAGGTTTCTTTCCAGACAGAGGTTTGGGTAAACGGTGTGAAAGCCGGCGAAAAAGTATGGGAACCCTATCAGCTTGATATAACAGATTTTTTAAGAGACGGAGAAAACGATATTGTTGTAATCGTCTCAAACTCAGCCGCAGTTGAAAGACAGTATATGCTGGTTGACGAGGGAATGGCTCTCGGCTGGAACAGATATTGGAACGACGATAATATCCAGCGCGAGGGTGAAAATCTGGTGTCGGGTCTTCAGGGGCCCATAATGCTCGACAGACGAAGCGAGATTTAAAGGAGAATTTATATTTATGATAAAAGAACAGCGATATGAGTTTAAAAAAGACCTTTTACAGATTCATAAGAAGGACAGAAGGGATTTTTCTTTAAAGCCCGAAGAAAATGAATTTACAGTACCGGAGGGGCTTTGTATAGTCCTTCCGGAAAAATACGATTCCGTTGTGGAAACTGCTGCATGGGATTTTGCTGACTATATGTTAAAATCTATGGATCAGGCGGCAATGGTTACGAAAAAAGCTTCTTCGGAAGCGTGTCTGAAACTCTCTTATAACAAAGACCTTGGCGATGCTTCGGGATATATGGGTTATCGCATTACCGTTACTGACAGCGGTATAACACTGGAGGGTTACGACAGCGTAGGAATTGCACAGGGACTTTACTTTTTAGAGGATTTAATGAATTTAAGACGTGCGCCTTTCCTTGAAAAGAAAATAACTCAGAAAAAGGCGCTGTTCTCACCACGTTTTGCTCAGTCACCCTTTGGTATGTTTGAATACAATGACGAATGCCTTTCTTATATGGCACATCTTGGGTATGATGCAATTATGCTGTGGATAGACGGATTAAATATCAATCACCGTGGCGAATACATTGATATGTATCTTCTGTGCGAACGGGCAGAACGCTACGGAATAAATGTTTATATCCAACTTTACAGAGATCACAGCGCTCATCCCGATGATCCCGGTGCAGAAGAGTTTTACGATAATCTCTACGGAAAAATCTTCAAAGCCTGCCCTAAAATCAAGGGCGTGGAGCTTGTAGGCGAAGCAAACCATTTTCATAGCAAGGACCCCGATTCCAGAATAGGAAAAGCTCCCTTGTCGGCTAATTTTGAGGATAATATTCCCACGGGTAAAGTTACACCCGGATTCTGGCCCTGCCGCGACTATCCTCAGTGGATATCATTGATTAAAAAATGTATTTCCAAATACCGTCCCGATGTGGATATTGTATTTTGTACATATAACTGGAGCTGGGCTCCGGAGGAAGAAAGACTGCGTCTGATAGAAAATCTTCCCACAGATATTACTCTTCTTTCCGCTTGGGATGTATGCCAGCAGTTTGATATAGGAAAAGCAAAAGGCGATACAACAGACTATTCACTTCGCCAGACAGAGGCAAGTGACTACTTTGCAAGTGAGGCGCGTGCTGCTAAAAAACGCGGAATAAAAGTGTATGCAAATACCGAAACAGCAGGTCTTACATGGGACTTCGGTGTAATTCCTTACGAGCCTATGCCGTACCAATGGCTTAAGCGTTTTGAAAGCATCGTAAAATCTCACCAAGAGTGGGGCGTATGCGGGCTTCTGGAATGTATACATTACGGATTCTATCCGTCATTCATCAGCGACCTTGAAAAATGGGCGTTCTTCACTCATGAAGAAAACCTTACAGATGTACTTCATCGCATATTGAAGAGGGATTTCGGTGAGAACAGTTTTGATAAAGTAAATGAGGCTATGTTAAAATGGAGCGAAGCTATCTCTCACGCCACAGCAAGTAACGAAGATCAGTACGGTGCCTTCCGTGTAGGACCTTCCTATCCCTTGTGGGTGGCTGATCCCAGAACCGATATATTCGGCGGTTATCCGGAAAGCGGACGCATTCCTACGGAAAACAATGCAATGTTCGGTAACATGATTTATAATCCTGCGTACACTCCCGACATGGGCTTTAACAGAAATAACTCTATGCCAGGGCTCAGATTGTATGAGGAAATGAAAGAAATTGAAATAATGCGCGACTTACTTTCCGAGGGTATAAATCTTTTAGAGAGCGTTCCCAATCCCAACGAAAAACTGTTGCGTGTACTCAATATAGGAAAGTTTATGTACAGATCCTGCATAACAGGAATAAATGTTAAAAAACTCTTTGTTATGAGCCAGGAGCTTAACATTGCTTCCGATGCACAAAAGATGCTTGATATTATTGATAATATGGAGAAACTTCTTCTTGAAGAAAAGAAGAATGTTGAAGAAACTATCCCTGTAGTACAGGCGGATTCCAGACTCGGTTGGGAACCCAGTATGGAGTATCAGGGGGATGAAAAATGTCTCAGATGGAAATTAAGACAGCTTGACTACGACCTTAACTACACACTTAAAAAACACCGTGAGAGTTGTAAACTGTAAAAGCAATATCAGAAAGGACAAAAGCACAATGAAAATAGTTATAGGCTCGCTTCAGTGCGAGGGAAATACTCTGACACCAATCAAAACCACATTTGAGGATTTTGATTATGCATCGGGAGAAAAAATGTATGAAAAACTTAAGGATGTAACCGCATACTTTAAAAGCCATGAATGTGACCTTGTGCCTACAGTTTATGCTCGTGCCCTCCCGGGAGGAACGGTTGTTCTCAGGGACTTTTTAAGGCTTGCAAATGAGCTTGTTGATGCAATTCCCAAGGGAGGAATTGACGGCGTATGGTTATATCTTCACGGAGCAATGCACGTGGAGGAAATTGGCTCAGGTGAGGAATATGTACTTAAAAAAGTTCGCGAAAAAGTAGGATACAACATTCCTATCGGTCTTGCTATGGATTTTCATGCGAATAATTCAAATAATATTGCACGTCTTGTGAACTGTGTCGCAGGCTACAGAACTGCGCCTCACAGTGACCGTGAAGAAACACAGATAAGGGCGGCAGAAATGCTTTTAAACTGTATTGATAAAAAGATTATGCCCAGACCTCAGATGACCCGTGCCGACGTGGTGATTTGCGGTGATGCGGTACAGACAGCCGTAGAGCCGTTAAAGGGTATTCTTGATATGGCAAGGGAAATGGAAAGAACTATCCCAGGCCTTATGTGTGCGGAAGTATTTAACGGTCAGTCCTGGGTTGATGAGCCTTATATGGGCCCCAGCTTCATTGCTACTCACGAAACCGATCCTGAGATTGCATTAGAGTGTGCAGAAAAACTTGCAAAGGAATTTTACGAAAAAAGATATGACTTTGTTATTCCTCATGTAGAAGTTGAGGAGGGAATAAAACTTGCTATGGAGGCAACTGAGCCGCAGGTATTCTTATCCGATGCCGGTGACAACACAACGGCAGGGGCGACCGGTGATAATGCCTATGTGCTTAACCGACTTATGAAAGCAGGGGCAAAAGATGTCCTCCTCGCAGGAATTACCGATGCTGAAGCGGTGGACATTTGCTATAACGCACAAATCGGTGATGAGCTGACGCTTACAGTCGGCGGAAAGTTGGAGGAGAAAAGCGAATCGGCTACAATTACCGGAAAGCTTATCCATAAAGGCGATATGGTAAATTATACAGGCGGTGCACCCATTCCGTCTGCAACTGTGGACTGTGGCGATATAACGGTTATTATAACAAAGGACCGTGCGCCCTTGTGCCGTCCTGATATATTGGATTCCATCGATTCAAACTGGAGAAAGTTTAAAATCGTTGCAATAAAACTCGGTTTCCTGTTCCCTGAACTTGCAAAAGAAGCGGAGAGGGTAATTCTCACATTTTCTCCGGGAAATTCAACACCAAGACTTCAGGATATGGGAATGAAAAACATCAGAAGACCCATGTTTCCTCTGGACGATAATTTTATGTAAAAGGGAAGAATTTGTATGATAAAAGCACTTGTTAATACAAATATAGTTCTTGAAAACGGTATCCTCTGGGACGGAATTATTTTAATATCCGAAGACAGAATTTTAAAAATAGGTAAACCTGAGGATGTAGAAATTCCGCAGGATGCTGAAATAACAGATTGTGGCGGTGCATACGCAGGGCCGGGATTTGTAGATATTCATGTTCACGAGGGCGGTGGATTTTCCACTTGTTTTGAACCTGAACGTGCGGCTGAGCACTTTCTCCGCCACGGTGAAACTACGATTCTTGCAACTCCGTCATACGACCTGAATTTTGACGAAATGGTAAGAGCAATCAGAACTATCAAGGAAGCAATGCCCAAAGCACCCACAATAAAAGGAATGTATATGGAAGGACCTTATATGAATCCGAAGTACGGCTCTCACGCATACCAAAACCCGTGGAGACATCCAATCTGTGAAGAAGAGTTTAAAACGTTGGTTGACGAAGCCGGAGAAGATGCTAAAATCTGGGCAATTGCACCTGAAAGGGAGGGAATACTTCCTTTCCTTGAATATGCAAGAAAAGTCAATCTCGATACGGTTTTCGCAGTAGGACACAGCGAAGCACTTCCATCGCAGATTCGTGGGTTGGGAAAATACCGCCCCACACTTCAGACACATTCAATGAATGCTACGGGAAGGCTTCCTGTAAGCGGCGGTACACGCAGTTTTGGTCCTGATGAATACTGCTTTAAAGAGCCTGATGTTTACTGTGAGCTGATAAGTGATTCTTTTGGAATTCATGTTAATTCTGAAATGCAACAGCTATTATTACATACAAAAGGCATACACAGGATAGTCCTGATAACAGACTCAACAGTGTATGACGAGCCTGTTCCGGAGAAGTTTGCCCATGTGACCGACCTGAATTTTGATGCGGAGGGCGGCATAGCAGGAAGTAAACTTACTATGGATATAGCTTGCCGCAATATAATGACACATACTAATTGCGGTATTGCACAGGCGTTTATTATGGCTTCTTTAAATCCTGCAAAAGTAATAGGTATGGATGATGAAATAGGCTCTCTGGAAGTTGGAAAAAGAGCTGACATTGTACTTGTGGATGACAGATTTAATGTGAAGCAGGTCTTTCTGGGAGGAAAATTGGTATGAATAAATTAAATGTCGGATTTTCAAAAGCAAATGTAAATCCGCCCTTAGGTATAGGCGTCAGCGGATATTATATTCCAAGATTTGCAAAAGGCTTTTTAGACGATCTTGAAGTGAGAACACTTGCATTTTCTTCGGCTGATAAAAAGATATTGATGATAAGTCTTCCTGTTTGTTTAATAAGCAAAGAAAAGTGCTTGGAATATGCAGGAATAATTGAAGAAAAAACAGGCGTTCCCAAGGAAAATATATTTATATCTGCAACGCATACGCATAATGGAGGACTTCTTGAAGTGACAGATGCGTTTGAAGCAGATGAAACCCTAATAAACTCATATTCCGAATTAATGGGAAGCAGAGTTGTCGATAGCGCCGTTATGGCACTATCTGACCTTGCTCCTGCAAAAATGGGATATATTACAGGTTATGCTCCCGAGAGGGTTGCGTACATAAGAAGATATAAAATGAAGGACGGGTCTACGCTTACCTGTCCGCCAATTAACGATCCGAATATCGACTATCCCATAGGCGAGCTTGATCAACGAGTTCATATTCTTCGCTTTGACCGTGAAAACAAAAAAAGCGTAGTTCTGGTAAACTACGGACTTCACGCAGACACAATCAACGGAGAAATGCTCTCCTCCGACTGGCCTCATTGGATGTACAAAACGATAGACGCGGCGCTTGACGGTGTGGAAAGTATCTTCTTCAACGGTGCAGAAGGCGATGTGGGAAGTACACACGTATTCCCCGAAGGCGGAGACATGAACGATACAGAGATAAGCTTCGATAACGAAATGAAAAGCCCCGGAATGGCTCGTTTTGTAGGTCGTGCTATTGCAGGTACTGTATTACAGGTGTATGATAAAGTTCATTACATAGACGTTGACAGTATAGATATTATAAGGAAGACCGTTTCAGTTTCTGCAAATGTACCTTCTCCCGAGGACCTTCCTCTCGCAAAAAAGTACAAGGAACTTCACGAATCGGGAAGAGACAACGAAATTCCGTATACGGCTATGCAGCTTACCACCGTTGTAGCAGAGGCTCTGCGTATGTGCAATATGGAAAACAGCCCCAAAGAGATTCAGCTTGATATTACAGGCGTAAGGATTGGTGACGTTGCATTTGTCGGTATTCCCGGAGAGCCTTTTACAGAGATAGGCGTTGAGATTAAAAAAGCCGACGGATACAAAATGATTATGCCCTGCGGTCTGACAAACGACTATGCAGGATACTTCCCTGTAAAAGAGGCCTTTGATGAGGGCGGATACGAAGCTCGCACATCCAAGTACAAGGGCGATGTGGCGGAAAAAATCATTGAAGGCGGAAAGGCAGTTTTAAAAGAACTTTTAAAAGGTTGATAATCAGCATATGAAAAAAATAGCATTGATACAAATTATATTGGCAAGCATATTGTGGGGAACATCAGGAATTTTTGTTCACTATCTGGCACCTTACGGGTTCACTTCGTTGCAGATGACCTTTTTCAGAAGTGTGGTTTCCTGTATATGTTTGGCTTTATACATTTTAATTTTCAATAAAAAATTATTTAAGGTAACATTAAAACAATTACTGCTCTTTACAGGAAGCGGTTTGTCGTTCTTTCTTACGGCGACCTGTTACTTTTATTCCATGCAGGCTACATCAATCTCAACAGCTGTTGTTCTGATGTATACAGCTCCAATATTTGTAATGATATATTCGGTAATGTTTTTAGGGGAGAAACTTAATCCCAAAAAAGCTGTTGCCGTTTTGACTATGTTTGTGGGATGCGGACTGGTATCGGGGATAATAGGTGGGCTCAAATTTGATGCAATGGGCATTGTAATAGGATTTATGTCGGGAATAGCGTACAGCGCATATAATATTCTGACAAAAATCGAGATGAAAGGCAACAGTAACCCATTGTCAGCAACGCTGTATTGCTTTTTATTTGCCACATTGATAGGGGCTTTCACCTGTGGCATTGGGGACATACCGCAAAGTATAGGAAAAGCTCCTCAAATCACTGTGCCGCTTGTTATAGGAATGGGGCTTGCGACTTGTATATCACCTTATTTCTTATACACTCTGGCAATGAGGAAAATTCCTGCAGGAACGGCATCCTCCCTTGGAATTATAGAGCCCATGGCAGCTACTCTTTTCAGTGTTATAATATTTGGAGAAACATTGTCGGTAGCTTCTGTCAGCGGAATTGTGTTGATACTCGGTGCAGTATTTTTGCTTAGCAAAAGTGATTAAAAAAGGTCGTTTAACCGCAAGGTTAAACGACCTTTTTTAGTTTCGATATAGCAGGTATGTATGTAATAAATAAAGTTATGATTGACAGAATCCATCCGATGGGCCATACAAGATAAAGGAATGTGAGATTGGGGAAGAGCGGAAAAATTACATATACCCATATAAATCTTAATATACACATATACACGAGTGTCGCAATTGTGGGGATAATCGGTTTTCCCATCCCCCTCAGAGTTCCGCACATTACTTCATTTATACCGCAAATAAAATATGTACTTGAAATAATAATCATTTTTTGCCTTGAATACTCGATGACAGCAGGTGTGGATGACATAATAGAGGATAGTTGCCTTGAAAAGATTGCAGAAAATGCACCGAAAGTTCCACCGAAAAGCGCGGTAATCATTATAGCATTCCATACAACCTGCTTTACTCTTTGTATGTTTTTTGCACAGATATTCTGTGCCACATATGGCGTTACGGCAAGTGCCGGAGCGTAAGAGATCTGATATAAAATTCCGTCAAACTGGTTGGCTATGGATATTCCCGTGGTAGCATCGGCACCAAACCCGTTAACTGCTGTGGTGATTACTACATTTGCCAGGGAATATAACGAACTTTGCAGTCCTGCAGGAACTCCGATAAATAAAATTTCTTTAAGCTCCCGCGCTGAAAAACGGAGCTTCTTAAATTCAAAAGAAAAAGTATTTTTGTTTTTAAGTAATGCCCTGAATGCGAGAAAGGAAGAAACCAGATTTGCAATAATCGTGGAAAGTGCAACACCTTCTACCGTCATATCAAGCTGTGAAACAAAAATAACAGTGAATACGACTTTTATTACTCCGCCAAGGAGCAGGTAGTACATAGGCCTTTTCGTATCTCCCGTGGCACGGAGTATGGCGGCACAGAAGTTATACATCATCATCAGAGGGATGCCGTAAAAATATATTTTAAAGTATACCGTAGCATCCCGTAAAAGATCATGGGGGCAGTTTGTCATTCTCAAAAATTTTTCCGAAAATGTGACACCTACCGCCATCAGAATCAATCCGCCTGTTATAGCAAGTAATATAGATGTCATAACTGCTTTGTTGGCAAGGGCTTTATTGCCTGCGCCCAGTCTTTTTGCAACAACTACGTTTGCACCGGCAGAAATTCCTATAAGCAGACTGGTGAAAAGCGTTATAAGCATTCCGCAAGCTCCTACAGCACCGACAGCCCTGTCGTTGGAAAACCACTTAAGAGCCGTCATATCCATAATATTAAATAATGTCTGCGCAACGTTCATAATCATAATAGGGATTGACATTGCAAGCAGTCCTTTAAAAATTGAGCCGGACAGCATATTTGTTGTGCTTTTTCTCATTGTAATCGCCCCTTTATGCAAATAATTGCATTATTCATAGAATTATAACATAATATTTTTAGAATATAATACGCTTTTTCATAGAAATACTTGCATAAAAGATAGAATTGATATATTATGATGTTGGTGATAGTATGAATTATTCAATTAACAGCGTAATCACAGGAAGTCATCCGCATTACCATACAGGATATGAGGTTATTGTCGGCATAAAGGGAAACGGCACTTTTTTTATTGAAAATAAGAAAATAGACTTTTATCCCGGAATAATTGTAATTGTTCCGCCAAATACTCCGCATAGCTCAGTTTTTGAGGGGGAGAATGAGAGAATCTATGTAAACGGAGAATTTGGTCATGTTTTTAACGCGCGTTCGCCCATTGTTATTTATGATAATTCGCAGAAGGAGGGTATTACGCTTGCAAAAATGATTTTCCGAAACCGATATGCCAAAAACGAGTATTTATCTGCTTTGATTACGGCATTTGCGCATTTTTTGATGCAAAATCTGAAAAACGACAGTGAAATAAACCTTGCGGTAAAAGAAATAGTAAATGAAATTACGGATTCTTTTTTTGAAAGCACTTTGGATTTAAAATACCTTCTTAATAAAAGCGGTTATGCAGAAGACTACATGAGAGCAAAATTCAGGGAAGTTACAGGGTATACCCCTGTTGAGTTTTTAACGAAGGTAAGAATAAATCAGGCGTGTAGCCTTATTGATATGTACGGAAATTCGCTTTCGCTTTCAGAAATAGCGGAAAGATGCGGATACACCGATTATGTGTATTTCTCCAGAAAATTCAAGATGATAACAGGTGTGTCCCCAAGAGAATTTATGAAGTTGAAGTGAAAGAAAAAGAAATGCACCCAATAAAGGCGGTTTATCCCTAAGACCAACCGCCTAATATGAGTGCGTTCTTTTTAGACGAAGTTGCCCTCTCAGGGTTCGTAGTGCAATAACAGGGAGTTTATCTCTCTTCTTTTTATTTTATTTTTTGCCAAACAAAATCCGAACAAATGCCTATATTAAGGGAAACAATGTGTTTTTGCCTTTAGTTTTCATTTATGCACGCCATTTTTTGAAGAGAATGAAATTTTGTAATACGTTCTGTAAGATAACAATTTATCTCTTTGAGTTCTATAGAGAGCGTCAAATATCGTTAAAAAACGCCCGAAAACGCCTAAAACAGTAGGTTTTGTAAATCTTACTGTTTATTTTTTTGCCATAACGTGTGGAAAATGTGTAACTTCCTATATAGTGTTGTGGCAAATTTGTGGCAAGTTTTTACATATCAACATCAGTTTCATCGTCAATGATGGGAGAAGGACTAATAGCCTCACATAAAGTCATACTGCTATCTATTATTAAAAGTCAAGTTTCGTAAATGATGCTCTTTTATACAATCAACTATAAATCAACGAACAAACCCCTTATTTATAGCCGTTTTAAGATCAATTTTGGGATCCCAGTCAACTATGAGTCAAGTAAAAATCAAGCCCAGAAAGGAAGATATTTTCTGTTTTTATCCGATGTGGAATCCGGAGATGTTTTAATTAAACCTATTTCGCATGTTTCGTTAAGCAACCTGGAAATCATAGAACTATTTTTACTATCAATATTAAATCTTTCTCTTAGTGATGCGTTTGTCATAACATCTCTATTTACGCGTTTAATACAAGCATGGAGATAGCAAGCTCTATATCTATCTTCTTTTGTCATCTTAGCATACTCTTTATGTGCATATAGAATTACTTTTGTATGATCATTGTAAATTTCGATTTCTGGAGCAGGTAATTGATAATATTCTGTCTGGAATACAACTTTATCATATCCGCTACCTCTTTCTTCACACACGCCAATTCTTCTCATAAAAGATGCTAGTTTTTCGTTTCTTGAAACAGGGGGATGGTCAACAAAGCGAGCCGTATCTATTAACGGAAGTCCAGGATTTGTTATTTCAAGTCTATCCTCAAATATTTCAATCATGGGACTTGTTCCCTGCATAAAAAAGTTTTGATGTATTATTGCATTTGCTACAAGTTCTCTGATTGCAATTTCAGGATACATGGGCACAACTTTACGAATTGCTTTGCCCAAGATTTCGTTGTTAGGCAATAGATTGCTTATATAATCAATCAATCCGGTGAAACCATTTGCATAACCTTTCGTTCCGACTTGTTCTTTGCTTGCAGAACTAACTCGGTCTGTTCCTTCATATTTAATCACTCTTACAGATTTTCGTTCTAGCGAAGGGAAATCGGAGAGCCTTTTTGCGAATAGAATAGCACCTAAATTTGTTATATTATAGTTTCCGGTTTCGCATTCGGAAATCATCCCATCATTCAGCAAGGCTTCTATAATACGATCTCTATCGCTTGGTAAATCTAAGGATAACATGTCAAAATATGCTGAATAGTCAAGTTCTCTGAGCAAAAATTCGCCTGATACATTTTCCATTGCGATCATAGTTTCAAATGGCTTTTTTGAAAAAACAGCCCATAACTCGCGCTCTGTGTCAGGAAAATCTTTTAATTTTTTCTTATAGGAGTCAATTCTTATATAGTCGATTGACTTGAATTTAACAGGACTTGAAAAAGCTCGGCTTATTTCCAAAAGCACCACTTTCTTCTCATTGATTTGAGTCGTATGAAAATAGAATTGAACCTGTGGATCCAATTGCGTACTTATCCATAGATCTAGACCTTGGTTTCCGATTTTTTCGGATTGAGGATCAAATGATGTACCAACGACATCGTGTGTTTTGTCATCTATGCCCCAAATCATAAAAGCATGTTCCTGATTGAACAATGCTGCGGTATTGGATAAAGCGCTGATATATTCGCCTATCTCTTGTGGATTACAATTATTAGTTTTGAATTCAATCCAGGGCGATTCGTATTTATGTTCTCTTGCTTCGTTAATTATTAAATCAATCATATTAACATTGTAGGGCATAACATCAACCTCCATCGACTATACAATAACATATTTTTTTAAAACAGTCAATATTATTATATCTTTCAATCAAGTAAATTATACTGGATTATTGGGAGTTTGAAGAAAACTGTGTTAAAATTTGCATTTAATTTCTATTTGCAGTCAAGTAAATATTAAATAAATAATCAAACGTTCTTTGTTTCCGATAAAAAACAGAATTCAACACCAATCCTCATACAATTCCAATGGTGTAGGAATATAACCTTGGTCAAACAGTTTAGCTGCTTTGCTTGTTGCGGTTACATAGTTGGTTTCTATATTGGATAGCATCCAAATCATACGGTTCACTGCCTTTTTATCCATCCATTTTTTATATGTTGAAATTGCTCCAGCGACGCTTCTCGTATTGTTAGCATATTCTATAAACTCTTTTAAAAGTTCTGTGTTATCGGGTTTGTATTCTCCCATATCGATTCTTTTCAAAGCTTCTGAAAGTGTGCAGATTTTTCCATCATTACATATCCTTGATAGATAGTATCGGAATAAATAGTCTCCTATTTGCTGGGAAGAATCCATAAAGTCTTGAATGCTCTTCAATTTGAATTTCTTCTTTAATTCGCTGACTTTACCCTCCATACAGCGAATCTCTATACGAACTATTTTCTCTGTACGCTCTATTTCGGATGCGGGAAATATAGCTTTATTTTTGCCCTTTTGTTCTTTAATCATTTGTCGCTGTTTGTTATATATTGAAACCGCTATATAGTTATCGTTGTATACTGTAAAATCATCTTTCATGGGTTTTGTTCGTTTTGACTTTTCATTATATACTTCATAAAGCATAAGGTGAGGAGGGATATTTGCTCTTTTCATTGTTTTTATATATGCTTTGACTTGCTCCTGGTTTGCAAGTTCTGCGTTAATACAGAAATCGATTCTTCGCATTTTGCAATCTTCAAGCAGGGGGAGAAGCTTGCATTTATTATGAAGAATGAAGTTCACCTCTTTTTCAAGTAGATCATAATCGTTTGTATCAAAAAGCCCGACAAAATCATGATTATCCATGACTCGTCGGGCTGAAATTCTATATATAATATGGTAGGCGTAATAGCCTTTCTTTTTGTTTTTGGTTATAAACATTTTTATTATGATCCCCTGTTTGGAAAGCCCCCAGTAACTCATTCCGTTTGATTCTTTTTTCCACTTGTCGGGATCTTTTGTTTTAAGTGTATCTTGAATTAATTTAAAATCATCACCGCAAAGGGTGTGGCTTACTTCAAATGTATGTATTGTCATTGTAAATTCCTCCATAAGTATATTTATATAAATACGCATTTTTATATATGTAATAATATGATTTATAGCTAGTAATTTAATGCTATAAACTGTAATTATTATTGCATTATCCATCCCCTCCCAAGCTTATATAGCTTATATAAACATTATCCTACCGTGGGGAGGATTGTGAATCATTATTATAAATATGTTATGAAGTTTTGAAATTAAATTTTATTCTAAATAAAGGCGTTGCGGAAAATGCCGCAACGCTCTTTTTTCTATGCGCCGGAAACATTATTGTTAAAAAAGGGTAAAGCATACAATGATTATATGGATTTGAGTCTTGCTGTGCCGATAATATTAGTAAAATATATGCTCTTATTAAGTTGCTGCTGTACACACAGTTAGTAGTATTAAATTTAATTATTGAGCACTCAAACACACGAATTGTAGTGCTTTTATTGGTTTAAAACATATAAACAAAAACCCAACTAAATTGTGGTAAATTTTTGGAAATTATTTTTGTTTTATCTCGTTATTAACAAGAAATTTGGCGTTGAAGGGCAACTCTGGGTTTCCATATTGATGAAACACGAAAAGTCTATATTTTATAAAAAAAAGACAGTATTAACTAAAGCAATTTATGAGCGTAGGTTTTATAATGATATTACAAGGAGGGGTGGATCTAATGATAAGAATTGGTGTAGTAAACATTGACGTCTCTCATCCTCTTGCGTTTGCAAGCATACTAAACAACGGAAACAGGGCAAAATATGTAGCTGTTTTTAATGATGGTTTTCGCGGAGAGGACGAGGTTAATAACTTTGTTAAGACACAGGGGCTTGAAAAAATTTGCACCAGCATTGAAGAACTGGCAGATTATGTAGATGTTGGTTTTGTACAGGGATGTAATTGGGATAAGCATTTAGAATATGCCATGGCATTTATCAGCAGAAACAAACCTGTATTTATTGATAAACCAATTGTGGGTAATGTTGAGGAATGCCGGAAACTGATAGAATTAGAAGAAAATGGTGCGATTATCTTAGGATCATCTTCAGCAAGATATTGTAACGAAGTAAGATATTTTTTAACGCTTCCTGAAAGCGAAAGAGGTAAAGTTTTACATATAGATATAACCGTTGGGGTTGATGAATTCAATTATGCGATTCATGCGGTTGAAGCAATGTGCGCATTGGCGCAGGCAAAGCCGCTTTCTGTTAAATATGTTGGGACTTCCCATAAAGATAATCAGTCTTGTGAAACATACTTTGTGGAATTTGAAGGTGGAACAACGGCGTGCTACCATTGCGTTGAAGGTAATTATGTGAAATTCAATATAATTATATTAACAACCACGAACAGCTACTGTATGACCGTGGACAACAATGCTTTGTACGGTGCTTTGCTGGATGAAGTCCTCAATAAACTTGAAGGCAAAAAAAACGCACTTGCAAATATGGAAGAAATTACTGACAGTATTAAAGTATCTCTTGCAGGAAAGTGCTCGAAGGAAAACGCCGGAAAGGTTGTGGAAATAAATTCTTCAGAGCTTAAAACAGTTCACTTTGACGGTTATAAGTTTGAAAAAGAATATGCTGCTAAAGCACAACCGATATATTTGTGATATTAAAGGACAAGTGATACTATGGCATCAAAATTTCGAATTTGCAAAGCAAGTTGTTGTTATGAAAAAGAACCTCTGAAAACGGCATTCGGATTTAAAGGTAGTGCGCTAACGTGTCTTTGGCAAACAGTTGTAAGGCTTGAGACGGACAACAATATCGGTATCGGACTTGGCGTACAGAGTGTTTTGTGGTCTGATGCAACTGTTTTTCATGCACTTGGAGAAGAAGAGGGAAATCGCGCAATGTTTAAGCTTACCAAATATGCCGTAAGCCTTTGCGAGGGAATGGAGATTGAAACTCCTTTTGAGGCGATAGATACTCTTTTTCCAATGGTTTATTCCTATGCAAAGGATATAACCGGTTGTGAAAATTTGCGAACAACCTTTGTTCTCAATGCGCTTGTTCCTCTTGATTTTGCACTATGGCAATTATGGAGCAGGGAAAACGGAAAGACTAACTTTGACGAAATCAGTCTGTTCGACGGAAAAAGGCAGAGCAAGCTTGCAAATATTCCGCTGATTACATACAATACGCCGATTGAAACGGTAAAGGATATGGCTCGGAACGGAACGGCCCTCTTTAAAATTAAAATCGGTTCAGACCCACTAAAGAACAATGATCTGGATGCAATGCTTTCCTGGGATAAAAATCGGCTTTTAGAAATTCACAATGCGGTTAAGGATATTAAAACTCCCTATACAAAGACAGGCGGCGTATTATATTATTTGGATGCGAACGGGCGATATGATACGAAGGAAAGGCTGAAGGCACTACTCGATTTTGCAGAGGAAAACGGCATTTTAGAAAGAATTGTTCTTTTGGAAGAACCGTTTGATGAGCAGAATAAAATTAATGTGGGTGATTTGCCCGTTACTGTTGCGGCAGATGAAAGCGCTCACAGCCTTGAAGATGTAAAGGAACGTTTCGAACTTGGCTACAAAGCGTTGACGCTTAAGCCGATTGCAAAAACCTTAAGCGTGACGATCAACATGGCAGATTATGCGCGTAAGCACGGTATGGTTTGCTTCTGCGCTGATTTAACTGTAAATCCGATTATGGTTTCGTGGAATCAGTGCGTTGCCGCGCGGCTTCATACTTTACCGCAAATGAATATCGGTGTTATGGAGTCTAATGGGGAGCAGAATTACATAAACTGGGAGAACATGCACAAACTTCATCCTTTTTATAATGAAAGCTTTACAAAATGCGAAAATGGTATTTTTAATTTAAATAATATCTTTTATGCTAAAAACGGTGGCATATTTGAACTGCCAAGGCATTTTGATATTTTAACGCTGAAGGAGGGGGAGTAATTGAGCGACTTCAGGTTTGGTATATGGGGCTGCGGCTTGATTTCTAAATTTCACGCCGAAGCGATAGAACAGCTAAGTGGTGCTGTTATAGCGGGTGCATTTGATATCAACGAAGCATCGCGTGATAAATTTTGTGAAACGTACGGTGCGAAGCCCTTTATGAGCGAAGAGGAGTTTGCCTCTTCCAACGAGATAGACGCTATTTGCATTTGCTTGCCGAGTGGTCTTCATTACGATGCCGCTATGCTGTGTATCAGGAATAAAAAACACGTTGTTATTGAAAAACCCATAGCGCTTACTTCAAGCCAGGCTGGCGATATTGTAAAGGCAGCTGATGAAAACGGCGTTTTCGTTTCGGTTATTTCGCAGCTTCGCTACTCTGATGCGGTAAAAGAGGTTAAGCGCATAGTAGACAGCGGAAAGCTGGGAACGATTACAATAGGAAATGCTATTATGAAATACTGGCGCAGCCCGGAGTACTACAAAACAGGCTCGTGGCGTGGAACATGGGAAATGGACGGCGGTGGAGCACTTATGAATCAGGGCATTCACGGCGTTGACTTATTACAGTATTTTATGGGTAAAGTGGTGGCAGTTTCTGCTTTTGCAAAAACACTGGTACACGATATTCAGACAGAAGATACGCTGACGGCTGTCTTAGAATACGAAAACGGTGCCATCGGAACCATTCAGGCAACGACATCTGTTGCACCGGGTTATGGTCGTCGGATAGAGATTTGCGGTTCAAAGGGAAGTATTGTTCTGTGTGAGGATACAATTGAAATATGTGATGTTGAAGGGGAAAACAAGCCTATTTCTGATTTAAAGAAAGGCCATGCATCCGCCAGCAGACCTGACGGTATAGACTCTTCTCTTCACGCATTGCAATTGCGGGACTTTATAAAGGCTGTACAAATGGGCGAAAAGCCCTGGATAGATGCCAATGAAGGCAAAAAGTCTGTAGATATTATTTGTGCGATTTATGAATCGGCACGAAGTGGAAAGAAAGTATATTTAGATTGATAAAAATTATTTATATATAAAATTTCAGGAGGAATTATTATGTCAAAAAAAGTGAGATTAGGTATTATTGGTGCAGGCGGTATGGCTACAAACATCCACGTTCCCAGTATTATGGAAATTGAAGAATGTGAAATTGTTGCTATTTGTGACTTGTACGAAGAAAAGGCTAAGGCCCTTGCCGAAAAATACGGCATAAAGAAAACATATGCACTTCATCATGAAATGATAGCAAATGAAGAATTAGACGGCGTGGTTATTTTGGTTAATCCTGACCGTACTTATTGGGTTGCGGATACATGCTTGAAAGCAGGTCTCCATGTGTTAATGGAAAAACCTGCAGGACTTAATGCTTATCAGGCTCATTCTATGGCAAGAACTGCTGAAAAAATGGGCAAAATTGCCGCAGTTGCTATGAACAGAAGACATATTCCTATGGTTCAAGAGGTATTGAAGAAAATAAAAGCTGTTACAGAAATTACACAGATTGACAGCCGCTTTATGAAATATTCCGATATACATAATGACTGGCATTATGCAAGTGCATACAATTGTGATATTGTACACGCACTTGACCTGCTTCGTTATGCTGCAGGCTCTGAACCGAAGGATGCGGCTACAGTAGTTCAGCGTTTTGATTCTCCTGTAGATAATGCTTGGAGCAGTATCGTGCGTTTTGAAAACGGAATTACAGGAACCCTGCGTGCTAATTATCGTAGTGCGGCTCGTTTCCACGATTTTGAAATCCACGGTCCTGGTGCAAGCGCATACATCAACCTCGGTTTCGGTGATACAAAATGTAGCGCACAGATTCATTATAATGAAGGTGGATCTATGTACTCGGCAGCGTCTGCAGGTGTAAGAGAATCAGACGTTGAATATTTAGATGCTGTTGAACTTGCCGGAAGTGATAAGTACTCTCACTATTACGGCTACAAGGCAGAAAATGTTGATTTCGTTAATTGTATTCTTAACGGCACAAAGCCCCTTTGCACTATAGAAGATGCGGCTAAATCCATGGATATGGTAGAGCTTTTGCTTGAAAAGAGAATCTAAAAAATAAAGAAATCTTCTGTCAAATCCGGCTTTCACAGGTCTGATTTGACAGAAGATTGATATATCAAGTTGATAAGACAAACGGTCAGGGGGGTATAGGTTGTGGCTAATCTTGTTACATTAAGCACCATTGGGGCTAAGGAAGCTGACTTTAGCTCTTTGCCGAAGAATTTTACGGTATATGAGAAAGAAATTAAGGCTAAGCTAAAAAGACAAATTGATGAGGTTTTACCGAGTAATCCAGATTTGATTGTGTTCCCGGAATGTGCAAACCGTTACGTGCCGAATACAAGACTGGAACTGAAGGAATACTATAAGCACCTTGGGGATAGCATTGAAGAATTTTTAAAGCCAATAGCTATTGAAAATAATACAAACATAGCATACAGTGCAGTACGCTATGCAGATCCGTCTGATATTAAACCTTTCCGTAACTCCACCGTGTATATAAACAGGAAAGGCGAAGTGAACGGAATTTATGATAAAAACCATTTGATAGTTGAAGAAAATACCCAGGGTGATGTGCGATACGGCACACAGGCAGAGCTTGTTGAACTGGACTTTGGAAAGGCAGCATCAGTGATTTGCTTTGATTTAAATTTTGACGAGCTATTATATAAATATAAACCGCAAAACCCTGACTTGATTGTTTTTTGTTCAATGTTTCACGGTGGGCTAATGCGACAAGCTCAGTGGGCATATACATGCCGCAGCTACTTCGTTGGCGCAGTTTGTGATAATCCGTGTTATATTTTGAATCCTTACGGCGATATTATTGCTTCTTCTACTAATTATACAAAGCATGTCAGCGCTAAAGTAAATCTTGATTATGCGCTATGTCATTTAGACTATAATTGGGATAAATTTACAGCGGCAAAAAAGAAATACAAAGATGCTCTTACTGTGTATGATCCCGGATTTGTAGGTTCGGTTATGCTTACCTGCGAAATTCCCGATATGACAGTATGGGACATTATATCGGAATTTGAAATTGAGCCTCTCGATGATTATTTGGAAAGAGTGCGGGCGCATCGCTTGACAAATTTATAATTTCGTAGGAGTGTATAACAAGGGGAGGGTTGGTTTATGAATTTAAGTAATTTTGATATTCTTTGGATAGAATCTTGTACGTATCTGAGTGAAACCGGAATTCCTAAGCATAAACACGAGTTTTTTCACTTTATTTATGTCGATATCGGCGTAGGTGAAATAACAATCGGCGAAACAAGGTACGCTATGAACCCTGGAAACATTTATTTGGTTTCTTCCTTTGTTGACCATACTTTTTTTAATACAGATAAAACTCCTTTAAAAACTCTTGAGATAAAGTTTAGTTTAAATGATGAAGAAACGGTAGATTTAATAAGAAGGTTACCAGTATGTGTAAATGTAAAGAGCTACCCGATCAAAAATATTCTGTTAACTATTCTCAATGAATCTTTAAAAGAGCTTCCGATGTCTGAGAATGTTATCAGTCTAAATTTTCAGTTGATGTTGACTTATTTGTTACGTTGTTATGAAAGTCTTCCAGGAAATTCTAAGTACAATAACAGCAGAAAGAAATTTTCTCCTGAAATTGATAAGGTCATAAATTATATATATGAAAATCTCACGGAAGATATTTCTTTAGAAAAATTAGCCAACATTGCAGGTTTTGAAAAAAACTACTTTTTAAGAAAGTTTAAAAGACAAACAAAACGTACACCTATGATTTTCATCAGAGATAAACGAATAGAAAAAGCAAAGGAGCTTCTGCGCTATTCGGATATGAATATTTCGCAAATAGCTCTTGCAACAGGTTTTAAAAGTATTCACTATTTTTCAAAGGTTTTCTTTGAATGTATGGGTATGAGACCTCTTAGCTACAGAGATAAAAACAATATTAAATAAGACTTGCAGATAACTACCCGGAGGAGGATAATGATGCGCTTAGGAGTTATTACGGATGAGGTTTCTCAAGATTTCAGGGAAGCACTTGAGTTTGCGAAAAAATTTGAACTTGATTGTGTAGAGTTACGCTCTGCTTGGGAAAAGGGACCGTTTGACTATATCTGTGAAGACATTATAAAACTGAAAGCTATTTCCGATGAATACGGGATTCCGATTACAGCAGTTTCTTCACCAATATTTAAATGTGACTATAATGCGGAAAACATAATGAGCCATCAGGAACATTTCAAGAGATTGCTTGAATATGTCTGCATTTTAGGGGCAAATAAAATCAGATGCTTTGATTTTATAAAAAGTGACAATGTAACGCGTGACATGATAATAGAAGCATATCAGATTCCCTATGAGCTTTGTGAAAAGGCGGGTGTGACGATTGCGATTGAGTCAGAGCCTACCACAAATTCCTCTTGTTGCAGGGACATCGCAGAGCTTGTCAGAGCTTTTAATAAACCTTATTTTAAAGCCCTCTATGACCCCGGTAACAACATTTATTGTACAGAAGAGATCCCTTACCCTGATGGGTTTGAGTTTATAAAGGATGTATTTTGTCATGTACATATAAAAGATGCAGTAAGAACTCCCGGCGGAACAATCGGAGAATGTGTGGGAAAAGGCAGTGTAAATTACGATGGGCTTTTCAAAAGGCTTCATACAATAGGATATGACGGAGACGTAATGCTTGAAACACATTATCGTATACCGGGTACGGTAAAAATTGATGATGCTACATTGGCTAATCCAAAAGGAAGCGCTATTTCAGAAAACGGTTACGAGGCAAGCTGTATATGTATGGAGCAACTCAAAGAAATCGTTAAAAGGTCGATGTACTGAAGGAGACGTAAAATGCTTAAAGAATTACAAAAAGATAAGTTAAATGTTTTGATTTTTGAAACACGCGAAGAAATGGGAAAAAAGGCAGGAAGTGACGCCGCAGAGTGTATAAAAAAGCTACTTTCCGAAAAGGAAGAGGTTAATATGATTTTTGCGGCAGCACCCTCGCAGAATGAAACACTTGCTTCACTTATAGCCGCGCAGGGTATTGACTGGAGCAGGGTAAATGCATTCCATATGGATGAATACATAGGTCTTTCACCGGATGCACCGCAGGGCTTTGGGAACTTCTTGAAAAATGCAATTTTCAAGAGACTCCCATTTAAAAGTGTTAACTATATTTATGCAGAGGGAGAAACTGCAGAGGAAACCTGCGCACGCTACACAAAACTTATAGGGGAAAATCCTATTGATGTAGTGTGCCTCGGTATAGGTGAAAACGGCCACATTGCATTTAACGACCCATGGGTAGCAGATTTTAAAGACGGTAAGGTTATAAAGAGGGTTGAACTTGACGAGGTTTGTCGTCAGCAACAGGTAAATGACCGATGCTTCAGCAAACTTGATGATGTGCCAAAGTATGCACTTACCTTGACCGTTCCAACACTCTTTAATGCAGACTATCTTTTCTGTACAGTCCCTGCACCAACAAAGGCAGATGCAGTCTATAAGACGGTAAATAACGATATAAATGAAGAATTACCGGCAACTATAATGCGAAAGCACAATAATGCGATTATGTACTGTGATAAAGACAGTGGTGCAAAGCTTTTGTGATCACGAAAATATAAAAGGAGATAAAGTGTATGATTGTGCACCCTTTAGAGCTTTCAAAACGTGTGTGTGATAATCTTATCGAAACATTTGAACCAAATGAACTGGAACCTGTGAATAGACCATGGTTTTATGCTCACGGATTATTTATGTGCGGTTTGCAATGCTTGTATGAACTGACAGAAGATCAAAGGTATCTTGAATATACGAAAAAATGGGCAGATTCCAAAATTGATGAAAACGGTGAATTCTATTTTAAGAATTCTTTCATCGAAGGTAGCGACCAACCGTGTTTTTGTCCTCAGTTAGATGCAGTTCAGCCCGGCTTACCTTTCTTTAAATTATATAGGATTTACGGTGATGAAAAATATAAACACGCTATAGAAGTTCTGTTTGATTTTTTGAAAAATGCAGACAAAACCAGCGAGGGTGGATATTTCCACTACTGGTATAAAAATCTCTTTCCGTTTCAGATGTGGCTTGATGGCCTTTATATGGCGGAACCGTTTACTATGGAGTATTACTTGCTGACCAAAAAAGAAGAATGTCTGGATATGATATGGAATCAGTTCAGGCTTATAACAGAGCATACCCGTGATGAAAAAACCGGGTTGTTGTTCCACGGTTGGGACGAAACGAAAGAGGCAGCCTGGGCAGATAAAGAAACCGGACATTCGAGTGAATTCTGGGGACGTTCAATAGGTTGGTACGGTGTTGCTTTGGCAGATATTTTAGAACATTTCCCAAAAGAACGTCCTGAGTATGAAAAAATGAAGAAAATGCTGCTTGATGTGATAGAGGCAGTTCTTAAATATCAGGATGAAAGCGGACTTTGGTATCAAGTGTTAGATAAGGGCGATAGGGAAGATAACTGGCTCGAAAGCTCTTGTACGTGCTTGTATCTGTATACATTGTCCAAGTGTATCAGGCTTGGATTTTTGTCAAAAGATTATAAGAAACAAGCAGATAACGCATATCTGGGTATTCTAAAAATGCTCAAAGAGGATAACGGGCGTATTCTTATGGAAAACATATCAAAGGGCTTAAATGTTGGTGATTACGAGTATTATGTTGGAGTAAAAAAATCAAATAGTGATTTGCATGGTATCGGGGCATTGGTTTTGGGCATTACCGAGTATGCAAAGATTTACTGAGTTTTACACGAAGAAGACTATGTATGGAGGGATTTTATATGAAAAAAGGGAAATCGGAATATCATTCCGTAAAGAATAAAGCGCCGCTTTTGAAAAGATTAAAAAAAGATGTTTTTTCAAATTACGAGCTTTATCTTATGTTACTTCCGGTTGTGGCGTTTTATATTATATTTCATTATGCACCAATGTATGGTGTTTTGATGGGATTTCAAGATTACAAGCCGATGCTTGGTATAGAAGGCAGCCCATGGGTTGGATTTCAACATTTTACTGACTTTTTTAATAGCCCCTATTTTTTCAGGGTAATTAAAAACACATTGACTATCAGCTTGTCGCAGCTCTTTTTCAGCTTCCCTATGCCAATAATTCTGGCACTGCTTTTAAATGAGGTCAAAACCCGATGGTTCGGACGTACAATTCAGACGGTGACTTACATACCGCATTTTATATCCTTAGTGGTTGTGTGTGCGTTGGTACGCGATTTTACATCAGATACAGGTATTATTACTTCAATATTTAAGTTTTTTGGCTATGATGGACGTACAATGCTGACTAAACCGGATTTATTCGTTCCGATATATGTTACTTCCGGAATATGGCAGGAGATTGGTTGGAACTCCATTATTTATCTGGCCGCTCTTTCTGCTGTAGATGCACAGCTTTATGAGGCTGCAGCGATTGATGGTGCAGGTAAATGGAGACAGACAATTCACATTACTCTTCCAAGTATTCTGCCGACCATTATTATTTTGCTTATTCTGAAAATGGGCACCCTGTTGAGTGTCGGATATGAAAAAGTGTTGCTTCTTTATAACCCCGGTATCTACGACACGGCAGATGTTATATCAACATATGTATATCGCTTAGGTTTTGAAAGTGCCAGCTACAGCGCAAGTACCGCAATTGGTCTTTTTAATTCGCTGGTAAATATTATATTGGTTGTAATGGCAAATACGTTGAGTAAAAAATTCAGTGAGACATCATTGTTCTAAAGGAGGGATGTAGTATGAAAATTAAAGAAAGTTTGGGTATGAAAGTTTTTCGCTTTATTAACGGTATAATTTTAACAGCACTGGCTATTGCTTGTGTTTACCCTATGTATCACGTTATTATGGCATCTTTTTCAGATGGCTACAGTCTTCTTGGTCACAGCGGAGCTTTGATAACTCCATTGAATTTTAATCTTGACGGATATGAAAAACTATTTGAATATCCAATTTTGCTTAAAAGCTACGGTAACACGCTTTTTATATGCGTTGTACAGCTTGTCTTGAATGTGATTTTAACTTCCTTTGCGGCTTATGCTTTAACAAGAAAGGAACTGCATATACGTCGCTATGTAATGTTGTTTATACTGTTTACAATGTACTTTAACGGCGGTATGGTGCCAACATATATGCTTATCAGGGATTTAGGGCTTTTAAATTCGCTCTGGTCTATTATTCTTCCGAGTGCATTGACAACTTATAATTTGATTGTGTTGAGAACTGCATTTGCAGCTGTTCCGGAAAGCTTGTATGAATCGGCACGGTTGGATGGTGCAGGACATTTTCAGATTTTATTTAAAATTTACTTGCCACTGACAAAAGCATCACTTGCAGTTGTAGTGCTTTATTATCTTGTGGCAGCATGGAGCAGCTGGTTTTCTGCATCTCTTTATTTGGATGATCGTGAAAAATATCCTCTGCAACTACTTCTCCGTGAGATTTTGATTGAGAACGATGCCGGAGAAATGAGTGCAGGTGTATCGGACTCAGAGAAACAGGCAGTAAGCGAAACACTCAAATACTCAGCCATTGTGATTTCTACTATTCCGATTTTATGTGTGTACCCTTTCTTGCAGAAATATTTTGCAAAGGGCGTTATGATTGGCGCGGTAAAAGGTTAATTTTAATATAAAAAAATAGGAGGAAATGAATATGAAAAAATTTAAAAAGCTTTTAGCATTGGCTATGTCACTTGCCTTGGTTGCAGGATGTAGCGGGAAGAAGACTGTAGGAAAAGTCGAGATAGGTGAGGCAAAATACGGTGATACCTATCCCATTGAGTCAGAGGTTAAATTAACCCATTGGATGCCTATGAATGCAAAAATTTCTGTAAGTGCTTCAAACTTCGGTGACCTTCCCGTTGCAAAAGAACTTGCGGAAAGAACAGGTGTTAAGGTTGAATACATTCACCCGTCTCTTACAAATGCAACAGAAAAATTTAATATGATGATTGCCAGTGGTGAACTTCCGGATATTATCACATATAACTGGGAGAGTTATCCCGGCGGTCCTGCTAAAGCAATTGAAGACGGTATTATATTGCCGCTTAATGATCTTATTGACGCGTATGCACCTAATTTAAAAGCTTTCTATGAAGAAAACCCGGAGTTAGCAGCAGAATGCCGTACAGCAAATGGTGATTATTATTCGGCAGGTATGTTTATGGGCGACAGAAAGCTTCAGACATCAGCAGGTGTTATAATCAGACAGGACTGGCTTGATGAGTTAGGATTAGAAATGCCTGAAACAATTGAAGAATGGGAAGTTGTACTTCGCGCTTTTAAAGAAAAGAAGGGGGCAACTGCGCCTTTATCACTGACATTGTCAGCTGTATCAAACGGTGCTTTTACAGGTGCTTTTGGAGTAACAACCAGTTATTACCACATAGGAGATACCGTACATTTTGGCCCTATGGAAGATGGCTATAAAGAATTTTTGGAGACAATGCACAGATGGTATAAAGAAGGACTTCTTGATCCAAACTTCTCTACTACTGATTCAGCAACAATTACATCAAACATGCTTAATGGTAAAACAGGAGCAATGAATGGAGCTTTAAGCGGCGGTATCGGTTCTCTGATTAAAGCGTCAACTAATCCTTCAGCTAAGTATGCTGGGGCTCCATATCCCACTCACAAGAAGGGCGAAACACCGATGTTCGGACAGCTTGTTTCGAATACACTTCCTCATGCTGCCATTACTACTCAGTGTAAGGATATTGAACTTGCAATGCGCCTTCTTGACTATGGTTACAGCGAAGATGGGCACATGTTTTTCAACTTCGGTACAGAGGGAGAAACCTACAATATGGTTGACGGCTACCCCACTTATACAGATTTAATTAAGAACAATCCTGATGGTCTTTCTATGGCTCAGGCAATGACAAAGTATACCATGAACGGTGACAGAAACAGCTTTGTTCAGGACGTACGCTATTTGGAACAGTACGCAGGTCTTCCTGAACAGCAGCAAGCATGGGAAACTTGGTGTAATACCGATGCCGTTAAATATGTATTGCCAAATCTGTATATCCCTGAGAATAAAAGCTCAGAATATGCAACTAAATCAACAGCTATAAGTTCCTACGTGGATGAAATGTATGTAAAGTTTATTACCGGAACAGAGCCGATTGAGAATTTTGATAAATATGTTAAACAGTTGAAAAAGTTAGGCATTGAAGATGTCCTTAAGATAAAACAGGAAGCTTATGATGCATACTTGAAACAGTAATAAATAAGAAAGAATTTTGTAAAACCAGGTGATTAATATGAAACAGCTTACAGCCATTGTATTAGGTTATGGTTTAAGAGGGCAGGCTTATACTGAATATGCCATAAGAAACCCTCAGGAATTAAAGATTGTGGCAGTTGCAGATAAAGAAGAGTCAAAACGTAACTTTGCAAGGGAGCGTCACAATTTGCCTGATGATATGATGTTTGATGATTGGAAAAATCTTGCGGCACTTCCTAAAATGGCAGATTTTGCAATTATTACAACCCAGGACAAGATGCATGTAGAGCCCGCACTCGCGTGCATAGAAAAAGGTTATAACCTGCTGCTTGAGAAGCCGATTGCGCCTACTGCAGAGGAGTGTAAAAAAATCACTTTGGCAGCCGAAAAGAAAGGTGTTAAGGTAATTGTATGTCATGTACTCAGATTTACTGCGCTGTTTCAAATAATAAAAGATATTATTGACCGTGGTGAGATTGGTGATGTTACATCTATAATACATACGGAAAATGTGGGTAATTTACACTACAGTCACAGCTATGTGCGTGGTAACTGGAGAAATCTCAAAGAGTCATCGCCTATGCTCCTTGCAAAATCGTGTCATGATACGGACCTTCTGCAGTGGCTTATAGGTAAGAAATGCACAAAGGTACAGTCTTTTGGTTCCTTGCAGCATTTTACAAAGAAAAATCAGCCAAAAAACGCTCCTGATTATTGCCTTGATGGTTGCCCTCATAAGGATGAGTGTGTTTATCACGCCGGAAACTTCTATATGGAAGCTTGGGAAGGCTGGCGTGATATTGCCGCAGGAAAAGTAAATGCCTCCGATGAAGAAGTTCTTGCAGCATTAAAGAAAGGACCCTACGGCAGATGTGTATATGCGTGTGACAATGATGTTGTAGACCGTCAGGTAGTTAATATGGAGTTTGAGGATGGCTGCACAGTTTCCTTTACGATGGCAGCTATGAATAAGGGCGGTAGATTTATGAGAATTTACGGAACACGTGGCGAGCTCAGAGTAAGTATGGCAGATGGAAGTAAGATTTCAGTATATGATTTTGAAACAAAGCAGATAAAGGAAATTGATGTAAACAAAATGACTGAGAGCATTGCCGATGGACACGGCGGTGGTGACACCGGAATAATGATTGATACAATAAAGGCTTTTTCAGGGGAGCAACCGAGTAAGTCAATAACTGACATCCGTACATCATACCTTAATCACTTGATTTGCTTTGCCGCTGAAGAATCAAGACTAAATTACAAGGTTGTTGATATGGATGAGTTTGAAGAAACTGTTTAAACAACAGGAGGGCTAAAATGATGAGAACAAGAAAAATTTGTGTGATTATGCTCGCAATAGTAATGTTGCTTAGCAGTTATACTGTTATGGCAGATACCGAAAGAATACAATTTGGAGAAGCTACTGTACAAACAGTTGAAGGAGTAACTACTGTAACGGTGCCGCTTGTCACAAAGCCTGCTGGTAAAGGCGCAACACTTATTGCAGCATATATGCATCCCGATACGGGAAGAATTCTTTCTATTAATGCAACACCGTGTGCTGATGTGTCGCTTCTTAGTGAAAACAGCATTAGTGTATCACTTGAAGACAAAAGTAGTGATGGTGGAGTGCTTTCCTGTTATGTATGGGACAGCTTGTCGGGGAATATGTCCCTGCTCAACGCATCCCCTGCAGCACCTGAAGATTTAACTGCAGGAGAGGAGAGTATATCCACGGCAAAGCTTACTTGGGAAGCACCTCTTGACGATTACGACGAGTCAGAAGATCTTACCTATAATATATATGATGAGGGAATGCTTATTAAGGAAGACTGTGCTTCTTTGGAATATACGGCAGGAGACCTTGTATGGGGAACCGATTACAACTTCGAAGTGCGTGCCGTTGATACAGACGGTGCAGAATCGGTGGCAACTGAGGTAAGTGCAACAACAACTATGAAAAACACTGTTGTATCGACTTCTGAATCTGTAACGACTACAGGCGGAAATTATGAGATTCTCACATCTTCTGACGGAAATCTGATTTTTGAGGCGTACACAAAAGATGCAAGCAAGAATTTCTCTTGCGAAAAAACTACCGAAAGTGGTCTTGATTGCTACAAAACGGTATTCCGTTCTTCAAATAATTCTCCCACAGGTCTTGCGTATTATTTTAAAGATTCCTATTACAGTGAAATTGAGAATGCAGATAGACTTGTCTGTGAGCTTACATATTTTGATGAGGGAACAGGGGATATAAATCTTACACTTACTATTGTTTCAGCTGAAGAAACTGATAAAAGTGATGCGACCAAATGGAAAACACCTAACAGCTATGTTATGGCAACCAGGAATAATACCAAAACGTGGAAAACTGTGAGAAAAGAAATTAACATTGAAGACGGATACGTTTTGATAAAAAACAATAACGGTAATGGATATTATAGCGTAAAGCTGAGACCAAACAGCGGTACGGATTTAATAAAGGTACACAGCTTCAGTGTTATTCCCCTGTATGAAACAGCTGAAACCGAGGAGTATTATACCACTATCAAGAAAAATGCCGGAGCATACTTTACAGCAGATGGTGCAACAATTACCTGTGATATGACAAGTACAGCTGAAGGCAAAACACCTGAAACTGTGGCAGAGCGCGGCGGAATTAAGTTGTCATCACTTGCAGGAAATAAATTTGACTTTACAGTAAAAGATACAACACTTCAGTCGGGAAACGTGAAGGTTGTTATTTCCTACTATGCTCCCGAAGAGGGCACGGAAATCACCCTTGGAAGCGAGACAAAAGAGATTACAGCAAGCAAAAAGTGGCAGAAAATGTGCTTTGATGTATCAGATATTGGAAGCAGTGCTAATTACATTACTGCAAGCGAGGATATATATATCAACTGTGTAAGAGTGGTTGCCGCCGATTGATTTTGGAGGTATTTATGAAAAAGAAAAGGATATTTGGAATAATCCTCTCAGCAGCAGTTTTTCTGTCTGCGTTTAATACCTTTCCTGCGCAAAAGACATTTGCCGCATCGTACGATGATTACGCATCTAACCAGGTTGCAGTTACCGAGGTTGGCGAAGTGCATCCCGATAGTGCATATGTGATTTTTGGAGATAAGATAAAGTCTCATAAAATGAAGTTTTTTGAATCCGAAACGGCAGGACGGTATAACGAACTTTATAACGAAAAGATTGAATGGAACGGCATTCAGGCGCGCCAGGTTTACACTGAAAACTACATATATCTTAAACTTGACGAAAATTTTGCAGGTGAAGATGACAGTGTTTATATGATAACAATCGACTATTGGGACTATGGTGGCGGCGGATATTACTACGTCGAATATATTCCCAGAGGCTCGCAGGAAATAAAGAGCGAACGCGTCTATAAGTTAGGCCTTGACGAAAATGGTGTAAAGACTGCAGGAACTTGGTTTCGTGTAACAATTTGCCTTGATGATTGTGAATTCACAGGCAAATTCGATAACGGTGCAGATATAAGAATACGCCAGGGGGCATATAACTCCTTCTCCAAGGTAGAGGTTCGAAACATCAGCCATGATGCAAGACCTGACGAACATTTTGGAACTTTTAACAAGGGAAAGGCGGACACTCTTCACAGCCTTGGTGCATTTGACGGCTTTGGTGAGGGAGAGGAATTTGACCCGCAGCTTGAAAAAGAGCTTACTCGTGAAGAGGCTCTTGTTCAGCTTATTAAGTCCTACAGAATGGACGACGAAGCCCTCGAGAAAAATATGAAGTCGGGCTTTCGTGATGTAAGTGCCGAAGCAGATCCGTATATTGCAATGGCGATTGAATTAGGCATTATAGAAAAAGGAGAAACACTTGGCGCAAAAGAAAAATTCTCGCAAAAAGAACTTGTTATATGGTATCTCAAACTGCTTGGCGTAGAGGACGAGATTCTTTCGAATAACGCTTATGACCTTGCAAAAGAATATAACCTTATATCAAAGGGAAGTATGATTTTCCAGCCTGAGAAAAATGCAAATGTTGATGCGTTTGTACTCCTGGCAATGAACATTTTTCCTCTGAAAAATCTGAAAACAGGCTATTGCCCATTTACAGATGGATTTAACAGCGGTGATTTTAATATGGAAATTCTCACAAAACTCAATGACGATAACTTGTGGAATTGGCTTATGAGTACACCGTTTAAGCTTCCTAAAACAACCCATGTAGATGAGTATACAGGAAGAACATACTACACAGTTAACTTTTTCGGACAGCAGGCAATAAAGCCGTATTTCACAATGAATTGTATGTCAACGGACGAAACGAGGATTTATTTCAGAACAAAGGACTACAAATGTTGGGAATACAACATTGAAACAGAGATGTGCCGTTATATGTGTACGTGTCCCGGTGAAAATGGTGCTATGGTAACACCGCAGAATAATTTTTGGTACGTAAACAGTGATTTTGAAATAGGAAAGATTGACCTTGATACATACGAGGAAACAATTGTGGCAAAGCTTCCCGAATGGCAGAAGGGTACACCAACTCTCCTGCAGGTCAATAATGCTGAAACAAAGCTTAGCCTCTGGTGGCGTGACAACAGCGGTGAATTTGACAGAAACTATTATACCAGAATTCCTATCCTCGATATAAAAACCGGGGAATGGGACCTCAGCCATTGGTATGGCTTTGATTATCCCGACTATCCGCCAAATCATATTTGCCTGAATCCCGAGTATGACAACCTTGCTTTCTTCGCACACGAAACGGTGTCAGCAAGTCAAGAATACTTTTATCAGGGCAGTCTTATGCCGGACCGTGTATGGGTGGTAAATATGGATACGGATGAGTATTATAATGCAATTAAGCAGAAGTGGTTCAGAAGCCCAGATTCATCTAGGCCCGGCAGCGGTTATACAGGAGAAGCTGTGGGTCATGAATCCTGGTCACATGACGGGGAATGGATTATGGCAGTACGCCATCCTGCAAAAATCGACTCTATACGCGCTTCCGTCAAGCCCGATGCACACTTTGTAATGCAGCGTAAAGACGGAACGGATAAAAGGTACATACAATGCGACTTTTCCCTTACAGAAAAGATTATCGGAAACGGGGGCAGTGACTCTAACCACGCTTCCCTCAGCTTTGATGGTAGATGGATTGTTTCAGATAATAACTACTACGGCGGAAAGTTTTCCGGTCTTTATGTTTTCGATGCGGAAACGGGTGCATCACATTTGATGGCAATAGTACCGCAAAGCAGTGCTAATCCCGGACATCTTCATCCACAGCTGAGCCCAAAGGGGACATATGCAATTTTCGGTTGCTGGAACGAAGATTATACAATACCGCAGTTTGGCTGGATAGATGTTTCGGATGTTACATCAAATCCCGCACAGGGAGGCAGATATGATATTTCTGCAACTTGTGATGCAATAGATTATGATGGGAATTTCGATTTTAATGTAGAGCCTACTTATAACAAAGACGGCAAGTATGAAGGAACTAAAGTTCCGGCAGGAAAAGAGCTGTATGTCAACGTAAAAAGCTCCGTTATAGAAAACGATAACACACCTGCAACAATTACTGTTACCTACAAGGATGATACAAGCCTTCCTATAGTGCTTACATATCATAGATGGCTTGAAAACTCCAACAAGCACAAGAATTATCTTACCGATGACAAGCTTACCATCACGAGAACGAATACAGGCAGAATAATGACAAAGACTTTTAAGTTCGATGATATATGTTTTGGAAACATGGATTTACTGGGAACAGATTTCCGTATTGGGGCAGTAGGTAGCAGTGCAACAATTCTTTCTGTGGAAATTTCGTTGCCACAGGAGAAGGAGGATAAGAAATGAAAACTAAATTAATTGCTTTAGCTTTGACGCTGATAATGCTTTTTGTAATATCCGCAGTGCCAACTTTTGCGGCAGAGGATTTTGTACTTAATGCAGAGTTTGAATTTTCAAATGACGGGGAATTTATTCTTGTCAGCGGAACTACTTCTGCAAAATACAATCAGGTTATAACTGTAGTTCTCTACGATCCTGCTTTTTCAAATGGTTTAGAGGATCTGAGGGAGGAGAATGGACAGCTTTCTACCGATCCGGCGAGTAAGAAGCCGCTTACGGATGTCAATAAAATTCTCCGTATGGGAGAAACAAGAGCATCAAAGACGGGAGAATACAGTATATGTTTTCCGCTTGATGGCATTGAAAACGGACAATATATAATCGTTAAGGCAAGCGGTGGTGGAAAAAAGTCGGTAAGTGCATCAACTCTTGTGCAGTACCAAACACAAAACTATGTGTCTGGTACAGTGCTTCCTGCTTTTGAAACCGCAACGGTAAGTGAACTTGGTGCATTGTTTGTAAGCAATCAGCTTCTTTTAGGTATTGATCTCGGTGATGATTATCAGGCAAATAAGGATATGATACATCAGATGTTCGTTTCTGTACGTGAAAACGATTACGAAGTATCTTCTGCCACTGGTAAAAAATTTAATTCTCTTGAGGATATACAAAATGTGTTTCGAATGGTGAATGCTCTTCGCACATTGCCGTCAACGACACTGACAAGTAGTGATATCAGCCATTTTGTAAACAGTTATAAATCTCTGATGGATTATGATTTTTCTACAGATAATGAACATTATACACTTGTAAAAAATGAGGCATATGTAATTGCTGCAAATGTGCTTAACGAGGCAAGACCGCAGTGTATATCCGATATAGAAACTGCTATAGCACAGGGTGTTGCAGTAGCTATGATTAATACAAAGGATGCAACAACAATAGCTCCTGTTATTAATAAGTATGCATTGCTTTTAGGACTGGATAAAACAGATTACAGTATTTACTGCGAAACATATGGCGCATATGAAGTGAATAAAGCTTTTGTTGAACGTGATTTTAAACATCCGTCAGAAGTTCTGACAGCACTTGCAGCACGCATAAAAGTGCTTGCAGATGCTGCCGATGATGATAAAAACAGCGGTGGAGGAAACTCCGGAGGTGGCGGAGGAAGCTCAAGCTCCGACAGCTTTGGTTCTGTACAAGTTGTACCTGATGCTGCTATAACTTCCGACAAGGAAAAGGACGAGCAAAGCGGAAACTATTTTACTGATATCACGAATAGGCATTGGGCATATCAGGCAATAAGAGAACTTTCCTCAAGAGGCATTATTACCGGTTATCCCAACGGTTCGTTTTCTCCTGATGCTCCTGTTACAAGAGAGCAACTGGTGAAAATGATAATTTTGACATTCGGATTGAATTCACAAAGCACTACAACAGCGTTTTCTGACATTGCTTCAAACAGATGGTCAGCTTCATATATAAAGACCGCGTCTGATAAAGGCATTGTTTCGGGAATGCCCGACGGAAGTTTTATGCCGGAAGCGGCAGTAACAAGGCAGGATGCAGCAGTTATGATTGCACGTGCATGTAAAGCGGACGGAAGAGTGTTTGCCGAGAGAAAGCAACTTTCAGATTCTGCTGAAATTTCTGATTACGCAACAGAGAGTGTGGAAGAACTTGTAGCAGCAGGAATAATTTCAGGATTTGAGGACGGAAGCTACCGTCCGCTTGAAAAACTTACAAGAGCGCAGGCAGCACAGCTTTTGTATGGATTATTAAAAAAATAAGACAGGAGGCTTAGTATGAATTTATATAGAAGAATTACGCTTTTCCTGTTAATACTTTCAATGACAATAACTGTATTTCCTGTTGCTGCAGAAGGAACGGATTCGTCCGCGGTGGTTATAGATCAAGAACTTTATGACAGCAATGTTCTATTTGGGGAGTCGTTGGGAATCTACTCTTTTGCGGATGAAAATCCGGAAGGCATAGTATCACGCGGTATGTTTGCAAAGATGGTGACAGACCTTCTTGATATTGATGGTATGGGAGATGCATCAGCTTATTTTAACGACGTTGATTCAAACTATGAATATTCCGGGGAAATAGGTGCAGTTGCTTCTCTTAAAATAATGAACGGTGTTGGAGGTGGCAAGTTTTTGCCACAGGAGCCAATTACCTACCGACAGGCTGTTAAGACAATAGTCAGCGCTTTGGGTTATGAACCAGCAGCAGAAGTGACAGGCGGATATTCAGACGGATATCTTCGCTGTGCATATGAAATAGGTATTTTAAAAAATCCTCCGTACGATTACGATGCACCGCTTACTTTTGAAAAGGCGGTAAATCTTATTAAACTGTCAGCGGATGCAGAAATCTATGACATAATTGCCATAAAAGGAAACGATGCCTACTTCGCAAGCATAGAGGATCAGACGGTTTTAAGCTTTTATCACGGTGTATATATTGATGAAGGAATTATGACCGATAATGGTGTTACTGCATTGAACCAAAAGTCTCAAACAGGTATTGGCGGAAGCATTATTGGAAAAAGAGAACTCATTGGTACTGACGAATGGGAAAGAGAATTTTTAGGTTATTTTGTTGAGTATTATTACAGGGCGGATGACAATGAATTGCTCTATATTTCTGCAAAAAATGGCAGGAATAAGACTGTGACGGTAAAAGCAGAGGATATTATGACTGATTCCTCAGAGTTTTCGAAAACCTGCCTTGTTGTAATGATTGACGGCAAAAAGTATAAATACAAAATAGATCTTTACGCAGATTTTATTTATAACGGAGCACTCGATGAAACCTTTACAACAAATTCATTGAAAATCAAGGACGGAACTCTTACTTTGATAGATGCCGACCGAGATAATAGTTATGAAACTATAATTGCCGAAGAATACGTTGATATTATTCTTGGAAATTGTAATGTGAATACTGAGAGTATAACGGCGACCTATTCTTCTGTAGAATATGCTTCGATAAAATATGGTGATTATGAATGTGCAGTTTTCCAAAATTCTCTCGGACAGAATATAAAGCCGGAAGAAATACCTGCAGAAAGTGTTGTCTCGGTGTTTAAGAGCAAAAACAAAGAGAAAATACGCTTTATAGCATCTTCTGTACGTGAGGATGTTATAGCAGATTCTGTTGAAACTGATTCTGACGGAAATACAGTAATTTACTACAAAGATAAGAGCTACACTTTTTCATCCACATATAAAGCTCTTATGAAGAGCAAACCTGCCGTTTACAAAAAGCCGGAAGCAGGTTCTACATATCAGCTGTTTTTAAACTACGAAGGCAATATTGCAATGCTTCTGGAAACACAGGGCAGACTTCAATATGCATATATGATGGATATATATCGCGGCAGTCGTTATGTTGAGGTTATGTTACATCTTGAAAGCGACGACACTGCTTATGTGCCTGTTTCAAAAAAACTGACTCTTGACGGTGTAAAAAATAAAACAGGAGACGATATATTCTCTGTAGATGCTTTGTTTGATGGTATGACAGGTAATTTTAAGCCACAGGTTGTAATGGTGCGTATAAATGCCGCCGGAGAACTTAAAGAGCTTGATATAGCAACAGATAATACCAACTCTAAGTTTGGCTTTGATTTAGCTAATTTCAGTCTGGATTATGCAATCAGCTCATCAAGCGGCCTCCAGAATGTAAATAATGTAAGAACTATCCGCGGCGGTCATGCAGTAGGTGAAAATACGATAGGTTTTCTTATACATAACAGGTCCACTGTACTGGAAACAACTGACGAGGATTTAGTCGAGGTTATTGACTATAACACGATGAAAAACCTCGGCAGTGGTTATTTTGCGAAACTCTATGATGCGGATGAATCCTGGACAGCAGCAGCCGCAGTAATTTCAGACCCGGGTGATTTCTCTACAAGACTTTTTGTTGTTTCTGACTCCTTTATGCAGTGCAATGAAGATGATGAATATATGCAGACTATAAACGGTTGGTTTTCACAGGACTTTCAATCCTTGATGGAGAGAGATGACGGAATTCTTTCAGCGGCAGTTAAAACCCGTTATCCGGGTTCTGACGGAAAGATTATGGAAGGCGACGCCTTTGAAATTACGCGTGATATTGACGATAAAATAATTAAGGCAAGGCTTATTTATTCGCCACAGAGGGATACGGATCCTGACTACTGCTTCTTCGATATGAACGGACAGGAAACTATAAATCACGATAACACGATGTATATTTTAGGTTATCCCTGCTTTGTAAGTAGCGACAGAATCGGCACCTATAGTAAGGCAAATGCCTCATATACAACTGTTTCAGGGAAAAATACTCCCTCGAATGAACAGTATTGGACAACTGTCTTGACTGCGGCAAGCACAATTTCCGTTCTTGAATTTGATTGTGAAACAAAAGAACTCAGGGAGATTACTGCGGCAGATATTCCGTCGGTAGCGCAGCTTAATGCAACCGGGTATGAGGTTGTTAACACTGATACGAAGGTGCTTATAAAAAGAGTTGACGGAAGAGCATACGATGTTATCGTTATAACAAATATGGGCGCAAATTACTGATAGTAAAATTAATTTAAAATAATATAACCCCTTCGGAAAGGAAAACAAATTTTATTTAAGGAGATGTAGAAATGCGAAAAAACCTGAAAAAACTAATTTCGCTGGTTGTGTGTTTTGTGTTCTTAATGACACTTGCACCAATCGCAATGGCAGCAGGGGACGAGGCAGACATTGCAGAGCTCAATATTGAGGATATCCTCAATCATCAGCCTGCAAACATGGTAACAGAAGCACTTAGTCTGAGTAACTCTTACACATGGACAGCAAGTCCTGAGGGTGTAGTTGATACTTCAACAGGTGCAGTTACAAGACACGCTATTGAGGATAAGACGGTTACTCTTACAGCAACAAAGGATGGCGTTAGCGAAAGCTTTACAGTAGTGGTAAAGTCAAAGACAACCAAAGTTATTGCAGCAGATAACTTTGCATATAACTATGCAGAGGGTACAAATGCAATGGCACAGGAAGACTTCATTTTCACAACACATAGCACTACGGATAGCCTTGTTCATCCTATCGAAACAGAAACAGACGGAAATTCTTACTTGAAGCTGGATTGGACAAAAACAAGTGCGGATATTGCAAGCGTAAATAACTATAGAACTGCTTATTTACGAAATGCACCGACGGAAGAACTTGCCCAAGCAAACGAACTGTATTTTTCTTTTAAATTCAAGTATATTAACCGCGTTGATAATGCTATCCAGAATTACAAAGCACGTTTGCAGATGGATACAGCCGATGGAACAACAGGTACAAATATGGCAACATTGGGTAACAACAGCGGTACTTTCAGAATTGCTTCTGTATTTGAGTATGATACCGGATATGCCTATAGTTCTCACATAGGTGACGCAACTGATAATTGGGAACTTGCAGTCCTCAAATATGATGTAGCTAACAATACTGTTTCAGTAAGCAAAGATGGGGTAAACTTTTCAAACGCTGTAAAATTGAATACCACGTTCAAGAATGAAAACCATGCAGTTACTAATTTTAGATTTACCCCTCCTAATTCAAAGAACCAGGGACAGCTGCTTGTTGACGATTTTGTAATTTATACAGAAAGCTTTGATAACCTTACCGAAGATGACATAAAAGATTACATTGAATCTGAAACCTCACTTGATTCCATTACAAGCGAGAATGCAGGGGCAATTACAGGAAACTTAAACCTTTCTGACTGTAACGGTATGGTAGAATGGACTACATCTGATGCAAATGTAATTGCTGCAGATGGTACTGTTAAGCGCGCAGATAATATCTTTAAGAGTGCTGTTCTTACTGCTACATACACAGCTGGAGAAGAAACAGTTACAAAGAAATATAACTTTGCTGTTGCTCCCAAGAATACTGCAGAGACAAATATTGCTCTCAGAGATAACTTTGAAGCAGGTGTTGCCGGTGAGTCTATTACAATCAGACAAGCAGTAAGCGGTGAAAACTATACTACCTTTAGCGGATGGGGAAAAAGGAGTAACGACACTCTTCCTGCACCCGAAATTGAATATGCTTTTGATGAAAACAAGGGTATGGTAGGAAAGTTCTCCGATACCGCAGATGAAAAAACATCCAAGGTATCTCTTTTTGCCGGTGTTGAGCCAACAGCACAGCGCTTTGCAACAGGATTTGATGTTAAGCTTGATAATGGAGAAAGCTTAACCTTTGAAATGCTTAATGCATATGTTCACCACAGATTTGTAATTACGAATAACAGTATTACAGTTAGTGTTGATACTGAAGAAGAAACTTTTGCCATTGCTCCCGACGCAAATGGATGGATTCGTATTGATGTTGACAGTAACTGGGTAGCCCGTTCACAGAATGTGTATGTTAACGGAGTTGCAGTAACAGCACTTCCATTGAAGAATATGATTTATACTGCAGCTAATAATACAGATGCAACGAAACCTACCGGTCATTTAGCAAGCGCACTCAGATGGTTTGACCTGACTGTAAGCGATGGCGCAGAAGTTCTTGTTGATAATATTGCGGTGACACTGTATTCTTCAGGTGGTATTATCCGTACAGATGCAGCGGTAAAGGCAGCACAGCTCTTCTATTCCGGAAATGAGGTTGAGGCAAAGACTCTTGAAACACAGGGCCCCGGACCTGCATCAAACAATGTAGATATTAGCGGCTCATTTGCAAATCAGGGCGGAAATAATCAGAGAGCAACTCTTACCTGGTCTGGTGATGCTGTTGAAAACAACGTATTTAATCCTACTACTCTTGGAAACTATACCTTAAATGTAACTGCGAAATACAGTGACGGTACAACTGCAACAGGCACCGTAACAGTAAAGGGTGCACCCGTTGTTATGAAGGTAGCAGACGGCAAAGTTAGTGCAGTAGGTAATACCGAAGGCGGTACACTCTATATCGCAGAGTATGACGCAAATGGTGTGATTAAAAA